>NZ_JAGGMM010000003.1:0-309425 GCF_017875315.1 Methanomicrobium sp. W14
ATCGTTTAAAAGAGCCTGCGCAAGACCAAGGCGCTGGTTCATTCCGCGGGAATAGCCCCCGACTGTCTGGGTTACTCCGTTAAGCCTTACAAGGTTCAGAAGATATTCGATACGGTCTTTTCTTTCTTTACTATTCATGCCGTAAAACTGCCCGAAATAGTCGAGGTTCTGCCCGGCGGTAAGGTTGCCGTAAAATCCGACGTCTTCCGGAAGGTAGCCGATTAACTCTTTTGCTTTCAGTGGATTTCTTGCAACATCCACCCCGTCGACAGTGCATACTCCTGATGTAGGTTCAATCATTCCGGTGAGCATCAGAATGGTTGTACTTTTGCCCGCACCGTTCGGGCCTAAAAATCCGAATATTTCTCCTTCGTCAACTTTAAGGTTTAAATTGTCTACAGCCTTTACACCGTTGTACTCTTTCGTCAGGTCTATAGTTTCTATCATTTTTACCTTCCGTAAAATATTAAATTATATATATTACCATCAATAATTTGACCAATATTTATCCCCAAAGTAAATATGGATATCGTTATAATATAAGGCATATATTTCACCAGTATGAGCGCTTATCTCCTCTAAGTACTGATTCTGGCCACAAGAATATCCGGCATTTAAATCAGGAATCAGGTAAAATACCCAGACTAAGTCAATCGGCTTATCCTTTTCATATTTTAAAAGAATTTCATCGTCAAACCACAATGGTTTGATATCATCGGAACTGCCATTAACGGATTTATATCCATAACTTTTAACTTCGCCAGGATATTTTTCGTTTATAGTTGACTCTGCAAGTCCTTGTGAATATTCAAGTGAATAGTCAGGATTAGGAGATGAAAATTTATATTCACTCAGATCAGGCCAGTATTCATAGAAGCTTATAACATCCCCGGTAACAGAATCAACTTCAATCTGTATAGTACTCTCAAAACAACTAACTCCGTTGATAACCCTATTATATGTTAAATCAACTCCACAGGCAGTACTGTTGTCATTACTTTCAGTATTGAAGTAATTAATGTAAACTGAGCTGTTAAGATAACCATCAAGGTAATTCTCAGAGCTGTTTGAAACAAGCACTTTCAGGAAATCTGATGATATTTTCTTTGCATCATCAAATGATATCTTTTTTTCAGCTTTTTTAGATTTCTGTGAATACATGAGACTGCAAAATATAATGTCATATGTGTTAGGATCAAATTCAATTTCATATGACATATCATCCGTTGAATCAACATTACTGTAATAGAGATACTTTTTATCTGGAACGACAGCACTTGAAATATATTTTGGATTCTGTATTGTTCCAACCATTATTTTTGGAAAAAGTGCTTTAATAAGACTTTTTGTCTTGTCAGGCAAAGTAAAATTTTGTGATAAATTCATATATTCAGCATGAGAGCCTTCGGGAGAATCGTTTATCCGCTCCTGAGACACAAAAGTTTCGTTACAGTTAACAGAATCATCAACACCAATATTATTCCCATTACCTGAAGAGTCTACACAACCTGCAAAAAAGCATGAGAACAGAATCACTGCAATTATTACGGCAAACTCTAATTTTCGTATAATTCCCTTTAATTCAAGCATATTTATTCCCACTTACAACAATGAACCAATATTTCACTTCGAGTTCCCGATTAAAAAGCTTTAAAAACTTTTTTTCTAGTCAGAAAATATGGTTTAAATTAAAAGACAAAACTTCTTACGCCACAATCCTCTACACGTTATTTCTCCTGAAAAAATATTTTGAAAAATCACCTCAGATCAAGCCTCATAAACTTCACGTAGGCGATTCCGAAGAAGACAACAGGGTACGCGATAAGAAAGAGGATGTAACCCCACATAGACGAGAGGGCTTCTCCGACAGGCGGAAGCGTCCGGTCATATTCCTGCGCATCTGTTGAGAAGTAGTCAGGAGATTTCTCCCTTGAATCCTGTGGTCTTGTAAGAACTTTTGCAATCATGAAATAATTTGTATTCAGGCTGAAATAATCAGTAATATCCATAATCATGTCCTTTTTTGCGGAATAATCAGATGACAGTTCATAATAGGCATCAGGATCATAATCCTCCATGCTCTGGTATTCTTCAGATGGGTCAGGACCGAGAACAAAATCCGGCAGAGAGCTTCCGACGGTATATATGACACTTGTAAGAATAAGCAGTGCCAGAAGTGAAGCTATCAGGGACATCCCGCTTGATTTCGCAAAAGTCGACAGCATAAGTGACATTATAAAAATCCCCGACAGATACAGAACCGTGAAAAACCAGAACATGAAAATATAGCTTAGTTCATAGATTTCAGGAACTATTGAATATATAAGGAGAATTCCGAAAGCAAGCACAAAAACTATCGTTGTTGCAACTACAAGGACAATAATTCCGCCAAGTGCCTTGCCGTTTATTAGTTCGTCCCTGTAAATTGGTACCGAAAGTATTGCTTTAATGGAACCTGATTCACGCTCTTTTGTGATTAAATCAAAACCAAGCGCTATCGCGATAATCGACCCGAATATAGAACTTCCGCCAATTGCTCCCCTGATACCTTCGAATATGCTCAGACTATACGGAAGATAGTCAAGAGGGTAATAAGAATCAATGCTGTACTGTCTAATCTCATCAAAATAAACCCAGGTATCTCTCAGCATGTACACGGCACAGAGTGTCATCATCAGAAATAAAAGGACGATAAAGCGTGAACTGGTTATATGATCGCGTACTTCTTTTCCGGCTATATTTAAAATCCTGCTAAAATCCATAAGAAAAGTCCTCCTATCTCAAATCAGACCTCATAAATTTAACATAGGCAATTCCAAAGAACAAAACAGGCCACATTAAAAATACGATAATCTTTATCCATTTATCCTCAATTACAGTCCAGAAATCCGGCTTTTCAATGGAATCTGCAATATCAGGATCTGAACAAAACGCACTAAATCCCACTTTACCCATCACATAATTGGAAGGTGATGTGATAGGAATACTTATGTCATTATAAACACTTTTCATTGAAAAATCATCAAAAAAATCATTGACGGCTTCGATTCCTTTATGGTACTCATCTGACTGCTCCAGATACTCTGAATACTGTGAATCGGACACTGAGCCGAAAGGAGGTTCCTGCGGGGGCTGTCCTAACAGTAAATGGCTTACTATTTCTCCGCCTCCAATAGGAATGATAAGAAGCAAAATAAAAATTATTACAAGAGAAAGCAGCAAAGAACCACTGTTGGTATTTGCAATTACTGAAGTCATAAGGGAAAGAGAAAAAAAAGCAGATATGAAAAGGAAAGTCAAAACCCAGATTATGCCAATTCCTGCAATACCATCCAAATCCGGGACGATTCCCATTATCAGCATCACTGAAAACACTACTATAAAGCTGATTAACGTAATTATCGCAATTGCAAAAAGCCCTCCAAGTGCCTTGCCGTTTATAAGTTCGTCACGATAGACGGGCCTTGAAAGAATTGTCTTCAGCGACCTCTTCTCTCTTTCACCTGATATCAGGTCAAAACCCAGGGCAAGCCCGATTATAACTCCAAGACCGTTTCCTCCCACAGAATTTACTATGTCCGAAAAAACCTCTACTGCTGAAGGCTGGTAAATCTCCATTGAATCCCCGTTTTTGTAATTCTCAAGCGCCGTGTTGTATGAGCTGACACCACTTGTCGCCTCAATTCCAAGAACAAGACAAAAGATAACCAGAAGAAACAAAAAACGCCTGCTTTTTATGTGATCTGAAAATTCCTTTTGGGATATTACCTTAAGGCGGTGAAAATCCACTATTTATTCCCTCCTGTAGACTTTCAGGAACAAATCCTCAAGGCCCGGTCTGTCAAGGTACATCTCGGTTATACCGCAGTAGTTCCCGTCAAGCTCTTTTGCTATCTCCTCTCTGATATCCTTTTTAACCCGGATTTCAACGCCGTTTTCAGTCCTGTCGACACCGAGGATTTCAGGATTTGAGATTGATTCAACAAAACCGTATACGTCAGGATTGATTGATTTTATTACAACTTTCTGAGGGGTATTGCTCTGTACAATCAGTTCGTCCTCGACCTCCTCAACAGACCCTCTTGCAACAAGCTTTCCCTGAGAAATTATACCGAGAGTGTTGCAGACTGCCCTTACTTCCGATAAGACATGCGAGCAGATAAGAATCGTTTTTTTTTCTTTTTCAAGCTCTTTTATGATTTCACGGTATCTTAACACACCCTCAGGGTCAAGGTTTGCAGTCGGTTCGTCAAGAATTATTACTTTCGGGTCGTTTAAAAGGGCCAGTGCAAGTCCAAGTCTCTGGTTCATTCCGCGGGAGTATTCGCCTACCTTCTGCGGGACGTCGTTTAGCCTCACACTCTTTAAAAGGGTCTCGATTCTCTCCTCCCTTTCACTTTTCGTAATAGGGTAGAACTTTCCCAGGTAATCGAGATTTTCATACCCCGTCAGATTTCTGTAGAAACCGACGTCTTCCGGAAGATAACCTAAAATCTCCTTTCCCTTAAGCGGGTCTAAGGCGACATTGATACCGTCAACCGTGCAGCTCCCGGAGGTAGGCTCAATCATTCCGGCAAGCATCAGGATTGTTGTGCTCTTTCCGGCACCGTTAGGGCCCAGAAAGCCGAAAACCTCTCCGTCGCCAACCTCAAGGTTTAAATTGTCAACAGCTTTTTTTCCGTTATATTCTTTGGTCAAATTTTCTGTTTTTATCATTAGATCTCACTCAATTCCCTGTATTTTCCTGCATGAATAACTAACAGTAAACAGCCGGATGCATGAGCCTGCCGTAATATTTGAAATTATCCTCTGAATTGCCCCGTCATGATAATCTGGGTTTAATTCAGGGAAATGTATAACTCAATCTTATATACAATTTCTCGGACAAAGTACGAACTGATCGATTTTTCTAAAAAAAGTATTATGATTCTAACAATTCACTGCACATAAAGAACATCACCGGTATGAGCATCAATTATTCCATAATGCATTCTCCCATTAGAGGTCGTATATGGAAGTTCCCAGACCAGTTTGAAAGGCCTGACAATATAGCCGTCTTCAAAACAATTATCCATAACAGTATTATCGTCCCACATGAGATTAGGAAAAGAATCATATTCATAACGTGGGCAATATTCAATAGAAACTTCTTCACCGTCATTTTTATCCTTGAGATATTTTTCAAGAATCTCTTTGGCTTCGTCAATTGTAATATCAGGTGTAGGCGACAAAGTAGTTATCTGCGACATAATATCGTGACTTCCCTGACCATTGTAATAGTCCCATACTCTGTCATACCTAAGGTCATAACCGACATCTGCACTATCGGAAGAATAGATTATCCCTTTATACTTCGTGATAATATCCGCATCATAAAGCTGGGGGTCATTTTCGTCGTTGAATACAGTTACAAAGTCGTCTTTGTGATACTCATACTCATTAGCATTAGCTTTTTTGTAAAATTCAAGTGCATGCTCTTTGGCTTCGTCACGGGATATAATAGTCTTGTCACTATCCTGACAAAAAACTCCGTTCTGAAGCGTATACGAACACACTATCTTTCTTTCAGGGTCATACCGAATCTCAACAGCAGTATCCTTTCCGCCGTATGGCTCCATAACATTACTAAATACTAAAACAGGGATATAGTAACTATTATAGGCATTATGCCCCCATGAAACGTTATCAAGAGTACTTTCATCGATATCCGGAAAAAGTCTCATTATTTCCTGTTTCGCTTCTTTAACTGCCGAATCCATTTCTTCATCACTGTACGAAGGCGGAACCGGATTTTCATCCTGAGGCCAGGGAACTTTCAGGGACGAACTTTCTGTATCATTTGCAGAACTCACTTCTTCAGTGGACTGAATTGCCTGTGTTTCTGTTGCAGGTTTACTATCCTCTGCAGAGGTGCATCCTGAAGTAAAAATCAGTCCAACAACAAGTGAGGACAAAAAGAAAAGAAAAATTAGTTTTGATTTAGTCATGGTGTTTTTCACTTCTTATTCAGGATTATTTATATGAGAATACAACTCCATGATACATACGATTTATCTGACAGAATGCGAACTGATTAAATTCTTTAAAAAATATGAAAGATCAGCTGGATTTTCATTTTCATAGAAATATTGTCTTATTCGTAAAAAATAATTTCACCGGTATGGGCATCAATTGTTATATAATGCATTTTATTGTCGTCTTTTTTAATAAACGGGAGTTCCCAGACAAGTCTCAAAGGGCTTCTTACGTAACCATCCTGAATATCAACATCAGAGTAATCTTTAAGGATCTGTTTTGCTTCTTCAATTGTAACACCGGGATTCGGTGACAATGTAGTAATCTGTGACATGATATCATAATTTCCCTGATGATTTATGTAATCCCTGACCCTGTCATACCTCATGCCATATACTACTCTTGTGCTGTCATACGAATAAACTACTCCTTTATAGACCGTATTTATATCTACGTAACAAAATACCTTACTTATATCACCGTAATCACGTACACTTATAATGTCATTTTCATGATCATTGTATTCATCTCCAATAAATTTTTTATAAAACTCAACTGCACGTTCTTTGGCCTCTTCCTCTGATACAACAATCTCACCACCAGCCCTCCAAAACGTACCACCGCCAGGTACATACTTGCAGATCATTTTTCTCTCAGGATCATAATTTATTTCAACAGTTCTCTTTCCTGCACCATAATTTTCCAGAACTCCCGAGAATACAATAACTGGAGATAAATAAGTATTATAATTATTGGCTTTCCCAAGAAACATTATCAAGAGTATTTTTATCAACATCTGGCAGTAATCTTAATATCTCCTGTTTTGCTTCATTAATAAGAGACTGCTTTTCTTCATCACTGTAAGTTAAAGCAGTATTCTCATCTTGGGGCCAAGTGACTTTCATCAAAGAGGGACTTCCCGTATAATTAGCAGGACTCAGTTCATCTGTTGACTGAACTGTTGGTGTTTCTGTTGTAGGACTGTTGTTGTCTACCGTGGATGTACATCCTCCAACAAATACAATTCCCACAATAGACACCAATAAAAGTAAAATGTGCATCAATTCTGATTTTTCCATGATATATTCACATCTGACTCAAATAATCGCAGAAAAAATATAATTTTATAATATATCCACTTTATCGGACAAAGTACGAACTGATCGATTTTTCTAAAAAAAGTATTGTGATTCTAACAATTCACAGCACATAAAGAACATCACCGGTATGAGCGTCAATTATTCCATAATGCATTCTCCCATTAGAGGTCGTATATGGAAGTTCCCAGACCAGTTTGAAAGGCCTGACAATATAGCCGTCTTCCAAACAATTATCCATAACAGTATTGTCGTCCCACATGAGATTAGGAAAAGAATCATATTCATAACGTGGGCAATATTCAATAGAAACTTCTTCACCGTCATTTTTATCCTTGAGATATTTTTCAAGAATCTCTTTGGCTTCGTCAATTGTAATATCAGGTGTAGGCGACAAAGTAGTTATCTGCGACATAATATCGTGACTTCCCTGACCATTGTAATAGTTCCATACTCTGTCATACCTAAGGTCATAACCGACACCTGAATTATCGAAAGAATAGATTATCCCTTTATACTTCGTGGTAATATCCGCATCATAAAGCTGGGGGTCATTTTCGTCGTTGAATACAGTTACAAAGTCGTCTTTGTGATACTCATACTCATTAGCATTAGCTTTTTTGTAAAATTCAAGTGCATGCTCTTTGGCTTCGTCCCGGGATATAATAGTCTTGTCACTATCCTGACAAAAAACTCCGTTCTGAAGCGTATACGAACACACTATCTTTCTTTCAGGGTCATACCGAATCTCAACAGCAGTATCCTTTCCGCCGTATGGCTCCATAACATTACTAAATACTAAAACAGGCATCTGGTAACTATTATAGCCATTATACCCCCATGAAACGTTATCAAGAGTACTTTCATCGATATCCGGAAAAAGCCTCATTATTTCCTGTTTCGCTTCTTTAACTGCCGAATCCATTTTTTCACCACTGTACGAAGGCGGAACCGGATTTTCATCCAGAGGAGGCCAGGGTTCCTGAGGCCAGGGAACTTTCAGGGACGAACTTTCTGTATCATTTGCAGAACTCACTTCTTCAGTGGACTGAATTGCCTGTGTTTCTGTTGCAGGTTTACTATCCTCTGCAGAGGTGCATCCTGAAACCAGTACTGCTATTATAATAAGAAATAAAGCCAAAACCACAGATATAAAAATGTTTTTTTCCTTCATTCTCATATTAGAATAACTCATTTTACCACATTTAGATATAAAATTCAATAATATATTTTATTTCTCTGACAAAGTGCAAATTGATTAAAACTTAAAATTTGAGTAGTATAGAAAGTTAATCTAATTTAAAAAAATGACCGGACATAAAAAGTCCGGTACATTAAATTTTCATGCGTTTATATTGTGCATACAGAATAACCATATCCTCCGTCAGAAGCCGTAAATGATGTTCTGATAGAGTGTTTTTGCCTAGGGTGGTCAAAGTACTCATAAGTCCTATAACCGTTACTTGCCACCCAGCTGTTGTAAACTTTTTTTGACCATGGTCCAAAAGGCATATGAAGGTGCCCTTTAACTTCAAGAGTTATATCAATTTCATTTACATCATTTCCATTGATATGCTCTACTTTTCCAAGAGCCTGGAAACAGTCATTGGAACTACTGCTGATCCAGTCTCCTTCTGATGTTACGTCATATGCCCCCCAATGTGTTGTATGAGTATGTGCACTCACTGGCGATGCAAATACCGCTGCTGCCGCAAGCAGTACCAGGCACGTTAGTGCCACTTTTCCAAAACCTGGGTTTTTCATTTTTTACCCCCTGTCAAATTTTTATACTTTTCTTTTTTTGTGAAGAGAACACGGGAATTCATATTATACCTGAGATAAATGGCAGGCAACCGGAAATTTTTCAAATCAATGCACCTGAAAGATTTTTCAGGTCAGAATATCTGAATAATTTTTCCGGGTTTTTACCAGGACCATTTATATCTGACGGCAAATCATTCGGGGTTATCCTCAAACTAGCAATATAATTTGGATATATATATTATTTCTAAGACAAAATGCGAATTAATTCGCACTTTGTCCCATAAACGATATATACCGGAAAAAACGCCTGAAAATCTTTTAAAAATATTTACTCAAAAAAATGATATTCCCAGGAGATTTAAGGAATTCATGCATTATTTCCCTGAATTTTATATGCTCAAAAAATAGGGTGGAGAAAATTTTGCAATGCGCAGTTTCTTTGACCTTTGACTGTTTATTCAGTTACTCTATTTTGTGGTTTTTTTATTAAGTAATTGTTTTTTCAGTAATTTAGTTTTTTATCATTGTCCAAAGAGCTGAAAGACTCTGAATAAAAAAACTGTTTTATCCTTTCATGGTATTCATCGTCAATATCGTACATAACAAACCATCCACTGGTGTGCGGCCTGACTATCCCGCAGTCCTTAAGGCAGTTGAGATGCCTGCTGACAGTAGATTCCGAATACCCCAAATCTTCGGCAATTCCTTTGTTGTTGATGCCAGGGTTTCTATAGATTACCTCGAGAATACTTCTGAGGATACCGTTTTTTAGTATCAGAATTAGATTTTTTTCATCTTTTGAATAACTGGAATTGCTGGCGAAATAATGAAGTCTGCCGTTTGCACTAAGAGTATTTATAAGTCCCTCGGACTCAAGCACTTTTAAGTGATACTCCACAGTGCCTTTGTTCAGCCCCGATACACGGTATATTTCGCTGAAATATATGCCCGGGTTTTCCTTTATATAATTGTAGACATCCGTTCTCTTATCATTGTCAGGAATATTTTTCCAGCCGGTATTTTTCACCCTTAAACACGGAAAAACGACAAATGGAAAGAAAAATCCTGAAGACAAAGCCGGGTTACAAAGCAGATCAGATCCCAAAAAAAATGAACCATGAATACAGTTGCAACACCTGGCACATTCCGGAATTATTCCTGAAACCGCTTCAGCCATATAAAAAAGATAAGATTCAAAGGCACTATTTGAAAGAAAATTTGATGATTCAGGCAAATTCACGGCATGACAAAAACTGCCGGCGACAAAAGCTCCATACAAAACGCCGCCTGCGGCAAATACAATTATTGCCGGAATGCCTCTTTTAAATTCGGTAAACATAATCATACCTCAGTTGCAGTTTTTCAATTGCACAAGGGGGCGACTATCTGCCCCCGCATTGCCTGTTTAGGCGTGACCTTGCCAGACAGCAGATACATTCAAGCTGACAATATCCACCGGGCATCATTTGCCCGTGTCCATCCTGCCGGAAGCTTTTATGGAAAAGATCAATATTCTGATTATGAGCTCACGGCAGAACGACATGGAAATCAGGAATACCGGAGCAGCCTTTCATAAGCGGGCTGTTTTGACAGTATTTCCATAACCTGCGGTATTGATTTGATGCTGATATCTGCATGATGAAATCTTTTTTATCATTAATCACGCAACGGAAGGTTATCTTGTGTTTCTGGTGATCATGCAATTTTAAAAGGGGCGTTTAAATCCGGATGATTTCACGCAGACTGCATAAACTTTCATTTCAGACTCTCTTCAAAAGTCTTAAAGATTCGCAGTTCTTTTAAGCCCCCCCTTTTATGGTGTCTTTCGATGGAAAGGGTATCTCCATTGAAGACAGAAGGAAAGGATGAAATTGCAATCTGAATACTTTGGCTTTTTATGGAATTTCGTTCTTTTCTTCAGGCAACAGGACAAAAAATGTCAGGTCTGCGGCCATTATTTTTCTCTCCCGTTGTCCCCGGATATACCTTTAGAGTATTCATTTAAACCTTTTTTTGCACAACTCTCTACACGTTTTTTTGTATTGAGAAAGACATTTAACTATATCGAAAGAAGATAAAGATAAAAAATACTTCAGGACTCCAAAAACACTCTGCTATGGTGAGATCATATGAAATCGCAGTAAAGACGGCAAAAAACTGGCAGAGACCACAGGAAGAGAATCCAAAATATATTCAAAACTGTTATTTCTAAAATTAATTGCATTATTGATTTAAAAGGCTTATAGCGTGAACAATTAAAATATTTATAAAGAAATATGATATATATAATTATTATTACTTTTTAATATTTTATCAAAGTGATTAGCTTGACAAAACAAAAAAAAGATTTATATATATTATCTCAAATCCATTCTCATAAACTTCACATAGGCTATCCCAAAGAAAACAACCGGATACACAAAAAGAAAAATTATATTCCCCCAGACCTTTTCAAGAACATCACTCAAACCTATTCCCATAGATGAGTAATCCAACATACCATACTGATCATGGGCTCCGGCAGTATTCATATTCCAGAACAAAGTGGTTTTAGTCACCCCAGAACCTATATACTGGTAATTAGTACTCATCGAAAGCTGTAAAACAATCCCCTTCATAGCAGTTTCAGCAGAATAATAATTATTTACTTCCTGCAGGAGCTCCTCGTTGTCATAATAATTCGCAGTATAAATGCTGTCCGGTTCAGGTCCAAGAATTGTACTTATTACTGACGGGCCCAGTGCAGGCGCCATATATGAAAATGCCAAGAACAAAACCAATGAATATACAAGTGCTGTTTTGCCTTTTTTTGAGAATACCGACGCCATCAAAGACATAGAGTAAACTCCTGCAAGGTAAAAGAGTGTAAATATAAATAATACAATTAATGAACCCGATTCAGAAAATGAAGGAACAATTCCCATTACCAGAAGAATTGAAAACGTGAGAATAAAAACAACCGCCGTTGCAACTCCTATGGACAGGATGCCTCCAAGCGCTTTTCCGTTAATCAGTTCATCCCTGTAGAGAGGATGCGAAAGGACTGACTTTATAGACCCTGTTTCCCTCTCTCTTGTAATGGCATCAAAACCCATTGCTATTGCAATCAAAGGACCGAAAATATAGGATGTCAGAGCATTAGCAATACCAAAAAACAGGTTTATTGCCGAAGGTTTGTATGCTGCTTCGCCATAGTGGATTGCTCCGCTTTCATCCATAACCGTGCTTCCGGAACTTGAATAAGCTTTAAGTTCATCATAATAGCCCACTGATTCACTAATTACGCATGTCCCGGTGATTATCAAAAGCATTACGAGAAGGGCAAAAAATCTTCTGCCTGTAATAATATCTGCAAATTCTTTTTTCCCGACGATTAAAACCCTTTCTATTGACATATTTTTCACCTCCCTTTGTTACCTCAAATCCGTTCTCATAAATTTAACATAGGCTATTCCAAAAAACACAAACGGATATACTAACAGAAAAATTATGTTTGCCAGGGAGCTGCTTAAAGAATTCATTATCGGAATATCTCCTGTTACTCTACTGGAATCTTCTTCGTAGCTATTTGAAATATAATCCTGGGGCTCTGTCAGTTGATAGCAAATATTAGAATAATCCAGACTAATAGAGAACAAACTAAGAACATCATGTATAAACAGACTGTTTTTCTCATAATCACGAATCTGGTTGTCATGCCATTCAATCTCCTCATATGACATTGAGGATTCGTCCTCAGAATACAAAGTTGCAGGTTCTTCTCCCAAAACAACATAACTGACAACATTTGTACCCGCATAAGGAAGAAGAAAAGCAAGTACGAAAAGTATCAGCATCGAGATTATCAGTGCTGAACTGCTGTTTTTGGCAATGACTGAAGCCATAAGAGCAAGGGAAAAATTTCCAATGAGGTAAAAAAGAGTAAAGAGCACCATAACAACGATACGTTCAGTTCCGTTAAAGTCAGGAACAATTCCATCCATCAGAAGAATAGCATACGCCAAAAAAAATACCGCCACGGTTGCGATGAAAAGTGCAAGAATTCCTCCAAGTGCTTTTCCGTTTATTATCTCGTCACGGTAGACAGGATGGGATAAAAGGGATTTTAAGGACTTTCCCTCCCTTTCACCTGAAATCAGATCAAATCCAAGTGCTATTCCAATAATTGCTCCGAATCCGTAATAACCTATAGTATCTACAATTTTGACAAATACATTGACCGGAGATGGCTGATCTCCAAAAAAATATCCAGATTTGTATTGATCAAGGTTCTCGTTATAACTTGTAATACCATGAATTGTCCCTACCCCAACTACCAGACCAAGCATCAAAAGCAGAATTAAAAATTTTTTGCCTGTGATATGATCAAAAAATTCCTTTTTCCCCACTACAAAGAGCCTGTTCAACTGCATGTTATTCCCTCTTGTAGACTTTCAGGAACAGCTCTTCAAGTTCAGGTTTTTGAAGATACATTTCAAGAATTTCAGGGCACGAATCCTTTAGCTGGGAAGATATTTCCCGCCGGATATCTTTATTTACAGTAATTTCGGCCCGGTTTTCCGTTATTTTCATATCGATAATATCAGGATGCTTAATCTCAGGAATTTTTCCTTCCGTTTCTATGATTATTTTCATTGTCGAGTTGCTTAAGGATATAAGCTGATTTTCTACATCCAAAACAGTCCCCCGTGCAACGAGTTTTCCCTGGGACAGAATACCTACGGTTTTGCAGAGCTGCCTTATCTCAGAGAGAATATGGGAGCAGATAAAGATGGTCTTTCCTTCTTCAGACAGGTGTCTTATTATATTCCTGAACTGCGCCACTCCTTCAGGATCGAGATTTGCAGTCGGTTCATCGAGAATTACAACCTTTGGATCGTTTAAAAGAGCCTGCGCAAGACCAAGGCGCTGGTTCATTCCGCGGGAATAGCCCCCGACTGTCTGGGTTACTCCGTTAAGCCTTACAAGGTCCAGAAGATATTCGATACGGTCCTTTCTTTCTTCACTGCTCATGCCGTAAAACTGCCCGAAATAATCGAGGTTCTGCCCGGCGGTAAGGTTGCCGTAAAATCCGACGTCTTCCGGAAGGTAGCCGATTAACTCTTTTGCTTTCAGTGGATTTCTTGCAACATCCACCCCGTCGACAGTGCATACTCCTGATGTAGGCTCAATCATTCCGGTGAGCATCAGAATGGTTGTACTTTTGCCCGCACCGTTCGGGCCTAAAAATCCGAATATTTCTCCTTCGTCAACTTTAAGGTTTAAATTGTCTACTGCCTTTACACCGTTGTACTCTTTAGTCAGGTCTACTGTTTCTATCATGATTTATCCACATTTAACAATATTAACGAAAAATACTTGATTACAAGCTGATTCCATACTTTTCCCCATCAAAGATCTTGATATCTTTATAGAACAGGTTGTATATCTCACCTGAATGAGCACTTATTTCATCTACATTCCAACTGTTCTCAGATTTATATCCGGGATTAGAATTTACTTTTAAATAAAATACCCATACAAGATCTATTGGCTTTCCTTTTTCATACTTCAAAGGAAGTTCGTCATCATACCACAAAGGCTCAATTTCATTTGAACCTCCATGAAAAGGCTTATATTCATAACTTTTAATTTGAGCAGGATATTTTTCATTAATGGTTGACTCAGAAAGTTCCTTAGCATACGCAAGTGAATAGTCAGGATTTGAAGATGAAAACTCATAATTAGCCAAATCAGGCCAATATTCATAAAAAATTACAACATTACCTGTGATAGAATCTACTTCCATTTGTATAGAGCTTTCAAAACATCTAACACCCCTGATAACTCTTGTGTACGTTAAGCCAATTCCGCAGGCAGTATCATTTCTTTGGGCATCAGTATAATATTCATAAACCGAGCTGTTAAGGTAACCTTCAAGGTAATTTTCAGAACTGTTAGAAACCAGAACTTTCAGGAAATCTGATGCAATTTCCTTTGCACCATCAAATGAGACATTTTTTTCAGCTTTTTTGTATTTTATAGCCGACACAATACCACAGTATGTAATATCGTAAGTCTCGGGATCAAATTCAATATCATATCTGCTGCCATCAACTGACATTACGTTATCATAACAAAGATAAATCTTACCAGGAACGATATCACTGGAAACATACTCAGGATTCTGAATTGTTTCAGAAATTATTTGTGGGAATAATGTTTTTATAAGTTCCATTGTTTTGTCTGGCAAAGTGAAATTTTGTGATAAATTCATATATTCAGCATGAGAGCCTTCGGGAGAATCATTTACCCGCTCCTGAGACACAAAAGTTTCATTACAGTTAACAGAATCATCAACACTAATATTATTCCCATTACCTGAAGAATTTACGCAACCAGAACATAAGATTAATTCAAGAATTGTAAATAAAAGAATCATAATAAGTCTTATTTTCATTTTAGTTATCCTCATGACATTCTAAAAAAAGGATAAGTTTTAACGTACTCTAAGTACGTAAACAGCACTATCAGATTCTTTAGGACCTGTCGCCGTGGTTTCGATCACATTTCTGTAAGTGCCTGAAGGATAGTTATAATATTTTCCACTTGCCTTAGCATAATGGGCAGGAATTGGTGAAGAGGGGTTATAACCTGTAACTTCATTAACAAATGAACCGTCACGTGTTAACGTTAAAGTTACAGTTATACTCGAATGACCATTATTCGAATCACCCCTCCCATCATAAGAAATATGATTCTTATATTGATCAATATGCCCAGATGCACTCAGATCTGCACTGGCAGGCCCAACGACCATGGCACCCGCAAGAAGCATTACTCCGAGAAAGATGCCAAGCTTTTTTGAATTGAATTTTTTCATATTTTCTTCTCCTTTCTCAATTTTTTGGTTTTTTTGATTGTTCTTTGCTTTTTTAGATTCTAATTTAAATCCGGCCTTTAATCCGGATTTTTAATTTTACTTTTTTGGTTTTATTCTTAAGATTCCGGTTTTCTAATCAGCAATCAATTTGCTTCTGCATTTATCCATCGTATTTTCATCAATTTAATCCGTGAATTTCAGATGAAATCCTACATTCTCTGCTCTTTCAGTTTTTGTGTCTTGCTATGTAGAAAGCCGTTTGAATTTCTGCATATTCATATTCTGCAACTGGTGAGCATGCATTTTAAAAGGGGCGGTTAAATCCGGATGATTTCACGCAGACTGCATAAACTTTAATTCCAAACTTAAGGTATTAAAGGTTCGCAGTTCTTTAAACCCCCCTTTCACGGGGTCTTTCAATGGAAAGGCTTTTCCACGGAAGGCAGAAGGAAAGGATGAAATCACAATCTGTTTACTTTGGCTTTTTTATGGAATTTCGTTCTTCTCTTCAGGCAGCAGGACAAAAATATCAGGTCTGTGACCCTTTATTTTTCTCTCCCGTTGTCCCCGGATATAATCTTTTGAGTATTCATATAAACCTTTTTTTGCACAACTCTCTACACGTTTTTGAATTGAAAGAAACATTTAACTGTTGTTATAGAATACACTGACAAAAAATATTTTTCAGGACCGTAAAAACACTCAATGCATCAAAATTTATTTAACAATATAACTTTGTTAAACCAGAAAAGAGACGGATTTTAACAGGGATATCAGTCTGCAAAAATATTCTGCAGCGTAAAGTATGCCTCATGCATAAAAGCAATAAAAGCAAAGATGCAGAAGTGCTATAAAAAAGCGCACCGGGATATAATCAGCAATTCGCACATTTTAACAATAAATTGACTGTTTTTCAAAATATATTATTAACATACCTGATTAGAGACTAATGATCCTTTGCGGTTGCAGCGGGTCTAAAAAAGAAATTAAGTAGTTCTATTTAATCAAAAAAAACGTGTAGAGGATTGTGGCGTAAGAGGTTTCTATAATCAGACAATATATTAAGTAATATGAATTATTATTCACGGATTATAGCAATTTCCATCCTGGCACTGCTTTTTCTGACATGCACAGCAAGTGCAGAGATAATCCAGGACAAGTCAGGGTACATCATAAGGACAGGTGACGACATTATCAAAAGTCCGGGCACAATGATTTCAATGGACAGCCTGGCATCTTCTTTGCACTCAATCAAAAACGGACAAACCAACTATTACAATGACTATGTCAGCTCCGGTAAAAATGAAATAACATATGAGCTGGAGTGGAAAGATTCCGAAAATGATTTAGGACTTTTAATTCGGACACCGTACACAAGTCTTGGGTTCTATCATGATTCATCAGACGGCAGAATAGACGGGAAAATAGTTATACAGATTTACAAGAATTCCGGGCTTGAAAAGGGTTTGTGGAGTAGTAAAGTAAAAGGTTTTTCAGTATCAGGAACAGAACATTACAACTGGAAAGTTACAATCGAATAAAAGTTTTATTATTTTAAATTTAATTATTTCTTATATGTCGATGAAGAGTTGCAAAATGAATTTTTTCCCGGTAAAAGTCAAAGTGCTTATCTTAATATACCTCTTGTGTATCACAATATTATTTTCCTGCCACACCTGTGCAGATGACAAAATAATACAGATAAGAAACGGATATATTGTAACATCGGCATATAATGAAAATCTTTCAGGAAGAGAGGTCAGCGACAGCAAAGAAGTAGACCTTTGGAATACATCGCCTCAGATGATTCTGAATACTTTAATATCTGAAAAAATTCCCTTTTTTGGCGATATAACCATTACTCTCTTAGAGATAGTTATAGCTTCAGGTTCAATATTACTTTTAGGATACAAAAGCATCAACAGAAAGAATATTTTTCAGAACAAGGCCCGCAAAGAGATTTTTGAGATTATAAAGAAAAATCCGGGCATTAGTTTTTCGGAAATCGTAAAGGCACTTTCTATCACCAAAACAAAGGCAAAATATCACATGGGAGTACTGGTCTCATACGGGGCTGTAAGACCGTTCTCCGAAAACGGTCATACAGGATATTTCAAAAACAACGACACATACACGATTTCCGAGATGAAAATGTCGCTTGTCCAAAAAAACGCAACAGACAAACAGATCCTTGAGGTTCTCGGGTCAAGACCGGGGATTACAAGAAAACAGCTTGCCGAAGCAATGGGCATAAAAGGGCCTTCCGTATCATGGCATATGAAAAGGCTCAGGGATTCAGGATACATTTATTCAGTAAAAACGGGAAGAAACACCAGATTTTATCTCAACAGGAGTCTCCCTGAACCAGGATATGAAGAAAAACTCATTAACTGCACTGAACCGTTGCAGACAGCAGCAGAAGAAGCAGGAGAAACAAAATGAAACGAATATTCACTAAAAAATTTATTATCTGCGGTATTCTTGCCGCACTTGTACTGGTAAGCGGAATAATCTGTCCTGTCGCAGGGTCATCGGATGACAGCAGCAGCACAGGGTCTACATCAGACATCCAAATCTCGTGCAGGTACCCCGGACAAATAGTTGACGCCGGGGAAAACGTAACCTTCAGCCTTACAATAAAGAATAACGGCGGGAATTCTAATTCAAGGAGACTTCGCGTCGACTCATTCAGAGGTGAAGAGAACTGGAAATTCAAATTTATGACCGGCGATCAGCAGATAGACAGACTTTCGCTTCCTGAAGGGGAGTCAGAAACTGTAAACCTTGAAGTGAAGACCGCCGGAGACACCCCTGTAGACACATACCAGATAAGGGTCAGCATGGATGACGGGAGCATCTGGCTCTATGTAATAATAGACAAGACGCACGCAGGGGAAAATGGTGTCCTGAAACTGGAAGTGGTAAACGAACAGGGCGAAGATATCAAAGGAGCAAAAGTCTCTGCCATCTGCAATGAAAACACGGCATTTGATACACAGGTCTTTTCGACATCGGACGGGCAGGTAAGAACCGAACTTGACCAGGGGACATACAGCCTGCTTGTCGAAAAGAACGGTTACCTCAACAGAACAATTGATGACGTAAATATCCAGAGCGGATACACTGAAGACCTGGAAAAAGTTATGCTTGAAAGGAAGAACTACGGTCTTGACATCGACGTCAAGACTCCGGTTGTGACGTCACCGATTGGGGATAAGCCACTATACGAGATTAAACTGATGAACGTAGGAAAAAGCGACGACACATTCACTCTTTCTTACAGCGACATGCCCGACGGGTGGTACGCAAGGTACAAGGAAAGCTCTGATGCAAACAGTGAAGTCTCCGAAGTCTTCATAAAGGCAGGAGACGAAAAAACGGTATACATGGAGGTAATACCACCGTACTCGGTCACAAAAGGAAGCTACGAGTTCAACTCTGATATAATCTCATCTGACAAAACCGAATACAAAACTGACCTTAAAGCGACAATCAAGGGAAGCGCCGACCTTGAGGTATTCTCCGAAAAGTACCTGTATGAGATCACCAAAGGCGATACAGTCAATATACCGATAAAAATACTGAACAACGGCAACGGCGTTGCACTGACAAACGTAATAACCAATGTCACAACGCCCGAAGGCTGGAAAGTCACAATATCACCTGAAACTATTCCTGCAATAGAGCCCGGCAGTAAGGACACGGTAACTCTCAAGGTAGTCCCACCGTCAAACATCGCGGCATCGGAATACAAGATAACCGTAAAAATAACGTCTGACCAGAATGAAGTCTCGGACAGCATCAGGGTCACAGTCAAGGAGAACTCAATGATAGGAGTATTCGGGATAATTATGATTCTGATTGTTGCAGGGGGAGTATATTATATGTACAGGAAGTACGAAAGAAGATAAAAAACTAAAACCGGCAATATATTACTTTTTTTTAGAGGAACGCCAAAAAATTAGAAAAAAAATCCGGAATTTTTTCCTTTTTATTCAGGATTACAAAGCCTTCCAATGAAGAGAATACTGCCGGTCTCATCGTCCTGTATCACGAATATAAACGGGTGGTCTGCATCAAAGACAGGTACAGTATTCTCAACAAATTTTTCGTTAACTACTGCGGCAGTTGCCGCAGCAGCCTCTGTCCCTTCCTCGTTTACGTCAATATACGCCTTGTGGACAGCATCACTTACAAAAAGGTATTTACTGCCGTCCATACCCGACAGGTCCGCACCTGAAGTGAACGCATCGGTAATACCCATTTTTTTAAGAGTCTGTGGAAGAGAATACTCAGTTTCAAGCTTAAATTTGGGGAAAAATACCTTTACCTGCTGTTCTTCAATCAAGCCTGCGATATTTTCCAGTGAACCTGAATTAAGTACATCCTCAGCTGCCCCGAGTGAATTATTCTTCGGTAAAAGGACAAGCATTGAAAGGTTTTTGCCGTTTTCTCCCGAATAAGGCATCTTCAGGACCTGCAATGAATCAGTCTCGTTATAGCCGAATATCGCATTTTCATCAGTTCTTTTCATCATGTCAACGGAAACGGTCTTTCCGGATGCAGTCGTAAAGTCTGATTTCAAGGTTTCGTTTTTGTCGAACTGTTTTACCCATTCACCCTTGAAATATATCGCATTCGTGATTACAAGCATCGTTGACGGGTCTATCATACCTTCAGGTATAAGATCGGTAATTTTTCCGTTCGTTTTTCCGGAAGTCCAGTCGTTTATCTCTGTCCTGGACTCTTCAGGCCGGTTTACGAAGTCAAGGTTTGTAGTGTTCGCGGAATAGTAATCTTCTGCAGTATTTATGTAGCTTTCAAGGAAAGGATAGGTCTTTTCCGCCCAAAGAGCATTTGCCGTGCTCAAATCATACCCTTCATTTCCTGAATTAAGTGCAGAGTTCATCTCTTTGTAGCCTTCTCTTAAAGTGGCAGTGTTTTCGGGGAAGTAAAAGGCGGAAGAGATCTGGCTGGCGGTATCACCTTTTGCGCCTTCATAGACAAGGGCAAAGACCGAGGATATCGAATACGGCGAGAAGAAAAGGTTCGTATCGACTGAATTCTCACCCGAAAGCGTCCTGTAAAGAGAGAGAGCAAAATTATTGTTCGCACTCAAAACCGCTTTTACCGGTTCATCAGCGGATACAGGATTCTGTGTTTCCCCGGGCGTCTGTGTAACGCCTGCACCGGTAGCGTTGTCCGCAGGTGTCTGCGAAGACGTACACCCCGCAAAAATCACACAGAGGATAACAAGAATTCCCATAACAGGAATTAAACGGATTTTTCTGATCATGACTAAACCATAGGTGAAGACAATATTAAATACAGGCGTTGACTTCGAAAATTATTGCAGCTATAACGAAAAAACAAAATCATATCACAAATCTTTGACTAAAACATTCAAAAAAACAGTCTTTTATCATTACACCCGCATCTGTCCAGGACAGGATTCTTTAAGTCTTAGCCATCATGCATTTAAAAAAATAAAAAAAAGAAATTTTTCCTGGGAAAAATGTCTCACTATCTTATTCCGGGTTACATAACCTTCCTATGAAGAGAATATTGCCTGTGTCGTCGTCCTGTATCACGAATATAAACGGATGGTCAGCAATAAATACCGGTACAGGATTCTCGTTCATGACGGCAGTCAGTGAAACCGTGGCTCCTGTTGCCGCAGCAGCCTCGGTCCCCTCCTCGTTCACATCAACATAGGCCTTGTGTACGACACCGCTTATGAAGAGGTCTTTTTTTCCGTCCATTCCTGAGAGGTCAGCACCTGAAGTGAACGCATCGGTAATACCCATTTTTTTAAGAGTCTGTGGAAGAGAATACTCAGTTTCAAGCTTAAACTTAGGGAAACCGACAATTACCCGCTGCTCCTTAAGAGACGAGGTGATATTTTCAAGCCGGCCGGAACTGAGGACATCTTCGGCCGTCTTAAGAGAACCATCTTTCGGGAGAAGGACAAGCATTGAAAGGTTTTCACCGTTGTCGCCTGAATAAGGCATGTCCAGGACCTGCAGCGAATCGGTCTCGTTATAGCCGAATATCGCACCATCATCCGTTCTCTTCATCATGTCAACGGAAACGGTCTTTCCGGATGCAGTCGTAAAGTCGGATTTCGTGGTTTCGTTTTTATCGAACTGCTTTACCCATTCACCCTTGAAATATATCGCATTCGTGATTACAAGCATCGTTGACGAGTCTATCATACCTTCAGGTATAAGATCGGTAATTTTTCCGTTCGTTTTTCCGGAAGTCCAGTCGTTTATCTCTGTCCTGGACTCTTCAGGCCGGTTTACGAAGTCAAGGTTTGTAGTGTTCGCGGAATAGTAATCTTCTGCAGTATTTATATAGCTTTCAAGGAAAGGATAGGTCTTTTCCGCCCAAAGGGCATTTGCCGTGCTCAAATCATACCCTTCATTTCCTGAATTAAGTGCAGAGTTCATCTCTTTGTAGCCTTCTCTTAAAGTGGCAGTGTTTTCGGGGAAGTAAAAGGCGGAAGAGATCTGGCTGGCGGTGTCACCTTTTGCGCCTTCATAGACAAGTGCGAAGACTGAGGATATCGAATACGGCGAAAAGAAAAGGTTCGTATCGACTGAATTTTCACCCGAAAGCGTCCTGTAAAGGGAGAAAGCAAAGTTGTTGTTCGCACTCAAAACCGCTTTTACCGGGTCCTCCGCGGATACAGGATTCTGCGTTCCCCCGGGCGTCTGCGTAACGCCTGCACCGGTAGCGTTGTCCGCAGGTGTCTGCGAAGACGTACACCCAGCGAAAATCGCACAGAGGATAACAAGAATTCCCATAACAGGAATTAGCATAACCTTTTTGATCATGTTTTCTGATATATGATCCGGGAAATATTAAATACAAGCGTTGACTTCGAAAAAATCTGCAATTATCAGCAGGTCTTAAAAAATAGTAATTACGGGATAATTTTGCCCTGAAAAATTAAACCTCCCGGAAGGTATTTTTAAAATCTGGCGCTTAAAGCGATAATTATTTTGTCTCTTTTACAGTTTACAGAAAAATTTCCGGATAAAACAGTAAATTTCATCAGAAAAAGCCGTCCGCTCTGTCCTTTCTTGCCGCATTCGCATTAATTCCCGAATAAAGCCACTTTTTACCTTTTTCCGTAAGACTGTATATTATCCATGTCCCTTTCTGCTCGCCTGATATAAGCCCGCTTTTCTTCAGAATCGACAGGTGATACGAAAGCTTTGAATCTGCGATGCCAAGAACAGTCTTTATTACACAGACGCACAGCGGCTGGACGTTAAGCATAAACAAAATCTTCACCCTGTTGCTGTCCGCAAGTGCACGGTAAACCGCTGCCAGTGCTTCAGTTTCGGAATCAGGTGGCAGTCTACCGGTTAAGCCGCCGATTCCGCCACACCCGTACAAAGACTGCTCAACACCTTCAGGAAGAAAATCGGCCGGAAAAGAAGTATTTTTTTTATTCATTAGCTACCTCCCGCACTTATTAAAAGATCTAATTTTCATGGTCTTATAAGCCCTGTAGATACTATCGTTAATTTATGTCCTGAAACATTTTATGCTTCACAATGTATTAAATGACAGTATTTTTACAGGGGGTAATTTCAAAAAAAGCTGAAACAGAAAATCATATATATTTTCACGCCGCATCCATTTCAAGAAAATTTGAATTGTCATTGCAGATTTTCTGATTTGCCAAAAACGAACAAAACAGTAAATTACAAGATGAAGGGTTAAACAATGATTGAACTTTTGACAGGCTCGCTGATAACAGGTTTTGATACCCTTATCAGTTATCTCTCCGAACACGTCCTGACCTGCCTTATACCGGCCTTTTTCATTGCAGGAGCAATATCCGCATTCGTCAAAAAAGAGGCCATACTGAAATACTTCAGCCCCGACGCAAAAAAAAGCGTTGCATACGGCCTTGCGTCTGTATCCGGGGCTGTCCTTGCCGTATGCTCGTGCACTATACTGCCGATGTTTGCAGGTCTTTTCAAACGCGGAAGTGGTATAGGCCCTGCAACGACTTTCCTTTACGCAGGACCGGCGATAAACATTCTTGCAATTGTTTATACCGCAAAAGTCCTCGGATTCGATATCGGCCTTGCAAGAGCGGTTTTTGCAATCGTCATGGCAATCGTTATCGGGCTTATAATGGCGCTTCTGTTCAGGTCGCATGACAGCGAGACAAAGAAAAAAATGGCCGCAATGCCTCAGGCACCTGCAAAAAAAACGCAGGACAGGCCGAAATGGGTTACACCTCTCTTCTTTGCCCTTCTCGTAGGAATACTGATTGCAGGAACTGCACAGGCGGACTGGATCATTAAATTTCCGGTGATATACTTCCTGACACTTGCAACGGCATTTGTGCTCATATACTACTTCGAACGCGATGAAGTGACGGAATGGGGACTTGAGACCTGGGACCTTACAAAAAAGATCTTTCCCATATTAATAGTCGGGACGTTTGCACTCGGCATGATCTCGTTCTTCCTTCCCCCTGAAACGTTCAGCCCCTTCTTCGGGTCCGACACATTCGGTTCGGCACTCCTTGCATCATTTGTGGGGACGATACTTTACATGCCGACACTTCTTGAAGTCCCGCTTATCGGGACGACATTCGGCTACTCGTCGGGAATTATGGCAGGAGGCCCTGCACTCGCACTTCTCCTGTCAGGCCCAAGCGTAAGTCTCCCCTCACTTCTTGTCATATCAAAAGTCATGGGTGCAAAAAAAACGCTTGTCTATGCAGGACTTGTAATTGCCTTCTCTGCAGCAGGCGGTTACCTTTACGGAATTATAATCGGGTAAGAAATATGGGAGAAATGGGCATATACGACAGAATACCCTGCTGCGCCGCCGAAGCGGCGCAAAGGATTAAAAGAATCAACATAAACGGGATACCCACAGGCATTTCGATGTTTGAGGTGATATGCCTAAAAGTCAGGGAAAAAAACATCTCCGGGGAAGAAAAGACGGCCGATGAACTGATGAAAGAGGTAAAAATCTATAACTACGTCCCGGCCGGGGCATATGAAAACTACCGCAGCGCTATATTGAAAGAGTATAAAAACGGAAAGTGAAAGAAATGAAGATTGAAGTACTTGGAACAGGATGCGTCAAATGCAAAAGACTTATGAAAAACGTTGAAAAGGCCGTTGTCGAAACAGGGTCGAAAGCAGAGGTCGTAAAGGTTGAAGACATAACGGAAATCATGGAAAGGGGAGTTATGCTCACCCCGGCACTTGTCATAGACGGTGAGATTAAGGTCTCCGGGCGTGTCGCGGATGTTGCCGAAATAAAAGAGCTGATATCATAAAGGTGACTGAAATGACTGAAAATAAGACTCCCAGGTGTTCGTGCGGAGACAGCTCCGATACAAACAAAATTATTTTCCCGTGCTCAGGTCATGCAAACACCGGGCAGGTTACAAACCTTGCTGCAATACAGCTCACAGAAGAAGGGTTCGGAAGCGCCGCATGCATTGCACTCCTTGCATCGGGTGCAAAAGACATAATAAAAAGTGCAAAGGATGCTGATGAAATTGTAATTCTTGACGGGTGCCCGATGCAGTGTGCAAAAAAAATTGCCGAATCAAAGAATATCCCCGTATCCAGACACCTTGTGGTGACTGAACTTGGCCAAAAAAAGGGAAAACCCAAAGATTTCACTGACGACGACGTTGAAACCGTAGTATCGGCACTCTGGGAAGGAAAAGGAAAGACAGGAAAATAAAAATATTCAGGGGTTAATTTTCAGGTAACAAAAAATCAGTTTTTTTATCCAACTGCTTTGCGGACCGCTCTCCGGGCAAAATGACCCAAATAAACAAAAGCGCATGAATATACCCGGAATAATCCTTTTTTTGCAGGCTTAAAAGATCAATGGGCCTGACAATGTGATTTTGCGAGAAACCATTATATATTGTAACATAGAAATTATCTTCCAGCCTGTCTTTGGCAGGTAGAACGGTGCACTGTTCACAGAAGAGAAGAACTTTCGTTATTTAAGGAAAAATCGCGGAAAAGCAAAGGTTTTCCCCGGAAAATTATCTTTGTACATCTCTTCAGTAAAGAAGAAAAAAAAGAAAAAAATTCAGGATGTATTAATTCCCACATCATCACAACGAGAAAGAATCTCTGTAGTAATGAATGCCGGATTTAATATAGATGTCTTAGCTTGAAAAAAGAAGAGGACAGCCTGAAAAAAACAGAAAACGGCGGTGATCTCATATAAAAAGAGAAGAGTTAAACGAAAAGATTCTTGATTCAATGAGAGCCAAAAACCTTACCTTTGAAGAGGTTGCAAATGCTGTCGGCAGACACAAGGTATGGACAGCGGCGGCTCTTTTCGGCCAGGCCGGTATGAGTGAAGAAGAAGCCGAAAAGACAGTTAAGATACTTGATCTTGAACCGGAATGCACCAGAATTCTTACCGGATGCCCATTAAAAGGATCAGACAAAGTTGTCCCTACAGACCCTCTGATTTACAGGTTCTACGAGATAATGACGGTCTACGGCGTCCCTATGAAAGCCATAATTCATGAGATGTTCGGCGACGGCATAATGAGCGCAATAGACTTTCAGATAGACATAAGAAAAAAGGAAGACCCGAAAGGTGATCGCGTAATAGTAGAATTCAACGGAAAATTTCTCCCGTACAGGAAATGGTAAAAAACGACAATACAACAGATGCCATAATTTAGTAGCCAATTAATTACCTAACTTATTTTTTTCGGCAGATTTATGAAAGCAAAATTTTCATTTCTGCCTTCTTCATTGCAAGGCCTGTTGCAGATGCATTTTTTCTTTTTCAGCAAAACAAAAAAAGCCAGACAATTCATCAATTTAGATATCCCTGCAACTCGCAGAAAAACAAAATCTCTGGTGATAAAAGTATATCATATACAAAATTTAAACAACAATGTATATATATGTCCAGAGAAAACAAAAGCTACGTTCACGGGTATTCGGATAACGAAGCCAAAAGACTGTCAGTACAGGCCAAAACTCTTAATAAAATTCTTTACGGGGATATAACTTATCCTCCGGGTTCCCTTGTTCTTGAAGCCGGGTGCGGGACAATGACCGTCATTGAAGGTGATCACGGGTCGGCATTCTTCTTCCCTGACAGCGGTTTCGCAAAAAAGGACATAGAATGTCTGGTTGCCCTGCAGAAAAAGGCAGGTGGAGACGCTCTTATAGGAAGAAAGCTTTATCCGGTCCTGAGAGAGGCCGGACTTTCAGACGTCCACGTCTCTCCGAGAATAATATATGCCGATTCGTCATACCCTGAGCTAGTGGAAGGGTTTACGAAAAAGACATTCACGGCAATGGTTGAAGGAGTCGAGGAAAAAGCAATTTCCTCTGGAATCATCACAAAATACGAATGGGACAGGGGAATATCTGATTTATACAAAACAGCAGGGGAAAACGGTACGTTCTGCTATACATTCTTCGAAGCGACAGGCAAAAGACCTGATTCATGAGTCCTAAAATCACGGTGCTGAAAGAACAGTTAATTCATCCGTATTTTAATCAGAAAACAAGTCCCAAAATACCTGAAAAATAGAGATTAAATGTATTTCTTCGGTTTTAAGGGTTTTAACCGGCATCCTTCATTTCTTTTTGAATATTTCCCTTGCAGCGGCAATCCTCTCTTCAAAGTCAGGCCCTTCCATTTCTTTTACAACTGACTCAAGAACTGCCGGGATATCGATATGCTGCGGGCATTTCCCGACACACTCGCCGCACTGAATGCACAGGGACGCATACTCAGGCTCTCCCACGGAAAGAACCCCCCCCTGTTGCGCAGCATAAACAAACTTTGCATTTTCAGGGTCACCGGTGAGGGATATATTGTTATACTGCTCAAAACAGCCCGGAATATTCACGCCGGAAGGGCAGGGCATGCAGTAATGGCAGCCTGTACAGCCCACTTTCATCAGTTCCCGGTATTTGCCCTCAACTTCTTTTATAATATCAAGTTCGGCTCCGGAAAGCGAATCAGGGTATCCCTCATCTGCAACCAAAAGGTTTTCCCTGACCTCCTCTTCATCACCCATACCTGACAAAACTACAGTGACCTCAGGGTGGTTCCATACCCAGCGAAGGGCCCACTCTGCAGGAGTCCTTTTCACAGGGGCTTCGTCCCAGATTTCCTTTACAACCTCAGGCACGGTTTTCGTCAGGTTTCCTCCGCGTAGAGGCTCCATCACGATTACAGCAAGACCTTTTGAGGCAGCATATTCCAACCCTTTAGTTCCGGCCTGGTTTTTTTCATCGAGATAGTTGTACTGAATCTGGCAAAAGTCCCATTCATAGGCATCTACGATACGTCTGAAGTCCCCGGAAGCACCGTGAAAGGAAAAGCCTGCATTTACAATCCGTCCATCAGCCTTTGCCCTGTCAAGAAAATCAGCCACGCCCAGGTTTTTAACTTTGTCCCACAGGTCTCCGACAAGGGCATGGACAAGATAATAGTCAATATGACTGGTATTGAGTTTTTTAAGCTGGGCGTCCAGGAACCTGTCCATATCCTCCCTCTCTTCAATAAGCCACGAGGGAAGCTTCGTTGCAAGTTTTACCTTTTCACGGTACCCGTCTGCAAGGGCACGGCCTAAGAAAGGCTCGCTTCCGCCGTTGTGGTAAGGCCAGGCAGTATCAACGTAGTTTACTCCGTTGTCTATTGCATACCTCACCTGCCTTTTTGCCCTTTCTTCATCAATTGTGCCGTCCTCTTTCACCGGAAGACGCATGCACCCGAACCCGAGTATCGAGAGTTCGTCTCCGTTTTTAGGAACTTTTCTGTATAACATTTCAGAATCACCTTCTTTATCGTTTCATAAATATTCCTGCACTTTCTGATGCCATAACACTGAATCAGATTTTGTTTTTCAGCCGTATTTAAGCAGCAGGTCACTGTAATCACCTTTTTTACCGGCCGCACCAGGCTTAGAATCATTAAATACCCGCCAACTGAAAACCAGTACCACTGTTTTCCTTTTCTATCTTAGTATCTGTTTGTACAATATAACTTATTCAGTGAATACAAACAAAGATGTTTTATACTAACATTAATGATACAGTAAATTTTGTGATTTTACCGGAAAATGACTGAAAAGAACAATTCAGGCAAAAAATAGGTTTTTTGAGGTCATCTCTTTTTCAATGAAAAAACAGCACTGAGAACTTTTTGGTATGACTCACCTGAAAGGCAGTGCTCCATGATGCAGGCATCCCGGCATGCTATAACCGGCTCTAATCCCATAAATTCAAGCAGATGACAGAGCACTATCCGCGACTGCTCCACCTGTCCGGCAAAGCGTTCTCCCTCACTGGTCAGAGTAACGCCGCAGTAAGGTTTGTAGTTTACAAGTCCTGCGTCAGAAAGGCATTTAATCCCGTTAGTTACGGCAGCAGGAGTCAAATCCAGCGCCGCTTCAACATCACGCGGCTTTACGCGATCATTTCCGCCTGAAACCCTGCGAATTGCTTCAAGGAGGTCTTTATTTTTCAGTGTAACTTTTTTTTCAGCCATATTCATAAACCGGTAAGACACATAGGGGGGGCTTAAAATCCAGCATTTTGTATGGACCACGGCCGTACAGCCTTATTTAAACTGCCTTTAAACAGGTTCAAAACCAAAACGGGATGAATTTTAGAAAAGAGGAGGAAAGGCCCATGCCTCTTCAAATCCTATCCTGCACGGAATGACTTTACTGCTCAACACCTGTAGAATGAAGTTTTTTCTGAATTCTGCCTAACTTCTGCTCGATATTGTCAAGCATTTTTTCGTACTGCTCAATTTTTTCGCACGGCAAATCTTCAATGTATGAAAGATTACTGTCCATATCTCTAAGTATGGCATCAACTGATCCCGGTTTTTCAAACTCACCTGTACCAAACATGCTTATCTCCTCAGACCCTTCCTCTGTCAGCTCATATCTTCCGTCTTCTTTCTTTATAATCAGTTTATCTTCAACAGCCTTACCCAGGAGCGGATAAATGGAGCCCGGTGACGGTCTCCAGTGACCATGAGTCATAAGGTCAATAGCGTCCATAAGTTCGGCCCCGTTTTTCGGTCCTTCATTTAACAAACGCAGGACTATGATTTTTAACCCGCCGTATCCACGGAAAAAACCTATACGGTTGAATTTTCTCATAAATGCTCTCATTTCAGCACGATTGTCATTCATTAGCATCCCTTTCGCATCAGTTATTTGCCGACATCGTTTAACTGATATCGGTTTACCGATATCGACAATACGATATTGGGAGAGAATTTATAAAAAGTTTTCTACCCGGTAAACTGATAAAAGGAAAAAATTCCTGAAAAAACGGACAAAATAATATTGCATTATATATTTTTTCCTCCGGAAGAATAAGTATGTATAAAAGAATTATACCTGATATAACCTGTAGCCACAAGTTTTTCAAAGGTTTCATGAAGAGAACACACACACAAAAGCGGTATTTTCTGTTTCACCTCCATAAAACATCAAATGCACGAAAAAAGAGCTGTTCTTTAACCTGCTCCAAATAATGAATAAAAATGACAGCTTTAACAATCACTGTACTTTCCGGTGGCACCAACTATATCAGTCCCCGGAAATTCAAATAAATACCCTAAAAAGGTGGTCACGGGCCGGCAGTGTCACATCCCGGACTCGTTACTCTTTCATTCCCATTATATCATCAAGCCAGTCGAATTTGGCACCAAAAGACTGCCCGGACGCTCCGAACTGGCAGTGCGAGCCGGCACCGTATTCGTCTGAAAATAATATGTATTTCTTTTCACATGTAAGATGACCGTAAAGCTCCTTTGCCTGCAAACCGCCGGGGTCCAGGTGGTCGTTATCACTGGAACATACAAGTGTCGGACAGCTTATCTTTTCGGCAATTCCTGCAAGTGAAAAATTCATCCATTTTGCCCAGAACTGTGCTGGAGAGCCGGCACTGAAAACGAACATCCCGTTCTCGTTCAGCCACCGGGTGCCGGTATCACCCGCCATAGCTCCTTTTATGGCATCGTTGAACTCGTCAGGGTCTGTCTGCAGCCATTTATTCAGGTCTTCTTCAGTCGTGTCCGCAGCCGCTCCCCCTTCTTTCTGCAGGTTTTTCAGGAGAGTTTCCCCGACGTCATATGTACCAGGGTCTGCGATAAGCGCCGTAATACGGTGCTCATATGCGGCACCGCGGGGAGCGAGGTATCCGCCGAGGGAAATTCCCCAGAGTGCAATATGGTCTTCGTCGACATCGGTCCGGCTCACTGCATAGTCAACAACAGGTGTGATGACATTTTCCCAGTCATAGCGAAACGGAATATGCTGAACCCTTATCACTTCACCCTGGCCCGGCCCCTCGAACGTCAGGACATTGTACCCGCGTTTTATTCCTTCCATCGCATAGGAATGGAGCTCTTCCTGGCAGCCGTCAAAGCCGGTCTGGATGATAAGAAGCGGTCGCGGTGTGCCGGAATCATCAGCCATATAGAAATAGCCAGGAAGAGTCGTATTCTCATACGGGATGTCGACAATCTCATAAGGGACGTCATCGAGTGCCAGTGCGTCACGGAAAGAGTCACGGCTCTTTTCCCACGTTCCAGGGATTCGGGGGTCAGAGGAATTTCCGTGCAGGAAAAATTCGGCTGTGCGGTAATACGTTGCAGCCCGGTAATATGCTTCCATTGCAGAACGCCTGTGCCCGGCCGCAAGACTTTCGTCACCCGCATCCCGGATGGCATCCGCGGTTTTATTCCATTCTCTGTACCAGCTCTCAAAATCCCCTTCTGTGATTCGCGACGCGGTTGAAAGGCACTCCCCGATGTCAGCCTCACCCGAATACGAAGCCCCGATTGTCCTCAGGAACTGAAAATTGAATTCCTTATCGCCAAATATCTGCGAAGAATTGACAGGAGCAGGTTTTACAGACGTTTCAGGAATTTCAGGTGTTTCAGTTGCATCAACAGCGGGTGAAGTCTGCGATTGCTGAACCTGACCGGTGCAGCCTGAAGAAATTGTAAAGGCAAAAACAATTGTTATCAATGTTGTCAGGAGGGTTAAGGTTATGATATCTATTTTACAGGCTCTCCCGGATTTCATAGTTAACTACGGAATAGTAGAATAGCAGTAGTGATAACTTTTACGAAAATTTCAGCAGGATTTATATGTGACTTTGTATGCTTTCGGTCATGTACAAACTATGTGACTATCATATTCAGAATAGTTAAATTTCAGGACAGAGTGCTGATATGGAGCTTTAATACATTAGGTTAAATGCTCCATTAACTATTTATTGTATTAACTGAATAGATTGATCTATGGTACTACCACACTACCAGAGCATCGAAAATATGGAAATTGTTTTCCATAGAAGTGATAACCAAAACACAAGGGACTATAATAGGTCTCTTATAAGAGCCGTTGAAGACGGGAGAATAACCGAACGGGATAAACAGTTAATAAACTCTTTTATATCCAGAATTACTGTAAATAATGATATTTCAACAGGAAGACAACTGAAAATCTGTCGTTCTTTAATTCTTTGGAGAAATTTTGTATCTGAATATGAAAACAGTACTTATGATGACATAGTTATCGGTATAAAAGAGATCCGAAGCGTAAAATCTAAGAATGGTACAAAATATAAGCAGAATACATTAAGAGATCACATTAATTTTTTGAAAAGGTTTTACATCTGGCTAATAGACAGCGGATATTCATCTATACCAGAGAAGGAAATTAAAAAAATCAAAATTCCAACTCGAGATAAGATGACAAAAACTGTTGGTGATATTCTCACTCCTGCTGAGGTCAAAAAAATGATTGAAGCCTGTTCAAACAACAGGGACAGGGCGATGATCAGTATGCTCTATGAAGGAGCTTTCAGGGCAGGTGAAATAGGTAATTTAAAGTGGGGAGATGTGGAATTCAGAGATACTGGTTTGGTTGTGAATACTGATTTTAAAACCGGGAAGCCACGCAGGATTCCTTTGGCGAATACCACACCCTATTTGGCTAATTTAAAGGATGATTATCCATATAAAATAACTCCTGATATGCCTGTTTTCTTAACTTACGTAAATAATGACCCGCATCATGGGAACGACGAATCACGACCGGCTCATAAGTATATGACTTATGCCGGAATCAGAAAACAGCTTAAGATAATTGCTGAAAAGGCTGGTATTGAGAAAAACGTAACTCCTCATATTTTCAGACACAGCAGAATAACTCATCTTGTTAAAGCAGGTTACCCGGAATCCTACATAAAACGGGTCTGCTGGGGTTCGTTGACAACTGATCAGCTTGAAACGTATCTTCATCTTGATGATACTTATATTGACGAGACTTTTTATCAGTTTGAAGGGATAAAGCCAAAGGAAGAATTTGAAAAGACTACTCTTGAAGCTATTCAGTGTCCAAGATGTGCAAGTATAAACAGCAATTCAGCTAAGTTCTGTAGGAAATGCGGTCTTCCTCTTGATGATCAAACAGCACTTGCATATGATCAGATTCAGAGGTTCCTTAATAATTTTGTAACGGCAACAGCACGTGAAGACCCTCAAAAATTAGTTGAAATAATCTCGGAATATACAAAAAAAATTAACTAATTTTTCTTTTTTTCCGGCTAAGTGCCGTTCTGCAGGCATTGCTGCATGTTCTTTTATCTTTACGGCCAGTTATTGGTTTTCCGCAAATTGGGCAAATTCTAATGTTTGATTCATATTTCTTTTTTCTTAAATGATATTGAGATCTGCATTCATAGCTGCAAAAGAGAGCCTTTTTAGTACTAAAAAATTTTCTTCCACACATAATGCAATATCTCTGGCATAGTGCATGGCTTAAAAGCAATTTGTTACTACTCAGGTCTTCTTTGAGATACCTCAATTTACCTATATATTTTATATCATCATCAGAGTTATCTAAAAATTTATTTTCAGGTAATTCACCCAATACACAAAATTTGCTTGTTTTTTCTGTTATTTGGCGATATTTATGATTTCCTAAATACTCCTTTGAGTATTCCTTTAGTTCAGATAGATATCTATCGCGAAAATTATCTAGTTTATGGAAATAAATAAAATATGGTTCAGGATTCAAATCTAGTGGAATTCTAGGTGAAATTACAGGTTTATCACTTAAGAGATTGTCTAATTTCTCGTAAAAGCATCCATAATGCTCCAGTTTTCTTCTGCAATATTTCTGATATTCGTTTTCCAGAGAAATAGCAATATGGTTATATTTCATAGCAGTTTCAAAATCATCCTTTTTAACTTTGTGAATATATATTCCAAGATCCATATATTGATAATACCTTACGTATGCCGATAGACACTTTAAGTGACCTTTTGAGCCATGCGAATTTCTGTAGAGGTATAATGCTACTGGTCTACTGAGAATAGTTAGGTTCTCTTGGAGGTTTGAACACATAGGCTCCAAAAATTCCTTTTCGACATTAAGTATTCTACTTATTTTATAAAACAGGGGATCTGAACTGCGAAAATAAAAATATTCACGAAATAAATAATAAAATAGGTGTTTAGTTATGAATTCTCTTATACCCGGTATTGTAAAGTTAAATTTGTTTTCTGAATATACATTTAATTGGCACAAATCCAAAAAGATCTCCTTACGAAACGACATGATTAGATTTTCATAATATTTGCGAATTGAAGGGTTATACAACATGTTTTTTGATTCAGAGGTCTTTTTGGGCATATGTTACACTTATCGCTTCACATTTAAAAATTAATACGTAACCCGACCCACAGAGATGGTATGAATATAAGTAAACGAAAAACGAGACTGTCCTGTTGGATACTCACCGAAAAGATTTCATTCCAAGTTTTTGACTTTTTGATTGAGAGGGTAGTAATAGATCACTTTACCATATTCTCATCAACTAACAGCTACGTCCCAGCAGGAGAGGAGTGACAATGATGTTAGCTACCACACTATCCCAGAACACCCCTCTCCAGTATCGGGCTATCTCAAATCAGGACGAGATGGACAGTACCGACACCGTTTATTTTGTTTTATGTCCAGATGAATTTTGTGTATTTGGAGGTCATAACAATGCAGAGGCCTAAAATACAGATAACCCAGGAGATCCTTGATCGGTTGCCTGAGATAGAGAAAGCTTTTGCGTATTACCTAATCGATAAAAAAGAGCTGGTACTTGTAAATGACCTCAGTTCAAAAGAAAATCCTCAGGCTATAGCATGGGATGAGAAAATAGTTCTGCAACGCTGGTGATTAGATGACGGAAATTCCGGGAAAAAATGTAAACATACCGGTGGCTGTAGGGTTATCGAGGATATTACTTAGTGGAGTATATAAATCAACGGCTAAAATAAGCAGGAAATTCTCTGAAATATGTTCTCATTTTTCAAAAAGAAGAGATGCAAGGCATGGTGATCAGCCAAAAAAGAGGCAGATCGGGGCGATTCTTACAGAGGATGAGAGATGTACTGACTGTCCTTTAAATTATGCAAAATTCGAGAGGGATGCACTTTCTTACGTAATAGTTGACAAAATTTTTAGGAATTTACTTCTGCTGCTGGCTGAAGCAGGAAAATGCGGTCTCAAGAAGGACAATAAAAGTCCAAAAAACAAGAGGTCTGTTTTTATAAAAAGTGAAAATATGACTTTTCAGTTGGGGTTGGACGCTGTAGTTATATATTCCAGTTCTCCTGGTGATTTATCAGAGATTGGTGAATGGATTAGGAATAATCTGGCAGCTTATTATCTTAATATTGACAGTCTGGTATATAGAGTTACAAATCCTTGTTTTATTTTCAGGAATGAATGTGCTGTTGACATCATCGATCCGGGAAGAATCAAAATCATTCAGACATTACTAAAAAAGAACGACTTTTCTCTGGTTAATGTGTATTTCAGTTCCAAAAATGAGGTTTTACCCCATTTAAAAATATATAATAAGGACAGGGCGGGCAATAAAAGATTAAGAATAGAATTTGTATGTTTCAATAATTTTCAGGTTTCATCTGTTATTCCAATAAGAGACGAACTTCTAAATGTTTTGAATAACCTTTATAATGACGATCAGGCCTTTCTGAGTTACATACAAAAATATTATCCTCGGGAAATAGAACTGAAAGTTCTAAACCTAATTACCCAGTTGAAGGAGAAAATAACAAATTTAGATGATAAATTTGAGAGTTTTACTGGATTTCTAAAGAAAGAATTTTCGGAACTTAAAGTGAATACAGAAAATACTGAGCAAATAATCAGTCCGGAGATAGATGAAAAGATAAATGCAGTCACCGATGAAGTCAATGAAAAAACTTCCGTTGAGGTTCTCTATACAACAATTTCTAAGGTATTTGAGGTCTCGCAAAATGCCTCAAAGGTTTTTTTGGCTTATATTGAGAGGGAGTACCTAAATGAATCAAAATCTATCCGGCGTCAGATAAAAATTGGGTCGGTAACGGACGTATTCAGGACAGGAAAAGTAAAAGACCCTGTACTGTCGCAAAGGAAGCCTGTAATTGCCTGTACTGAGGAGTTAGTCAGAGCAGGTTTATTTCAGGAGATGTCTGGAAACCAGTTGAAAATTTCAGCGGCAGGAGAGGTATTAAAGGAAAAAATACTGGTGAAAAGAGGAGAAACAGTAGATAATAGGGAGGAACGGAGATGAACCCCTGCATACCTGTTTTTCCATTGAATATTGTCTGTAATATAAGCCAAAGGACTATAAAGAGGCGGAACCTCAAAGAGGTGGCGCATATGAGTTGCCTTATAGGCCGATCTTGGAGGGAGAGCGTATGAACTTCCTTATAGGCATAACCTTGGAGGCGGTTCTTAATCAAGAAAAATCGTTGGTGAGGAGGAAACAGGATCATGAATGAAAAACATTCATATCCTTTGGTGAATGATCCTTCTGAAAAAGGATGCATGAAAGGAGAGAGTATTCTTTTAAAACAGAATACCCGTATTTTAACCCCCGCAGAGTATCGCGGATTAAGATCTGAATTTCAAAACTATACGCACAAGATGATCTTTGATGGAATGCTCTTTTCAGGCGCGAGAACAGAAGAATTCTGGAGATTTATTAAATACAAAAGGTACTTTGATCCTGAAAGATGCGTAATTCATCTGCCTGAAAAACTAGTGAAAAAAAGCAAAGTAAAACACAAGGCCAGGGATATTTTCCTTTCAAACTGGGGTCTGCAGGCTATGGAAAGACTATATGACAGTGAGGTATATGAAGTTTCCAGAGTGGCATGGAGGGAAGACTTGCTTAGGGCAGCAAAGAAGGCTGGGATTGGTACAAACGGAATAATGCCTAAAATGACCCGGAAAACCTGGGAATCCTGGTTAATAGTCTCTTTCCCGCATATGGCATTACAGATACATATGTCACAAGGTCACAATAGTATAACTGCAATGAACCATTATCTCAATATTTCATTCACTGCTGAAGAGAAATTTGATATGAAGAAATATGTTACAGGGTTCTGTGGCGAGACACTGTAGTCAGGATATGTTGCATATGCAACATCTTCAAATCCTGACCTTTACAATTTTAAAGAAAGTTAATGTTTTTATCTTTTCTGTAATCATTATCCATATAAATCCATCAATTATCATTTCTTTTGAGGGGTGAACCTTAACGTTTTAGAATAAAACGTAAATATTTATCCGGTTGTATAGATAAAATAGGACTTGGAAAAGATGCAGATTGAAAATAAGAATATGCTAAAATTTGATTTTAACATAAGCTTTTTAGTAATTTTTGTTCTCTGTGTTATTTTAGGAGTCCTGTTCTGCCTGGATGTCATTTCAACATCATTCATCATCTGGTTTGGAGGACTTGAATATAATCCTGTAATGATTATTTTTGCTTACAATCCTGTGCTTCATCTGATTTTTAAAATAGCTATTGCTTATCTGATAATAAAAATGGCAATGTCCTATGAAAAGAAATACCAATATACCGGAGTTGTGGCTTTAGGAATGGTAAATATTTGGTATATCTTTGTGATATGCAACAATTTAGGGAATTTAATGATTATTGAATATTTGTTTTAAAAAAAGGAATTCCTTTTTTAACATTTTCTTCATTTTCTACATTTTCTTCATTTTATTCTTCTTCTTGTTATTCTTAGAAATATAAAATAACTGTGTTCAAAGCTATTTTAATGGGATTTTATAATATATTAAATTACAAATTTGAAAACGTCGATATAGACTGTTTAAATACAGAAAAGATTGAGAATAAATTAGATTATAGCAAAAAGATGGATTGGATGAGTCAATTCCTCCTATAGGGAAAAAGATGTACTTGGGGCTTTGAAAAACCTGAGGATAAAAATTGAAAAAACAAAATTTTGTCAAATTCAGGAATTTCCTATTCCTATGGTTGGAATTAATGTCAGAGCAAAAGGAGTAAGAATTGTTCGTATTTCTAACCGTGAAAATGATGGAAATGGCATACCGTTTTGGGCGACTGATTTTCTGAAGAAGAAAAAGAGAAAAACATCCGATATGATCTTTAAAATTGAATTATGTCCTAAAAATCTGAAGCAGTATCTTGGTGTGAGGCCTGTCAGGCTAGGAAAGCATGAGCTCAGATTGGATATATCCTTCTTGCAATCATAGCTGTTGTCAGAATGGAATGGATTAGAATTAAACAGAATATATCATTGTACTAACAGAAAGAACAACCAATACGTTATGCTATGAGATAAAGGATGAAAGAACTCAAAAGAATAAAATTAGTATATTACTTTTTTTCAAAGAGCAACTACGTAAATCCTGTTTAAATAAGTTATTTTATGGATTACCATTTTAAACAAGAATCCACTTACCCTTTTTTTATTGCAAGTTCAGATGCAATCCTGTGTCTCTCAGGAAGATGCTCAAGGGACATCGCGTTTAATCTTAAAATTAGATACAGGCATCGTTTTTTAACTGCTAAATAGAGCTCCCCTGCTATTGAATTACAATTCTTATTCTCCAGTTAATACCTGTATGTCTGAGGGTCTGGCTGAGCTTCTCAGGCTGCAATCCTATGTACCTACGGAGGGGAAAAAATACGCCCGTTAATACGAGCAACGGGTACTTCGATTTTATACCTATTACCTACTACCTGTACTATTCATCAATTGAGAGAGTAGGAAACCTGCTATAAAACCAATCAGGACTATAACAGAGGGACCCCCTTCTAAGGGAGCACCTCTGAGGGACTGCATTTATATAGAAATCTGGAAGGTTACGATATTTTCATCATTTTATCAGACCTGCCGTATCTATATAATGTCCAAAAAATCAAACACATTTTAAGGAATCAATAGAGATGTGATTTTCAAGGCACAGATTGAGATCGCCCTTTTAATTGATCATGAAAATCCTGCACGCCGGACCTGAGAGCTTTTTGCAGCGACAAGGGCTGCACCTGAGATTCCAAGGATAACCGCTACACTCATTACAGGATCGGGAAGTGTGATAGTCATGGAAAAATATGGTTGGAATTTTTAATTTTTAGGAGGGAGGCATGAGGATTAAAAGTGAGATTAGATTTTATTGGGTGTAGATTTGATAAATTTCATTCTTATAATTCTTTAATTTTTAAAATTGAGCAATAATTTTTAAATCCTAACTTTACAAATCACAAGAAATAAGGATTGAAAAACAATCAAAAAAAGTTAAATCTTTTTTTAAGAAATCGACTTTAAATTATCTTCTTGTTCTTGAATTTTAAGTCTCAATTCTTTTATTTTTTCAATCAATTCACGCTCTTTATCAGCATTCATAACCCTTGTCTGTTGTTCCATCTCCAAGTGTTCAATTTGCTTATAAAAATCTTTTATTGCTCTTTTGCAATTTATTGATTTATTATTTTCATTTCTGGGAGGTTTTAAGATTTTATTTTGATTTGACTCTAATTTTTGATGCAGATCATTTATCTGCATCTGGAGTGATTCGTATTGCAAATCACTGATTTCAAATCTGATTCTATATTCTTTTTCTGCACTCATTAGTGAACCCGCAAGTTGTTCCCTAAGATTCGTAATTTTTTCATTAATTTCAATAATTGTTTTTTTAGACATATTAAATCCCCTTTTTTTACTATTATTTAGGCTTCTAAAACAATTTTAGCGTTCAATTTATGGGCAAATTCTTTTGCGGAGTTAATATCTTCCCATTTTGAGATGGTGATGCATTTTAGTCCTTTCCCTGTGTTATATACCGGAAAAGGAATTTCTTTATGCTCCTCTTTTTTAGCATTTTTTGCCAATTTTGGGGGAATTATTTTCTGAGATAATGTCAATTTTTTAATTTTTTTATCATTTACATTTCTTCTAATTTTTTCAGCCTGTCCCTTTTGAATTGTGTAGTTTATGATCTGTTCTAATGATTGAGGTGAAAAATCAGGAATTGATCTCTCTTCTTCAGTTATAATTGAAAAATCAATTAAATTATCCCCTGTTTTTGATAATTCTAAAATTTTATCATCAGCGACTCCAAGAAGAAGGCTGTGGCTTAATTTCCAGGGACAGCTTTTAAACCATTCTGAAATAATAGATTCGATTTTTTTTACTTCATCTTTATTTAATAAAACGGATGTTTCAAATCCGCTTTCAAGACCAAGTCTTGTAAAATTTGATGTAGTAATAATTCCTGATTCTCCATCTACTAAAACACATTTTGCATGAAAACGTGAGTGACCCAAAATAGAAGCATTGTGCTCTGCAAGTTTTAATAGTGCTTTTGTACTTTTTGGTGTTTGTTTTGTTCCGATTTGAATAGAAACACCACGGGAAGAGGCATTTTCTAATTCTTTAACAATTTGATACCCAGGATCAAATGACCATCCTGTAATATAAATTGATTTTTTAGCACCTGTAATTAATTCAATCAGGTATTTTCTTAATGTTTTAGATTTATTGGTCGTTACCGGCAGAGTAATTTCTCCCAAATCAGGTTTGAAAGAGAGATCTTTTTTCACGGCTCTTAATTTGCCAGGTTCTAGAAGTTCATGATCTGCCATCTCCCAAAAGCCATTAAGAAAATGTGAAAAAAAGGATAATATTTCATCATTCTTAAGTGAAACGGCTATTTCAATATTTGAACCTGTCATAGGATCAACAGTAGCATTACAGGTCATCATCAATCCAAATGGATTATCCGAAAGAGGATCAATCAGAATATATTTGGCATGAAAACTATCGCATGTCCTGACAAGTATCTTCCCAGCAAAAGAATTTAAAAGTGCAATATGCTCTTTTATTATATCACTCTCTTCTTCCAGGTTTTCGCTATTAATGTTTTTGAGATCTTCTTCTCTTGCAGTTAACAGAAATATTTTTACTCCTCTATTTTCGGCTTCTAAAAGAGCCTCAGTCACAGGACTTTTTTGAATGAGAAATGATGAGAGATAAATTTCATTATGAGCTTTTTTAATGTTTTTAACTAAATATGTTATTAATTCACCATTTTTAGAGGGTATGATAAAATCACGTTGGTTTTCTTTTATTATGTCACCATTGAAAACCGGAAGGTTATTTAAATCCGTAACTTTTTTGCTTTCCCAGCATGTTCCAAGTATCTCATCTTCAAAACTAAATGTCTCTTGGATTGGTTTTTCAAGAGATTTCAAGATATTACCGGAATAATTGATAGCCATATTATTTCACCCTCTTAAATGTAAGTATTTCTGGAGCTGTAAAATACCAGTATTTTTGTCGATTTTTATCTTTTGCTTCGATGATTTCAGATTTTAGTTCATCATAAGAATGGACTCCATTCATTAATTCATGATGTTCAAATCTCTCTTTAAAACGCTGAATTACTTTTTCACAGAGAGCATTATACGAGTCTCTATCAATGTAATAGTTGATTGAACTGGAAATTAGATAATTTGACCATGAAATAGCATCCTCTAAAGTCTTAGGGAGTATTTTTATATTTTGTATTGAAACATCATTGAAAGTTCCAAATCCTTCTATAGCCGGGGATTTTATTTTCAATGACTTTTTTCCTGAATTTATTTCAGAAGGATTATTTTTAATTTCAGAGAATTTTATTAGAAGAGCAGGTTCATTTTCAAATTCAATAATATCACTGGCATGTTCAGCAACCATTTTTTTCAGGATTTCAAGGAGTGATAAATTAATTACAGGTTGACATAGCGATTTAATCTCTTTTGTCGGATTTTTTCTTTTATCAGATGTAGATGTATAAACTTCCATCTGTGGAGACTGTTTTGATGATAATATAAGATTAATTGATATTTTTTTTATTTGCTCGGAGTTATTTACTTCGCCTTCAATATTTATCAGTTGTATTTCTTCTCTGTTCTGTGCATCTAGTTCAATAATTTTAGGAGAATTTTGTAATGATTTTATTATTTGTTTTAGCCACTCAGGATTTTTGGATTTTTGAGTGTTATTTTTTTGATTGTCATTTTGAGAATATTTGCTTGACTTCTCTTTAAAATCCTTTCTTTTATTTTCGGATTTAGGCTCACATGCAATCATTTTTTCACGGAAAAGCGAGTCTTCAGTCGTATAAATCACAAATAACCCTTTTTCAGGAATAGGAATTTTTCCGATTTCAAGTGCCTTCCTTCCAATTTCTGTCAATGTATAATTATAGTCCTGATTTTTATTATAATCAAAAGAAATATTACTTGAATTTTGCTCATTTTTTTCAAGGAAACCCATGGATTCAAGAGAAATAAATATTTGATTTTCTTCTTTATCTTTGGGAGTGTATGGCCAGGAATGAAGTAATAATGATTCGCATTTTTTTGTTTTAGAACAACTTCCAGCTCCAACTAGTGCGGGGTTTAAAAGGCCCATCTCAAAAAGAGATTTTAGAAGATCCTCATCAACATCATAATAAGTGTCCCAGAAGTTTTTACCTTTTAGAAGATTTAATAGTCTCTCCCCCCTGCTACTAAGATAATAAGTCAAATATTCTGAAAGACTATTCTGTTCAATTCTGTCTGATTCTTTTTTAATTAGGCTGGATCCTTTTTCAATAAGCTTGTATTGTTCAATTCTGTCTAACAGGCGTTTTCCCATTATATGGTTTGGAATTTTATTGAGAAGCTTAGTGTTTATCTGCTCTGCTGTAATTCCACCTTCTTCTTCAAGTTTTAAAACAGGGAGAAGAAAGTCATAATCTTTGTTAAATGATGCAATCTCCATTATTGCCTCATAAGATTTGACTGAAATATTCCGTTCAAGTTTAATTTCCATTTTTATTACCTCCAAATTCTATATCTCCGGGCGTACTTTCTGTTGCCAGTGCTTTGAGGAACACAGATTTACTTCTCTCAAAATTTTGTTTATCCCCAAACATAACCAGCTGATAACGTGCTCTTGTAACTGCTACATTCAGCCGATTCTGGAAATTCAGAAATCCAATGCTTGATTTTTTGCAGCGTTTATTATCCCTTCTACGACAGGACTGAACAAATGATAAGAAGACTAAATCGGCCTCATGACCCTGAAAGCGATCAACGGAGCATATTTTTACAGAGATATTGCAATCTTGGCGAACAAATTCAGATGGAATACCATTTTTTTCAGAAATATCAGCCAGTTCATCTTTTAACTTTTTTTCCTGTCCTTTATAGAAAGAAAGGACAGCTATTGACCAAAGACCATTTTTATCGCCAGGATTTGGATTAGATTTAGCCCAATTGATAAATTCATTGAGAGATTTTTTTATAGCTTTAACTTCTTTCAAATTGTACTTTGATTTCCCAAATCCCAAATCCTCTTTTGAGGGCTTTAGATCTATCCAGACACATCGTGAACTATATGTATTATATTTCCAATCTCGTTCATTTTTCATCCTTTCATCGCCGTTTGCGTTTTTTAAGGCCTTGCCTTCATAAATATACTTTCGTGGCAGATTGGATATATCAGGATGCATCCTGTGCTGATATGTCAAAAGGGTATGGCGAATATCTAAAATCTCAGGATTTTTTCCACCATAAGAAAGACCGCTGTATAAAGCTATAAGATCATGATCTCTCCTTTTTGAATGTGTCTCAAATCCTTCCTGAAGTAATTCAAGGACGGAAGGAAGAGCAATTCTCCGTATCTTATCGATCTCATTTTTTACAAGATCAAATCTCAGTTTATGCTTTTTTGAATCATCCGTTTTGGGATTATCTCTTTCATATTTGGGAATGAGCAGATCCACTTCAGAGGAAAGCTGATCATAATCATCAGAATTTTTTAACTCATGCATTCTGCTGATTCTCCAGGTGATTTCACCTTCCCAGGATTTGTTTTCATAAGTTTTAGCATTCCAGGCATTTCTTTTTCGAATGAATTGATCTGAAAAAAAACCATGAATTTCATTATCATTGAAATAAACATCAGGCGGCAGATATGATCCTATTTTAGAGACTAAATCTTTCTTGGCAATAATGAAATTTGATCCAAGAATTTCAAGCTTTTCTGAATAACTACTTGGAGTTTGAGAAATTCCTTTACATGTAAGGATTTCATTTTTAATTTTATGCTCTTTGCAATAGTTATTTGTCTCTTCGGCTTGTTTTAGGGAATATTTATAAAAATCAGAAACATCTTCATCTGTTTCTTTAATCATAAGAACATTTTTTGGACCTCTATCAAATCCTGATGCCTGGAATGCTGCATAACAAATTTCACGGTCTTTTTGTCCATTCTCCTTTGTAAATGACGGAAGATTGCTAAGGTTCTCTTCTATCGGAGTCTGATCCACATATGGGGATAATTGTTTAACATCACCAGATAAAATCCATTTCCTGCCGTATAGAGCAGGTACAAGAAATTCCTGGAATGTTGTTTTTGAGGCTTCATCCAGTATCACAAGATCAAATAGAGGTTCTGTCAGGTGAGTGTTCTTTATGATTGGGGCTTGTAATATTCCAATGGTTGTACCACAGATTAGATTAGCTACATCAAGAAGAAGCGTTTGAAGGTTCTTTTTTGCATCAGCCTTATTTTTTGTAAGTGATAGGTTCCATATTTTTTGTGATTCTGTCAAATTGCCTGATGTGGATTTACTGTTTAGAAAATTTATAAGATCATTTCTTTCATTTTCTACAAAATTATTAAGGCAGTAAGGCTTTATTAAATCCGAAACATTATCCTCATCACCTATCCTTAAAGGGATAGCCCCACATGCTTCTTTTAGAGTTTTTTCTCCTTCAGCTGTTTGAACATAGGTTTCAAGAAGTTTTTCAATAACATTATCAACTGCAACATGAGTCGAAGCTACCATTAAAACTCGCTGATTTCTCGATATAGCCTGTGCAATTAATTCCAGAATTGTGGTTGTTTTTCCTGAACCCGGCGATCCTTCAAGAATTGCGAAATCCGGCGTACCCCATGCTTTTCTAACGAATTCACGCTGTTCATCGGTCCCGTCCCTGTTTTTATCGGTGAGCAAAAACCACATTTCGGGGTTAAATGATGTATCACTTTTCCCCCAACTAAAATCACGCTCCTTTTGTCTGAAAAGATTTAAAAGGGGAATCTGATGTCTTTGAGGAGATAAGGCCAGGTCTTCAATTGCCTGACGTTGTCTTTGAATTATGTAAGTATTGTATTTTGCCCAGAAGGTTCCATTTTCAGGTAATTCATTGACAATAATTGACTCTTCTCGTTTTAACTTATTTCTGAAACGGATATTCCTTGTTTTTCCTTTAGACTTTATCTCTATTGTGTCTGAATCAGACAGAAAATTCAGAGCCAGATCCTCTTCATCTTCTCGTACTCTTTTTTCATCAGAATTCCCATTATCATAAGTTGAGACCAATTCGGGATGAATATTGCTCAGAGTAAATTCCTGAGGAGTGAATTGAAAAGGATATCTCATTCCGTTGGATTTAACATAAACGATTCTATTGATATAGGGCCCTTCAATTAGCTTAATGGTTTTTTTATCCCTGTTAATATGATTTTCCTGGATTCTCTTCGTCAGTTTCTCATCAAGAAATATGCCCTCTGAAGAAAACGGGTTGAGATTAATATCTGCATCTGTAGCTGAAATTTTGCCTGTTGCATTTTTTGTGCTAAAAGAAAACTTATAGCGTTTTTTCTTCAATCTATATTCAGCCTGGTTTAAAAAGATCTGAAAATCTTTGAGTCTTTGAACGACTCTATCCTCTAGTTGCTCTGGATCTTCCTCTCCAAGGTTAGCGTAGTATAGATTACTCATTATAATTCTCCTTTAAAAAGATCTTTAAAAATTTGTATATTATCGCCATTTTTCACCATATCTTGAAAAATATCAATCGTAATAACATCATTATTTTCATTATTAACCACATAATGAGCTTTTAATCCGGCAGAAAGGCATAACATCCCCATCGAAAGAACCATTAGATTAGTTCCTCCGGTTAATCCTGCGATTATGTGATTTATACCATCATTTGAATAAAGAGAATATGCATCAAGCATTTTTTTAGTCATATTCTCCAGAGCTTTTTCTTCAAAAGGATCAAGTAAAACTGTTTCCAGGACATTAATTTCTTTTTTCTTAATATCCTTAATAAATTCCAGGTTTTCGTTAATCAGATTAATTGATGTAAAAAACACAATATTACGTATCTCGTAGTATTCAATGACACGGTTTATATGCTCCTTTGAGTTTCCAAGGAGAAGAAAATGTATTATTTTAAATTTCTGTTTATTGTCTTTCATTTTATTCTTCCTTAATCAAAAAAATATTATCTGGAATAATTATCTGTATAAAATTGAAACAAGAAAAATTGTTGGAATTCATTTTTATTTTTCCCATTCCAGTTGTAAATTCCTCCTCTCTGAAAGTAATGATTGGAATTAATCAATTCAAAAATATTATCCCTGGTTACACTTTCAAGTGGAATGTCGATACCTGGATATTCAGTGTTTATATGAACACACCCCGATGGAGAAAGCATGAAATATGAATCCAGCATTTCTGCAGAACTTTCAAAAACAGGGAATTTTCCATTTTTCAACCTAATCTCCGAATTACGTTTTTTATAATTATTAAACTCTTCATCAGTAATCGAAAATAACTCGCATGCTTCATCATTTTGTCCGGGAACGTGCATGAACTGAAATACTTTCCATCTTTCAGGATTAAGTTCGTTTATTAATCCCCCCATATATTCATTTATTGATAATTTTGTAACGGTTGTGTTTATTTTTAATTTAATTTCACATTTTTCTGCTAATCTGGCAACCTGAATTGAATTTTGAATATGTTTGCCCAAACCCCTGCCTAGTTTTTTTTCTACAATTTCTGAAGCTGAATCGACTGATATGCCTATCCAGTCAAGATAAGGAGATATTCTCTTCAGTTTTTCATTATCAACAAGTGATCCATTAGTCACGATACTTGTTGTAAACCCCATTTCTTTGGCTTTTTCTACAAGTTCAAAGATTCTTGGACTCATGAAAGGTTCTCCACCAACAAAATTTACTTTTTCAATTCCAAGATCGTTTAATTTTTCATAAATATTCTCTGGTTTCAGAGATGCTTCCATTTCTCCTTTCATTTTTTGAGTACAACAAAACTTGCAATTGTAGTTGCATTTCGAAGTGAAATGCCAGTTTACTGAACGGATCATCTTATTGAATGTCATTTTATCTCCATACCGGGTAAAGCTGTAGAATTTAGGTCTATAGGCATTACCTCAATGATAGTTTTAATAAATACAGATAAAATTAAATTTAGAAATAATTTCCAAAATTAGAAATAATTTTATATTTATGATTGAAATTACTTTTATGATAGAACCAGAGGAAAAACATATTCATATTATGGCTGCAGGGGCCAGTATAGAAGAAACTTATCGTCATATTGTGATGAATATTAAATCTCCTTATGGAAAACCAATTGATATAACCTATGTCTTGATTGAATCTGATGTTCTCAAAAATAATAATGATCCCAAAAAAATCAGAATTAAACAGGCATATGATAATGTCAGAATCCTATCAGATCAATATAAAATAGAATATTATCCGGCAGAATTTGATAAATTAGATATTAATTCTATAAGAAATGCAATTGCTGACATTAAACTCAAATATCCAAATGCCTATTTCTCATTTAATATAACCGGTGGAACAAAAATCCACACAATAGGACTTTTATTAATGTCCATTTGGTTAATTGGTGATGCTTATTATGTATCCGAAGATTCAGAAATTCAGAAAATTTCAATTCCTAAAATGTATGTCGAAGATGTATCTTCAAATCCAAATTATATTTCAATTTTAAAAATATTGTCCGGGAAAAAAGAAGGAGAGTTAAGGAAATCTCTTGAAAGTAAAATGAGAGAGTTATATCGACCTGTTAGAAATACCGGAGATAAAAAAACAGACAGAGTAATGCACGGAGGTACCCTTACTAAAATGACTGAGGTTTTAGAAAACTGGGAATTAATTCAGGAAACTGAGGTCTTTAAAACCAGTATGAAAGGTAAACAAAAAAGATCTGTTAAATCGGTTAATAAAAAAGAAAAACGATTTATTATAACAGAAAATGGAGAACTGGCTTTAAAATTTGCTTTAGCTAATAATAAATGAATGATTTTGTTGATAAAAACAGAAATGATTTCCAAATATGGTTTTATTAAATCTCTGTTTATTATTTGTTATCAGGAAAAGGAGGTGAAAATAAGTGAGTAAAAAAGCAATGACACCATCAGCGGCTGGACGCATTCAGTCCGCTGCAGCAAAGACGGGGAACAATTCAGGTTTTGCATCAAGAGCACAATCTGCAGCTGCTAAAAACAGTGGAAGCGGGAAAAAATAAAACAAAATTACATCAATTTTTTTCTTATCAATATGCTCCAAGTATCTGATTTTTTTAGGATTTTATAGATTTTCGGGAGTCATTTTTATTTGAATTTAAGGTGAGTTAACAAGAAGAATCAAATAATTATGCTTTTAAAAAGAAAAAAACTATTTTATCATCATAATCTCATCTGACATTCCGCTCTGAAAAACTTCTATCCATTTATTATTTTTGCTGATAACGGTGCTATTCAATTTTTTAGTATTAAATGAGAATAGAGCCATATCATTTTGCAGTGATGATAAGACTGCTTTTCCATCCGATATTGAATGTAATTGCGCCTCTATTATCCATGAATTTAAAGTCTCTGAAAGGATTTCTATATTTATTCCTTTTTTATAGCATCCCCGCAAATCTGTTTCTTCTAAAAGATTCCAATAATAGAGTGATCTTATAACAAATTGCGTGTTCCTGTCAACTGTCTGCCTGTCACCATAATATTCTTTGGTGCGTTGAATTATCTGCTGAATTGTAACATTTTCCTGTAATCTAAGAAGCATCCCTATTTGTTTTGAAACATTATACCAGAAAGGATAAGCTGCCGAGAGCATGCAGAAATGAATGGCAACCTGTTCATCTTCAGATGAATTTTTTAGAAATTTCAATCCGGCATCTCTGAATGGCAACAGATCTTTATCAGGAACTACCCAGATTCTCATTAACATACTGACTGAAAAATTACATGCTGTTTCACTGCGTTTCTCAAAAACACCTCTTCCCATTCTCTCAGAAAGATATTCTTTTAGTTCATTACGGATTTCTTTTTCATTTTTTCCTTCAAGGAGTAGATCAGATGTTTTCTGCATCCATTCGAGCCTTACAGATTGTTTTATTCCAATAATATCATGACGTTTCATTATTTTCTCCCTTAGATACTGAAATAAAAGGCACTATTGTTTCATCTATAGAAAATCCCCCGTGAGAAATTGATTTGATTCCTCTTTTCGCAAAAGATGAATCTTTGAGAGCAAATAATGGATAAAAATTATTGGGAAGCCCTGGTGTATCCCATTCTATTGCTAATTCATATTTCTTTTTGATTTCATCACGAAGAATTGAATTCTTATAAACTCTCACACGTTCTCCTTTATAATCCGATATCGCTCCTTCGGAGGGATTTCCAATACCTGTGCTCTCTATATTTCCATGATCTGAGGTTATCCAGATATTGAAATTATTTTCAAGAAGGTATGAGATCATCTGGTTTAAAAATCCCATTTTTGACCACTGTTCAATCTGATTGTGCATTCCCTCTTCACCCAGCTGCATTCCATGCATAATGTTATCAATTGTATTGATTACAAATCCTGCAATAGTGGTATTGTGCAAATTGAAATCAGATTCTAAGAATTCAGCAATATTTTCGCCGACCAGATTTTTTACATATGATATGCTTTTACCAGGTAACCCTGCATCTTCCCAATAATTTGACCAGGACTTTGCTTCACCTGAAGTAGTGGTTGTGCTATCGGGGAAATAAAGTGGAATTTTCCCGGAAAAAATAGCCTGACGTGAGATACTTGTCAATGTTGGAATCCATGCAAAGATGGAGTTTTCATCGAATTCAAGTTCTGGGTTCTGAGACATTAGTACTTTTTTTATTGTAAACCACTGGTTTAATGAGAGTCCGTCAATTACAATCAAAGCAATTTTTTCAGAAAGGTTATTCTCACGCTGACGCTGGAGATATCTTGGGATTTGATTTACAATGACAGGCGGGACTGGGGGAAGGTTAATTATTCCCTGATAGCGTTTGAAAAGCCATTCTGAAAAAATTTCATTGATATTGTTAGAAATATCATTGAAACAGTTTTTAATATCAGGTGTTATATCAAATTTGGTGTTATGGTTGCAATATATGAGTGATTTGAGCTCTGCATATTCTGACGCAAAAATAAGCCATCGCGAATGGTCGCAATCGGGTTTTGGAATAGAGTGTCTTAGCTTTTTAAGCCTATTTTCAATCCTTGAAATGAAATCTTTTTGTGTTTCATCTTTTATTCCAAATTTCACCAATGTGTTTTTCAATTTGTCGCCTTTTTCACATGATATTGGCTGCAGCTTTCCTTCAGCGAAGAGGTCATCAATATATATTCTTACCTTATCATCATCGAACGGCAGATTTGCAGGTCCGGGGAATTTCAGACCATATGGAGATTTTTGCGATTTGATAAATCCTGCACCGGTTTCTTCTGGGACCTGACATGAATCTACAAATAAGGGCCATCTTTCCTGTAAGAATTTGAAAAAAGAATTTTTTTCAGAGAAAAGGATTTCGAGTGGCCATTCTTTGAAGATGCTTGTTTTTTGCAATATCTTTGTTATCCGGAGTCTGAGGATTTGAGGAAGATTTATTTCTGAATAATGGATTCTTAGAAGAAGATTCAGAAGCTGTGGAATTGTACTTATGAGAGCAGGTTTTATCCCAAAGACATTCTCAAGTATGTAATCTTTTGTAGCATTGTCTCCAATCCTCTGGGGTGAGTTATTTTTTTGTGATTCAAATAAATCATCATAATATTTTTTGTCCAGTTCTTCTACAACAGGACTGCTAAAATTTGGAAAAAGTTTATTTGTGCTGAACGATAATTTTCTGCCCTTTTCGTAGAGATCATATGGCAATCTTTCAAGATCTGATTCCTGCGTTCTTAATACAACAACAAGGTCTGTTGTGATTCCTTTATCCCATAATGATCTGTATTTTGTTTCATAGGCATATCTGAAGGATATGGCATCTTCATACTCAATAATTTCAAAACCTTTTTCACGCAGTCTGGTTACTAAAAGCTCTTCAGTCAGCAATCCGTCAGGATCGGCTACAAGAGTAAGTTTACTGATATCGGTTATGAATTCACTTAGTATGCTGTCACGCCAACCCATTTTAATTCCGGCCTTTTGCAATTTTTAATATAATCAATGGTTTTAGATTTGGAATAATTAACTCTGCTGAATTAATTTGTTTTCTCCATAATTCTTCTTCTTTTGAAAGTTCTCTTAAGCGGTAATTTCTGACTTCCGGAAGCCCAATTTTTTCTATAGCTCTTTTTCTTGAAGAAAATGAAGTTTCAGCACGTATTTTTTCAGTCTGTATCTGTTGTTTATGCTCTTCTTTTAAGTCACCAAATATTGCTTCGCCTGATAATTTTGCTTCCTGAATTATTTTTTCTATTATTTGTGCGGATGCTGTATTTTGAATTAAATTTGTTGTATTGTAGTACTTTGACATCAAACAGTCCCAGATAAAGTGTGCAGTCTGTCTGTAGCTGATATTTTCTTCTGATAAAAATACAGGCATGTATTTTTTCTTTCCTGATGGAATAAACCTAAGGGATTCCATGTAATCTGATTCTTTCTCATATGAAAAGCTGATTTCAAAGATTCCCCAGTACCCTGTCAGATCTCCGGGTAAATCAGGGATATTTATTTCAAGTATCTGGTTTTCTGTGATGTATTCAGGAATTTTGCTGATAATGCCTCTTATATGAGGTTCCTGAGGTGTGAGGATAATCTGTTCTGATCTGGTTTTGTTTATTTCTGTAAATACTGCATTTTTATATCCGGTTCCATCCGGCCAGGTTATATTCCAGGAGTCAAGGGTTTGTTTCGCAGTGCCATTGTGTGAGAGAAGATATGATACTGCCATTGTTTCAAGCCAGTATGAGAAAGGATGGTCTTTTACTTTTTTTGATAATTCTATGTCAGGAGTATCAGAAATTCCGCCAATAATTGAATTTTTCCTGATATCTTCTATCTCTTCCTCTATCTTTGATACAGCCCTGTCAACTGAGGATTTAATAGTTTCCGGATTTTTTATTGTTTCAATGAAGAGGTCTTCAAATATTTCTCCGGCAATTGCAGAATCAAGTACATCTCCGGTTTTATCTACACCGAATTCGTGATAAATTATGGCAAGTTTTTCTTCCAGAACTTCTCTTACCCTGAATTCAATTGAGTTTTCAAATGTAAAGTTTATAGCCTTTACAGGATGATTCTGGCCGATTCTGTCAACTCTCCCGATTCTTTGCTCAAGTTTCATCGGGTTCCAGGGGATGTCATAGTTAATTACAATATGGCAGAACTGGAGGTTTAAACCCTCACCACCTGCGTCTGTAGAGATTAAAAACTGGGCATTCCGCATGAATTTGTCCTGTGTCTGGTTTCTTTCTTCAAGTGACATTTTGCCATTTAGAATTTCGACTGTAAACCCACGATCTGTAAGAAATTTGCTCAGCATCTCCTGTGTTGGGATAAATTCAGTAAAAATCAGTATTTTTAGATCAGAGTCTTTTTCTTCTGCTCTTAGCCTGTAGATGAGATTAATTAACTCCTCAGCCTTTGCATCCGGACCTTTTTGTCTGCAGTCACCGGCTAATTTAAGGAGTTCTTTGACCTTGTTGTATTCATTGCTCTGGGTTTTATCTTTTGATTCAACAACAATGTCAAGCAGTTCCTGTCCGTCCAGATCATAAAACTCTTCAGAGAAATGTAAAACATTTGGTTTATTTTTTCCATTTCCTGCTGAATTCTCTGTTTCTGCATCAGACAATATGTCAAGACGGCGCTGCAGTGTCTTTTCAATTGCCGCTGTGCTTGATGTGACAAGTCTCTGCATAAGAACCATTAAGAATCCAATATACTGCTTGTTTTCCTTTATTGCTTCGTTGTACCCTATTTTTATATATTCAGTTACTGCATCGTAAAGTTCTTCCTGGTCTTTGTGTTTTTCCGACCATTTAACAGGATAAAGCTGTGTATATCTCGGTTTAAAGAGAGGATTTCCGTCAGAGTCAATGGCATTTCTTTTAACTGTCCTGATTACATAATTGCTGACTTTTTCCTGTGTTATGCTGTCAGGATCCGGGAACATTTTATTGTCAAGAAGTGAAATCAGCCTGAAGAAAGATTGTGTTTTTCCCTGGTGCGGTGTTGCTGAGAGAAGAAGGATGTATGGTGATGATTCGGCAAGGCCTTTTCCCAGTTTATAGCGTGCGACAAGATCTGTGCTTCCTCCAAGCCTGTGTGACTCATCAATGATAATTAAGTCCCATCCGGCACTTATCAAGTCTTCATAACGGTCTTTATTGTACTGACTTATTTTTTCATTTGACCAGCCCTTTCGTTTGTCAAGAGGCTTTACTGAGTCCATTGGGGATATTACCTGATTGAAGACTGTCCAGGGATTGATCTCTTTTCGGAATACTTCAGGATTCATTTCTCCGTTGTATTTTTCACCGATGGAAGGAGCGACTTTTTTTAGTGTCTGAATATCTTCCGGAAGCAGTATGCTGAAATTTTCATTGAAGTGAGTTCTCATCTCAGACAACCATTGTTCAGTCAGGCCTTTAGGAGCAATTATAAGAATTCTTTTAATAAGGCCCCTTAATTTTAGTTCACGCATTATAAGGCCGGCTTCGATGGTTTTTCCAAGCCCTACCTCATCTGCAAGAAGATATCTTATTCGTTCATCTGATACTGCTCTTTTTAGTGCTGTAAGCTGATGAGGGAGCGGGATTACGTTAGATTCAACAGGTGCAAGAAGAGTTTTATTGCCTTCACTGTCAGGATTTCCCTCAAGAATATCGGAAATCTTTGCAGCCAGTGCAATATATCTGAGATAATAAGAGTTTATCTGTGTGTTTTCGCTGCTTAGCGGTTTTAGTGTTGATTTAGGAACAGTTGCAATATTGTTATTATCAGGAAGAATTATTTTGCAGGTTACGTTTCCCCAGAGTTCTGTTTCCTCAACTATTTTGCATGGGGACTTGTGTGTTGTGCTGTAAAGCCATTCTCCGAGTTTCATGGTTAATTAAATCTCTGCTGGCCTATTTTTGCGGCTAATTCCTGTCCGGAAATGTCCTCATATCGTTCTTCAAGATGCTCACGCAGTCTAAAAAGCCTCTTTGTTGCAGTATCTATTAATTGAGAATAGGTAGTGATTGTTAATGTACCTCTCATTACATTATCTCTATTTAGATCTTGTGATGATGTAGTGAGTTCTTCATCAATAATATGACCTACTAAGAATATTTTAATAAATGGATTTCCGATAAGACTTTTAAGTCCAATAAAATCCTCTGCATAATCCAAAGCTTGGCTCCTTTCCTTTCTTTTTAGTCTTGATTTGCCCTTTTTAAGTTCAATAATTAATAATCTGTTTGTTTCGTATAGATTTGTTTTATCATTTAAAATTTGAGTTCCTGTTATTGAAAATGTCGAATCTGAAAGAAGGACCAAATCAGGCCTTTTTTGTAAATTAGGAATTTTTAAATCTTTAGTATCTGTTTTAAAGATTGTTTTCACTGCTGTCTTAATACTCTTATTTGAAGTATATTCTGGAGAATCAAATTCAGGGCCAAAAATCCATCTGGCCTCAGTTATAAGAGGATGTAAAACATGAAGCTCATCAACATCTTTATCCCCGGATAGTTTATCTATAGCTTCAATTACAGAAATTCTCCTATCAATTTCATCAAGTACAGAGAGAGCATCCTTAACAGTCCATTGTTCTAGCAATCTGTTTAAATCATCAATGTCTTCTTCTGCCATAACAGATAATTTTTGTAAAAGTTCTTTTCCGCTTCTTGAACTTTCGAGGTTTATAAAAGCTCCAAATATTTTAGATTGGGTATTTAATGGAATAGTGTATGTATCAGCTGCAATATGATTAATAAATTCATCTACCTCATATTTTCCCTGACGAGATAAGTTTGAGATTTTATCACTATATTCATCATATACTTTATCCCGTGTATCTGAGACGTATTCTGAAGATATTTCAAAAAACCAATTGTGTATTTGTTCAGCAACTTTTTCATATATATGATCCATCTCGCTGTTTTTTATAAACCCAGACCAGTCTTCCTTAACATATTCACTTAAATCATTGGTTTTGATAATGACAGAATATTTTTTTGCAAATTTAGTCCTGCCATCAATAACCTGATTTTTACCTAATATCCACGATGGATCGCCTACAAGACGGTTATCCTGCCAAAAAGCTATTCCCTGATATAAAATCTTGCTATGTGCAATTCCTGATTCCAGAAGAAAAATTTCAAGAGATATATCCTTATTTATCTCTAATTTTACTGATTTAATTATTCCAGGATGTTTTTCAAGTGTAGCGGTGTTTCCATTTATTGTTATTGTGAATTTTGGATCGTGCAAAAAACGAGCAGAAATGGTATCAATAATAAAATTAGTTTTTGGTAAATTTTGGATTACGGAAACTTCTAACCTTGTACCATGTTTATCTGAAACTTCTTTTTTTTCATTTTTAATTATAAAGGGATGTTCTTCATTTGAAGTTGTGATAGTAAATATTGTCTTAGTCCCTTTTGAGCATGTAATTACTGTATATTCATCATTAAAACAAAGCATCCCATGTCGTCCTATTCCATTTTTACCATAGGCTTTGCGTTTTTCTTCTCTGCCCGGAGGAAAGATTACTTCTTTTCCCTGATGTGCAATCCTGTTGTAACCCAGAGTCATCCATCTTTTTCTAAATTCTTCTGGAGTAAGACCGGTTCCATCATCTTCAACTACCAAAAGTTCTCCTTCATTTTTTGGAATAGTAATCATCACTTTAGAGGCACCTGCATCCCAAGCATTTGCAACAAGTTCAGTCAAGGCCAGATCTGGTCTTTTAACTAACTGACCTAAAGTTCTTACAAGATAATTTTCTTCAAAAAGAGGTTTCTGGATATATTCTGTCATTTATTCCCCCGTATATTTATTAGTCTTTATCAAAACAGGCATTAAGTTGTTCTTATATCATATTCTCATAGTTAGATATTTCTCGTTTATTAAATAAAATTAAAGCATTTAATCTTAAAACTAATATTTAATTATTAGATTCTTCCAAGATCCATATCAATATATTCTTTTTTATTATACTCAATTTCCTGAGATACTTCTTTTATAACCTCAGAAAGAAAAGTTCTAACGGGTCCTGGATCTGCAGATTCTTTTAATTCATTCAAAAAATCTCTTCTGTTTTTTAATTCTTCAGAGATGCCGTTTTTTCCAAAACTAACTCCTCCTGAATTTATATTGTAATAAAAAATTCTCTTTGCTTTGTCTTCATTTTCTGAAGGTATGGTTTTCTCTAATATTTTAATTATTGTTTCCTTTGTAGTCCTATTAAGTGGAAGAGCACTAAAAAAGATTAGTATTTCGTTTGCCTTATTCTTTTTTAGTAATTCTTCAATGCAATCTTCTAAATATAATTTATCTGTATTTGAATTTTTGAAATGACGAGCTAATTTGATTTGACTAATGATTTCAGATTTAAGTATTTTACCTTCATAAAATAATTTGAATGTCTCTTTGATAAGTAATCGAAATTCTTCATAGCTTTTAAGATTAATAAAAAATGGGATCTCATATGTCAATAGAATATAATAATCTTCATTTTCTTTTTTTTCCTCAGCTCGATAATGGATGAATTTGACAATTTCATTTACATCAGATAGTGTATAGTCAAGTATTTCTTTAATATGATAATTATTGTGAAATATAGAGAAATCTGGAATCTTTACTAATGTTTTTAAGATCTCATTTTTTAATTCATTTTCAGATTCTTCGGGAACAATTCCACAATTTTGTTTGAGATTATAAATTACAGGGATATATAAATGATCTAAAAAGTTACTGTTTATCTCTTTTTGATTATTTAATATATTTATCAAATGTTTTTTTAAGATATTGAAATTTCCACAATTCTTTGACAAATACCAAATGCAAGTAATAATTGATTCATTTACTTTTAGATTGTCTATTTCTATAAACTTCTCTAGCCATAGATCAACTTTTTGACCGTCCAGCGAATTAAACGATATTGCTCTAATAAAAGATATAATTTTATCAATATCTGTTTTTTCAGAGTCAATTTCAGAAAAAATATCATCTGCAATATTTTCTAAAAGAATAGGATCCTTTTTGCATAATTGAAGATTAATTATCTCTTTTATTTGAGGTAAAAGCAGATTCCAATCTTCACTTTTTTCATGCAAATGAAAAAACAAATCTGGATTCTTTACAATCCATATTGATAGGAGATTTTCAAGATTGTATGCATTGATTTCATATTCTAATGAATATGCTTGAATTTCTTTTAGGAAAGTGACAAGTGTATCTAAATCGTGATATTTAGAATTTAAGTAAGATTCAACGATTAATTCTGGATATTTATTGTTCTTTGGATTAAAATTGGAGTGTAATTTCTGAAAATACCATTCATTTCTTTTCTCTTTTTCGATTGGAACTTCATTTGGATCAAATTTTAGGAGTTCAATACCAGAATGAAACAGATATCTATGGAAGATATATTCATCAGTTCTTGGGAATTTTATAAGTAAATTTTCAGATTGCTCTGAACCCTTTATCTCTCTCCACCACCATTCAAAAAGTAATTTCTCAATATCACTTAATATGCTATAATTAGTTTCATTAGTTAAAATTTCAGCGATTACAGTTAGGATTTTTTCTACTTCTTTTGCTATTTCGCTCATCAATGAGAAATCAGATTTATAAAAAGGTTGATTGATATTATAACAGAGGCCAATTCCTTTTCTTTTGATTATTAAGGAATCGCTTATAATCATTTTTTCAATAATTGAAATTGCAAGTCCACGTGTTTTTATTACAGAAGGTGTATTTGATAATTGAATTCTCTCATTTGTAAAAGTCATTCCAGATGACATATATGTTTTATGATGTTGGATTTCCAAACTTTTTGATATTGCTGCACCAAGTGCATCTATAGAGAATTGATCGTTTTCATCCAATTTATCATTTAGAAATATTAGTGAGCTCTGAATAATATCAAATGATTTTTTTAATGGTGATACCATTTCTCCAATCAATGATTCAATTTTATAATTATTATAACGCCCATCAGGAACATCTGAATTTACCTTTTTAATTAGATTATAAATATCTTCGAGTGGCAAATCAAGATCTATTAACTTTTCAATTATTGGCCCATAATTATCCATAGAGAGGGAGAAATTCATAAAATATTCCGGTAGTTGTGGATCTAAAGCAGGAAGGGGTGTATTTATATATGTATATATTAGATTGAGGGATTCTTCGGGAATTAAGTAACAGAATCTATTGAGTTCTTCTAAGGCATGCATTCTTTCATATGCAGGAGTATTTTTTGCAGTTTCTATTAATCCAACAACCCAGTCATTATAGATTTCTGTAATGTAATTTTTTTCAGTATAATGAGAAACGGCCTGCAAATTGATAAATGATTTATTTCTATTAACTTCTTTAATGGATTCAATCCAGGATTTCAACTCACACGTACTGTGAAGTTTATCAATTGTATAAGCAAGATAAAGATCACCTTTCATATCAGGATTAAATCTTATTGAATACCCGGGTTTACGGAGTATCCCCGTTTCAATTAAATTATTAATTATACGTTTTATATCATCTTCTGATATATCATATTTATTTGCAAATTCCTGTAATATTGATTTTTCATTTTCTCTTAATGGGGCTAATAATGCTAAATCAGCTAGAAAAAGTCTAGACTTAGAGTCTCCAATTTCTGGTGATATTACTCTGATTACATCATACTCAAGTTCAGAAGATATTTTTTGCCAAATATTTTCTAATTTGATGTTGGGCTCTTGTTTAATTATTTTTCCTATAGTCACTATGAGATATGGATTATTATAATGACTAACAATTTGATCTTCATGCTTGTAGGGTTCTTTTCCAATAACAGTTCTTAATAAATTCTTTAATTCATCACTATCCCATTCTTTTATTGTACATTCCTCTACAATTTCATCGTATCTTCCTTCAATCAATAATTTATCAATTTGGTAAATTCCGGCTGTTCTTGCTGTTAGGATCAATTTAATAGTCGAAGGATTATTTTTAGCATAAGAAAACAAGGCTGGTAATTCCTCAAAATAACGATCAGAGTCATCAAATAATAAAGTATATTTTTGATTTTCCTTTAATTCGGATAATAAAGCATCTTCCATATCCCGAAAAGTAGGTTTGATTAATCGAACCGAGTATTTTGATTCTTCCTTGTCAATCGTAGTTGCAATGGCTTTCATAATATGAGATTTACCATAACCACCGGGAGAATTGAATATGAATATATTTTTTGATTCATTCTCTAAAAACTGATTAATTATCTCAATATAATTTTTTATTCTATTCGATGAAAATGTCTCTCTGGAATTTAATAAATCTGTTTCGTAGACTGGAAAATATTTGTCATAACTTACAAATTTAGGGTTTTTAATCCATTTGTCCTCTTTTCGACGTATCTCATCTAAGGCATCTTTTGCAAGTAGATTGTTATTTAACCTGATCTCCTCTTGGAAACAAAATTTAGCAATTCTGATTAAACTGATGAATAATTTGTGCCCTAATTCAGGATCTAAAGTAATTTCTTCAAAATTATAACCGGATAAAATATTTTCAAAATCTTCTTCCAAATCATTTAATTGTTGATCATTTGGATTGACTATCTCTTCGACTATTGTTTTTACAGGTTCTGATCTAAAAAAAAGGCTTAATTTATCTGTGTCTGTTTCAGGAATTGCTTCATAAAATATTTCAGTTTCAAGTTTTTCTTTAAAATCAGAATTAGTAAATAATTCTTCCATGTTTTGATTATGAAAGATTATATCTCCAGATTTTTTGGCAATCGTGAGACCAAGGGATATCAATATTGAACTTATGATCTCTGCTACCATCTTTACTCCCCAACCCTCGTCACAGCCTGATCGTACCACATCAAAAGCTTTGGATCTTCTTCAAGAACATTCGTCGGAATCCTCTTTGCAATATCAATAATTGTCTGATATTCCTTCTCCTGCCATGCCTTTTTAAAACCGGCTCTGACTGACTCAATTCTGAAGATTTTAAGTTTTTTAGTATCCTTCTTATAATCTTCAAATTCCTTTAAAAGTGCACGTTCCCTTAACTTTTCAAGATCTGACGCACGGTTTGGATCAGGTACATACCACCTGTCTGCAGCCTTCTTTTTAAGTGAAATGTGATCATCTGGAAGTCCCTTGAAATCCTTCCAGTTAGCCCTTAAGTAACTGATAATCGATCTTGGAATATCTCCTTTACCATCAAATTTCAGGAAATTCTGCTCGAGAAGAACTGACAACTCAAGTCCTTTCTCATTTTTACTCCATCCCATCTGCGTCTCCTGTATAAATTCCGGATGGATCTCCTGAAATGTCTTTGGCCTCTCTTTTAAATGAAGTCTTAACCACTGAATTGCGGATGCCTCATCGGTTACAAAGAGTGTGGTTTGTGCAACAGATGCACCGGAAAGCTTCTTCTTATCATATTCAGAGACCTGCTTTGACAGGAAATACATCCCGTCACGCTCAGGGAATCTCTGGTGAAGCCCTTCCTGAAATTCCTGAGTAGAAATAGGCACAAGATATCCACGTCTTACATAATACGCAACCATCTGATCGAAAAGAATTCTTGGATCTCTTTCAGGTATATTTACAAGCTCTTTGCCCTGCGTTTTTATGACTGGGAGATACTTCAGGTGTGTCTTCACAAAGTCCCAGACACCTTCATCGGTCTGTGCTTCCCCGACAAATCTTTCCTCAAAACCACCGTTTGGTTTGTATGCCGAAATTACGAGATCCTGCTTAACTGCTGTTGTTGTTGTAACAGCCTTGAAACTTCCCTGTTTTTTATCAAGTGCCGATACATTTGCTACAATAAATCCAGCATCAGAAAGTGCTGTTTGAATACTGTTCCATACTACAGAACTTGTATTGGAAAATTCAACAGTCATCCAGTGTCCGGGTTTTAAAATTCTGTATGCCTCTTTGAAGCATTGAGTCATAAGTTGCCGGTATTCTTCTCTGCCTTTTTTCTGAACAGAATTTTCTATGGCTTCCTGTTTATTATTCGTAAAAATTTTTAACCATGACTCCCAAAGGAAGTTTAATTCAGAATACATTAAATTTGAACCAAAAGGAGGATCAAGAAAGATATAATCTGTACTTTCTTTTGGGATTACAATATTTGTACAGCTTTGTACTGACAGGATATTACTTGCAGTATTTATTGCAGTGATCAAATCAATTAATTTTGAATTCAATTGTTTAATTGCATTGTTTTCTTGAGGTGTTGAGCAAATGTAATATGTTCCAGAAGTTGTACCACCTTTAGCATTTGTTCTCCATCTATACATCCAACTAAGATTTAATAATGTTGAGGTGACAACTAAATTTAATCTTTGGTTTTCCACTAAAGATAAATATTTTGAGAGAATTAGATTTGAGCGAAAAGGAAGAATTTGATGAATATATGCCATTTCTAAATTATTTAATCTTCCAATTTCTTTACCATCAATTATTTTATTTGTTGGGAACCAGAAAGGAATCTTAAAAGAATCAATCATCTCAATTAATGACAAATCAAATTCATCAGGTTCTTTTTCATGTCTCTTTTTTCCGGTTGTGTAATTGATCAGAACAGGGACCTGTTTTGCCTGCCGGATGGTCTCACCAATGGCATCGTCATACCGTGTAATCCATGACCGTTCCAGATTTCTTTTTGTGAGCAGAGATGAACAGTGGGGGCATGGGAATTCGTCCCTGACTTTTCCTTCTTCCTTGTCAACGGCCTCTTTCCAGAATACTATCTCCTCTGCACATTCCTGGCAGACGAATACATCGGACCAGACAGTATAGTTTATCCTTCCTATTTCATTTTTGTCCGATTGGAAATCTTTTGAGCTATCTTTCCCTGAAATCAGACTCTTTATTTTTTCAACCGAACCCGATTTTGCCGCATCGGTCCAGGTATTTAGCGTATCTTCCGAAGGATTGTGAAGAGTTGTGTACATCCATCCACATTCCTCCTCAACCTCTGCAAGTATCCGGTTGGCTTCCTTCTCAAACTCTTTTACATCAACCGGCGTGTTGTAGTTGTAAGCTATAAATGTCGCAGCCGGAGATAAATCGTTTAAAACCGCTTTTCGTGCTCCAAGCTTTGAAAAAGGAATCCATATCTCTTTATCTTCCTCTTTTGAATATTCCTTTTTAAGAATTGTTCCATCGGATTCAACACGGTAGCCAAGCGATTCGACAACAGAACGATCACCGCACATTTGCGCTGCAACACCTGTCATCCCCGTTCCGCAGAATCCGTCAAAGACTATGTCACCCGGTTCTGTGTAATGGAGAATGTACCGCATAATTGCTTTGTGCGGAACTTTGGTGTGATATGAATGTGCATTATAAATTGGATCATTTTTGCCTTCGGAGACATCTGCTGCAAAAGGTTCACGGTGGTATGGTTCTTCCTCTGATTTCTTTGGTTTTTCACTCTCCCATTCAGAAATGAAATCATTTATCCATGGGTTAGGGCAGGCAGTATAATATGGCGGATCTGAGAGTGTTAAAATATCCTCATCTTCTGCAAGAGGAAATCCCTCAATTGCCCTAAAATCAGGATCCTTTAATTTTTCCCTTAAAATTTTAGTAAAATATTCGCGCCTCTCTTTTTCGGATGAAAAAGTCTGACCGAGACAGGTTATTGTATCCCCCCTGGTTTTGGTATCAGAATTATTGTGTATTGTAGTCTGTTTTCCCATGAACTTACCTGATTTAGATCTTATCATTGTCAAAGATAAATTGTTTGGGTTTTGTTATCGAAAATAAATATTCACAGAGTTTTTAGATTTTTATTTTAAGAAAATTAGTTAGATTAAAAGACTATATATCCTGATTTTTTACCATAATGTAAAATTTTTGTTATAAAAACGTCCGTGAAATTATATTTCATGCACCGGTTTCATGTAAGTTACGAAGTAACTTTCATGTAAAATTAAATCTAAGCACTTTACAAGCAGGATACAGGAAATAGAGAAATATAGATCAAGTAGTGGTCAAGTAGTGGTCAAGTAGTGGTCAAGTAGTGGTCATGCTTAAAATTCGAACAAAAAAAATAGATTATATTCAGATTATTGCTTTTTGGTAGCGATATATCCCATACCTTTTTCTGTTGCAGCATACTTTTGCTTTGGGGAATTTGGTTTTTGGGGATTCATCATTTTAATCAAACCCTGTTCAATTAAAGATAGTATAACCTTTTCCCTTAGATATGATCTGCTTTTAATATCTACAATTTCAAGGATTTCTTTAAGAGAGCGTGGAATCTGACAGGCTAAAAGTACTTTATATTCGGTTTCTGTCAAAATTTCATTGTTTTTTATTATGGCTTCCTCTCCTGCTTTCACATTTAAAATATTATCATCCTGACTAATATTTTTTATATCTTCTGCAATTCCTTTTTTGATTCTCTCATAAATTATTGAATTAATTATACGCAAAGATAGCTGGAATCTGTTGTCATTACCGGCAACTATCAGATCTTCTTTAACAAGCTTCTCAGTAATCTCCTGACATTCACGCCATTTCTTTCCTGTTACTGCCCTTACATCAACAAGTGATATACTGCCTCTCTTCACAGCCAGAACAAAAACACGTGCTTCATCGTCTGAAAGGTTAAATCCGGTTTCCTTCTGGAAAGTTTTTATGTCATCAAAAAAAAGCTTGTCCTTAAGAAGAATCAGCTCAAATGCCTTCTTATCCTTGTAATTGTTGATAACAGGAGGAACATTTCCAAGTTCGCGCCAGTTATTGAAAATTGACGGCACACCGCTGCCGGCCTGCTCGGACATCCCGATTCTCCTGAATGCACTTACAATAGATGGATTTCGAACCTCCTTTTCAGTCGTTTCCAAAAGTTCCTTCTCATCTGTATAAGAATCACCGGGATTCCAGAAAACAGTCCTGTTCTTATAAAATTTAATCGAAGCCTTCCTTCCATGATCGCCATAATCCTGATGAATCAAAAGATTCATTGTAGCTTCACGAAATGAGATATAATCAGCCGGTTCATCATTTCTGCGAAGAGAAATTTTATCTACCGAAAACGGCCTGTCAGCCATCCTGTGATATTTCTCAGCCAGAATTATCCATGCCTGAATAAGGTTGCTTTCAATTGCAACCCTGTCATGCCATCGGACTTCAGATGACCAGTCATCAAAATCAAGATCAATTCTCTGATAATCTACAACAATCCGGTTATTAAGAATCAGGCGGACATACTTATCCTTACCAAAAATCAACACACCTGCACGTGTGGGAGCAAGTTTGCCATCCTTCTCAACAAGAAAACCAAATTCAGAAAGAAAATCCACATCATTTAAAGTTTCAGATCTGCCAGGATTTTTATAATTATAGAGATTTCTGTAATACTGAACAGATCCCTCATCATAGAAAATATTAGAATCAATATCAAAAAGAGGTTCATTGTCATATTTAGTATCTGAAGAATCACGGACAAACCGTTTAACTTCTTCCTCAGTGCATTTCTGACTGCAGCCGCCACTTCGGATATAACACTCACTCCAGTTCCCATTTAGAAAAACAGGTTTTTTATTGCGTGGCGATTCCGGAATAAAAAATGCCAGAATATCCTTATCCTCAAAAGAAAACAGCTCCTCTTCACATGTGATAACATGATTGAATTTCGTCCTGGATCTCAGCACACCTAAAAAATCATTCTGAACAGAATCTACATCCAAAACTCCGACAGGCTCAAGACTGCCATTTTCGTCCTTAATCCCAAATATTATCCATCCGCCTTTTGTATTTGCAAAAGCTGAAACTGTTTTATATGTCTCAGCCGGCACTCCCCTTTGCCCTTTTTTGAATTCAAGATCATTCCATTCATGCTTGCCAAGCAGTGCAATAATATTATCTCTCTCCATTAATTCACTCCAGAACAAACCTGACCTTTGACCTGTCCTGCCCCTTGATTTTGTCATCAATAAAATCATTAAAGACTTTCTTTAACTCATCAGGAGTTGCAGCGCCGCCTGATTTTTTAAGAGCACTAAATACTTCATTAGATGTTATGTTAATTCCCTTAAGACCTGATAAAATTCTGTCAACTGTCCCTGTAAATTCACTGTCAACGTGATTTGGAAGAATGCCTGTTGAAATAAAGTCTTCAACTGCTTCTGCTTCATCGGCATTTAACAATTTTACAGCCTTCAGTGACATTGGATCTTTAAGGTTTGTATGAAGAATTGCTGTCCACTGTTCTAGGATATTATCTAAGTCCTCATCAAGACTATCCAGAATAATTCCTGAGGAGATATTTCCAAATTCAGATTTTGCTTCAACAGACGGCCTGAAACCACAGTGAGGGCATACCGGATTTTTATCCAGATCTTCTTTTAATAACTCATAGCATGTATTAAGACTGCCAAGCTTATCCCTGAAATCCTTAATCTCCTTTTTTGGAATTAGAGATATAACAGAAAGGGCATCTGCAGTTTTTAATCTGCTGTCATTTATCAGTGCATTCTTTCTTCCATCCTCATTCATTCCAAGCCTGGCACTTGAATGCAGCTTTATGTAGATATTGATGTAATTTTCCTTTAATTTATTAAGCTCAGATGATAACTCCGAAGCATATCTTTTCAACTCTTCCGGTTTCATACTGCGAATATCATTAATAACCCGTGATTTAACGGAATCAGCAGTTTCTATCCATGTATTATCGTAAGGCAGAATTTCTTTTGCTGTAGTTAACCATCCGCAGATCTGCCCGAATTTACTGATATAATCAATATAATTCTTTAATTCAGAAACAACTCTGTATTTACTGCTTATATCAGATATATCGGAGACACTGTACTTAAAATTCTTAAAAGAGCCTGGAGTCTTGTAGTTTTGTACAGATTCAAAGAAATTCTTTGCCGCATCTAGAGCAGCAATCTTCTCTTCAAGGATTGTTTTTGATATTAAATCTTCACCCCATAGAGTAATTCCCATTGAAGTATTCTGCTTGATTTCAAGTATCTCCTTTATCCTTTCAGAAGCTTTAACCTGAATATCTGCAACTACATCATCTTTGCCCTGTGATAAAAGCTGTCCCTTTCCCGAAGGCAGGTCGAAAAGTTCACAAAGTGATTTTAATACAGGCAGATTCCATTCTTTTGGAGGTTCAATATGTTTAAAGTTGATGAGATCCTCAACAGAAACCGAGGCCAGCTTATCAACCGAAGTTGAATCAAATTTCTGGCCGGGAATTGCCAAAACTCCGTCACCTGAATAGACAATTGCAGAGAGCAGAACAACAACCCATTCTGGTTCAAGCCTTGCCCCTTCAGGGTCCATATACTCAAGACCCAAATCATCATTTAGAATTTCATTGCGGTTTAATACCTGTCCGGCTCCTTTCTCTCTCATCAGATTAAGAATAAATTGTACATATCGGGATCTTTCAGGAGCAAGTCTTTCACCATCAAGAAGTTCAAGTGCGTCTGAAACTGCAATAGCTTGCTTGGTCCTGGACTGGTTTGCAATAAGCCGCAAGGCATCTTTTGCAGCCTGTTTTCTACTGTCATTGCGGACCATTACTGAAAAGACAGGGTAGTCAGGAGCTATATCTGAAAAATGCGGTTCAAGACATGTTCCTGCTACAGTATTAATCAGGTCGCGGAAATTGACAATTTTCTCTGAACCTCCTGTGGAGAAATCCTTTAGTGACCTGTTGGATTTCCATTCAACCAGCGATTTTGTTTCACCCTGATATGTTATTTCATAAGCTGAGTACAGATTTTTTGAAAGCCAGCTAACTAGTTTTCGCAGATTCTCTTCTGCTTTTGAATGATATGTTGATTTAGCTGATCCTGAGGATGTTCCTGCAAGTTCACCTGCACCTGCGTATTTTTTTAAAGCTAACAGAAATTCAGTATCAGGATTTTTCAGCCTGAAAAATACCTCATCTGATTTCTTTTCATCCTTAAATTTAGGAGGATCATAAGGTTGGATGAAATAAAGATAAAAATCACGTTCCGGAACTGTTGTTGAACGCTCATTTGGAACACCAAAGAAAAGATATCCCATTCTTGATGCACGTTTTTCATGCCATTCAAGCTCATATTCCCATATATTAAAACCGGTACGATAAGTCTGGGTTGAACATTCCATCAGCTGACTTAATGCAGAAGCGTAATACCTGTCAAGAATATTGTCATCAAGAGTCTCAGCTTTCTTTTCAATTATGGCATCATAATCTTCGGTCTTTTTTAAATCCAGATAAAATTGCCGGTTATCTGGATTTGAAGAGATAAACTGACCGTTTACGGTCTTATGAATCTCTCTTAAAACAGTTTCAACGTGTGATAAAAGATCATCGGCGGGATCTCCTCCAAGTTGTGCTATATTACTATCATAAAGGCAAAGACTGTCCCTTAACTCTTCGGGAGTTGCCCCAACTTTTGCATAAATATCACCCGTTGTAAGTCTGTGGACAGAAAGTCCGGCTATAATCCGAAGGGCAATTGGCTTATATAGGGGTTTAGTAAATGCCTGTTCAATCCTCGTTTTAAGGACATCACTACAGTCAATAACTTCTCTTACTTCAGGAATTGTTCTTATTGATGAATTATCCGTAAGAACTTTCCAGTAAGAATCATATGCAATAAGACCTGGCCTGTCATCAGGTAGAGAATCTTCAAGAATATTTCGCATACTCAATGACAGAGTCTTTAATACCTCTCTTTTTTCTACAATAGTCACATGTTCAAATGTATTGATATAATCCGGGTGAACAGGAAAAAGGCTAACAAAATCATCCATCCTTTCATTCATATCACTATAATACATAGCAAAAGGAGAGAGATATTCCCTGATTTTCTGCATCTGATCGGCATTTTTCTTTAAAAGACGATTGGATACAACATATTTTACATCATTTCTGGCAATATGGACCTGTTCAAAGCGATCTTTTACTCTTAAAAGACTGTTCGCAACAAAAGAGAAGCGATCATTATCAAAAATAGCCTCTTGCAGTCCTGCAATAAACCTGAACCTGAGTGACTTTGTTATTTCACCTATCTCACGTAAAAAATTTAGATCCAGAATAAGTGCCTGTTCTTTTCTTGTTCGCAGATAATCGAGCAATTCATCCACAACAAGCAGCAGACCTTTATCAGGATACTTCTGGTGGAAAAGAGACATCATCTCTTCAAAAGAACTGATATGATTTGGAATTGTATTTGCAGGGGGGAATGAATAATTTATACCATAATTTCTTAATTTCTCTTCAAGTTCGCCCGTAATTATGTCACGAAGTGACATTTCAGATGCCCCTATTTCACTTCTGATTGCAATGAATTTTCCTGCAATACTTTTTGCGGACTCTGAAATATCCTTGTTTGACAATTCTTCAAGTAATGTTTCATCCTCGGCTATTGATGAAATAACAGACATCAGGTGAGACTTACCTGTACCATAATTTCCAACAATAAAAATACCTTTATTGTCACAGGGAGAACCAAACTGAACCTGTGGAAAAACAAGAGATGTTAATCTTTCAGACATCTCACCAGAGATAACATAATCTCTGACTAACTGAATTGCGGTAGATTTTTTTTCAGAATCAACAAGTTTTATTACTGACTCGATTGGTTGAAAATTAATTAAATCCTTATACTTCATTCCCATATTCCCCAAAATAATATAATTTACCTTTTAATTCTTATCCATAGTAAATTTGATCAAACCGTCTGCATTATATTTCCGGTATTCAGGATGTCCGGACTTACCATAGATTAATGAGTTGTCTTCAATGATGCCATTCCAGGTTGCAACTATACAATAATTTCTTGCCAACTCCTGAAGAAGCTTAAGCGGATCTATTTTTAATTCTGTATCAAAAAGAATTTCAGAATTGTCCAGAAGAATAACATCTTCTGACTCACAGTTTTGTTTTATAATGTCATAGAGAGTTTTTGATGCATTTAGCATTCTCTGCCGTTTTGACATATCAAGAAGAAGTTTTGATAATTCCAAATTAACATTAAGAATTGATGAACCTGTTTCCTGGCCGATTTTTCTTAAAAGATCTGTTTTTCCACTATCAGATGGTCCTATTATCAGTATTAATCGGTTATATTGGGTTCTGGACCTTTCAATTTCCTGAATAATTTTATTTTTCATAAATAAATTCACCATCTAATCAAAATCAACTATAAAAATTATGTATTGAAACATAATTGCCAGTACATAGTAGATTATGTGAATCTCTAATAAATAACCTGCAGTGAAATCCATAAATATTCACAACAATACCCTTATCATGGAAAAAGTCTGTGATATCTGCGGATTTAAAAACCTGGAAGATGCCTGTTTTTGTGGCGGATGCGGAGTTGATCTAAGGGAAAATGATGAATCTCCTAAATCTACGACTCAAAAGAAAAAAACAAGTCCTCCAAAGAAAGAGAAAGTAGATGATCAGGAGAATAATCAACAGGATAAAATTATAAAATGGTGTCAAATTTATTCAGCTATGACTTTTCATGAGCTGACGCTTCCGTTATTTCTGGCATTAATTATTCAATTTGTTAATGGAGATAAGTATCTAGGTTTTTGCAATTGTAGTGCATGTAATTCGGGATATAGGCAAATACAAACAGATTACATAAATCTAACTGAAAATAAAAATTTGAAATATAACAGTAGGGAAATTGTTAGCAGGTTTCATGATGATGATATCTCACAATTCTTTTTTGATTTATCAAAACTTTGTAAAAGTAAAAAACCACAAAAAGAAGATTATCAGGTAAATCAGTCGGAAAAAACTACAAAATTAAGTGATAAGATTTCAATTGATATTGATAAGATTGTACTTGAAAATCTATTGCTTAAAGTCCTCTCAAGTGAGAATGGACAGGAATTATTAAAGAAATCCCTGAAATAATCTTTAAAATGCTTTTTCTTCTGATTAATATTAAATTCCTTCATTAATGATAACAAACCAACAGGAAAAATTCATCCCATAACACACCAATCCCTAAAACAATGAGCTTTGATAATTATTTTAAAACAATATCTAAAATGAATAAATCTAATGCATGCCCGGATGAATGTGAATTCAAAAGGCTCTCTGCCATCCCTGCAGTCTGGGTTCCTCCGCCACAGAATAACCCTTTTATTGGAATGATAATATCCAGAGATCCAACCACAGCGTTTATTCCATACTACAATGATGCAAAATCAAAGAGCTTCTTATCGTGGAGGGAGGATCTTTTTAATTCAAATGCCATCCCTGATTGGATATATATGCGTATTGAATATTTCAACAGGAAATATATGGAAAATTTACTCTCAAATGATGAACTGGCGAATTTTAGGAAGGCCCTTTTTCAGTCCGTTTACTGGACACACCTCCATAAATGCTGTACAGAGAAACTTGCAAAGGTATCACCTAAATTTAATCCGAAAAACGCAGGATACTGTGCAGACTGGTGGCTACATTCAGAGATTGAATCGGCTGCTTCTGATAACATTCGGTTTATCATAACGCTTGGAAAAGATGTAGAGCGATGGTTTGAGAAGAGTGGTAATAGTATTCTTGAAAACAAAAGCATTCACCTGTATCATCTTCCTCATCCGTCTAGAGCGAATATGGCGTCATGGTCTCCCAAAGATGAACAGGCAAAAAGAATACTCAAAGAGAAAATAGAAAATCTTGTTTTTGAGTGTCAAAAAATTCAATAATGTCGCAGGAATAACGCGCCATCAGAATTCCCAATATTTAATCACAGATTCTATGACATGATTAAATTTATGCTGATTAGAATCCACAATGTAATTAAAATAACAATAAATTACTAATTATTTTGTAAAAGAGCTTTGAACCTTGCGTATTGATGCTGATATGGGGATTCGAACCCCAGTCGCAGGAGTGAGAGTCCTGCATGATTGGCCGGCTACACTATATCAGCAGAAAAGTGCCAGATTATATTTACAGGAAAAGGATTTAAACATAATTGTTTGGCATCACAAAAGAACTGAAAAAACCCGAAAAATTATCATGCCACAGTAAAAATCCAGATAAAAATACGGGACTACTCTTCTAAATACCGGATACAGGACTGGCTATTTCAAAACAGAACCAGAAACCGGAGACGAAATAAAAAAAATATTTTAGGGTTTTTTCTTTATACAAGGTGCAGGAGCGGATGGGTATCCACCTGGGGTTCGAGACCGAACTCCTTTCCGGCTTCAGCAAGAACGATATCAGAGAATGCAATAGCAGTCGCTGCCGCCTCACAGTTCTCGATAGGTCCGTACATAATCAGGTCGGCACCAAGAGTTGCCGCCATGATGTTGCATCCGATATCAGGTGAAGACCATGCAGCCTGCCTGATACCTTCAATTCCGCCGAAGTAGTGGTGGGACATCTGTTCAAGGAGAAGGTCCTTGCCTTCATACTGCTCGTAGAGTGTCTTCTTTCTCCAGCGCTTGAGCCATGGCCATGAAACGGTCATGTTGTGGTATGCACCGCCTGTTGGCAGACCGTGAATTGCTTTGCATGCAAGGATCTCACGGTATGCACCGCCTGAACCAAGACCAAGAGGTGTTGCTGCCGTATCCAGAATAATACGATTGATTCCACAATCCTCTGCAATTGAGATCATCGATTTTTCCTGTCCAGCAACGCCACCCTCAGTCAATACCTGCTCTCTTCCGCGAACCGTAGGGTCACCCGGGTTGAATGCGAGAACAATAGCCGCATCAACATCACTCTTCTTTAATGCCTCAATGTTTTCGGGCAGAATAGAGCCATTAATAGAATTGTAGATTGCACGATCCGCAAGACCTACCTCGGTAACATACTCACACGCATGTACAAGTGCGGCAGGGTTCGAGGAATCCATAAGGAACGCTGACTTGTTGTCTATAGAGTCAAACCACTGGAAGTAGCTCTCAAACGCTTCACCTGTCTCAGAGATGATCTGGCAAAAGTGTGGATTTCCAGTAATGTCTGAAAGTTCAAGACACCTGTTCCAGAGCGCCTCTGCTCTGTCCTTGTCAATTACGCCCTTCTCATCATCTATAACAGTCTCATGCTTGTTGTAGAAGATTGAAGCGCTAAGCACCCTCGGGTATTCCCCGGGCTGCCCACCAATCTTGGTACCGTTGAAATCATGTACCGTTTGCTCTTTTTCAAATTTGAACATATTTGTCACTCCTCCTTAAATCATTGCCATAAGTTTCGGGAGTAATACCAGCAACATCATGAATACAATAATGCCTGCTGTAAGACCGTAAAGAATACCGATATCACGGCCAATTTTACGTCCTGCACGCTGGGCAATTTCAGCATCTGCAAATTCAAGCTTCTTTTCGATTTCGTTGAGGCGTGCCTCAATCTCAAGGAACTGCGGATTTGCGGTTGCAACAACGGCGCCTCCGTCTGCATCTCCGGACTCTTTGACCTCAACTATCATCGGTTCAGCGTCAAAGGCTCCGGGATCACGGGCCGAGAGTTCATCGATTTTGGCTTTGATTGTACCAAGATCCTCGGTTTCCATGATATCAACCACTTCAACCTGATCCTGGAAACGCCCGATTGCATCTGCTGTAAGATTCTCAATGAATGGAATTGCACCCTGTGCCCCGACAATCTTTCCGCCCTCAACACCACCTGTGTGAAGGGCCTTTAAGCACTGACCGGAGAGGTGACCCTTTACCTCCGTTCCGCATGTGACAAGGAAACGGATGTTCGGGTTTGCGATAACATTTGCAACAATTTTCTCCAGACCGAGGTTTTCTGTTTTGCAGGAGCCGCACATGGCAGCGCCCGCATCACAAACGGCCTGTTCGTCAAGGTGTGAACCCATCGTAACGACAACAACAGAACTGTTGGTATCACCCGTGTGGTAGTCACCCTGTATTTTTGGCCATCCGGACGCCGGTGATTTCTTGTCGGCCATCTTCAGACGCCTCCCATCAGAAACACCGGTACAAGAACCAGAAGAAGCGACAGTATAAGACCTATAGCAAATCCTGTAATGCCTGCTCCCATTATGCCGGACTCAAGCTTGTTTGTCCTGGCCATAATCTGACCCTTGTAGCGCATATCCTCGATCATGTCATCAATTGCTGCCATCCTGATAATTGCCGGACCTGATTTCTCTTCATCTGACATTTATATCACCCCATTAGCATGAAGCCAAGTATGACAAAAGACACGATCAGACCGATCATGAGTCCTTCAACTTTTCCTGAGTATACACCTGCCGAGAAGCGGTCACGGTAGCCGATATCTGTAATCATCATCTGAATTGTCTTCATCCTTGCGTGGATAAGAGCAAGTTCAGCTGACATCGGCACTTCCTCGCCTTCCGACTCGCCGGCATCGTCGCCGCCTTCCTTAACCTCGACAACCATGGCGTCGCCCTCAAACGCACCCGGATCGCGGGCTGTGAGCTCATCGATTTTGGCTTTGATTGTGCCCAGATCCTCGGTCTCCATAATGTCGACCATTTCGATCTGGTCCTGGAAACGCTTGATTACTTCAGGTGTAAGATTTTCGATGAACGGAATTGCACCAGTTGCTCCGACAATCTTTCCGCCCTCAACACCGTTTGCATGAAGGGCTTTTAAGCACTGACCGGAGAGGTGACCCTTTACCTCCGTTCCGCATGTGACAAGAAAACGGATGTTCGGGTTTGCAACAACGTTTGCGACTATTTTTTCAAGACCCAGGTTTTCAGTCTTACAGGAACCGCACATTGCAGCGCCTGCATCACAGACTGCCTGTTCGTCAAGGTGTGAACCCATTGTTACAACGACAACAGGACTGTTGGCATCGCCCGCGTGGTAGTCACCCTGTATTTTTGGCCATCCTGAGGCCGGAGATTTTTTATCTGCCATTTACAACACCTCAAAGCAGCGCAAAGGCTATCAACCCCGCGACGATTAATCCGACAGCTATACCATACCACATTGCAGTGACGCTTCCCGCATATACAAGGGACTTCTCCCTGTGCGGAAACGATGAAAGGAAGCTTCCTTCGCCCGAGAGCATTCCGACGATATCATCGGTTATATTCTCAAGCTCTCCGACCTGATCGATAACGGGAGCCAGCGAAACTCCGGCTGTTGTGACAACACCGACCATCGGGTCTGCAACAAGACCGAATTCCGGAAGCACTTGAATGTATCCCATAATCAGGCCTCCTCCTTCTCAAGAATAGGCTTGGCATCAAGCCACATGTATGCATCACGCTTTGACATCTCAAGGTATTTGTAGTAAGTGTAGACCCATCCGATTACAGAAACAGCAAACGAAACGATTGCCGAGCCCATACCAATGAATGCAAATGATATGATTGAAACTGTAATCATGCTCAAAAATCCGCACTCTGCTGCAAGCATAAGTGTCCTGTCCTGGGATTCGTTAGGTCCGAGACATGCATTGAAAGCGTGCTGGACACCAATTGCTCCAAGCATGAAAATAGCTGCTATAACACCGCCGCCCAGAAGGGACGCCTGGTAGTTTGCAACTGTTATACCGAAGAATGCCACCTGACCGGATGCAAGGTCTGCAAAAACAAAGCTTCCTGTAGCCATCGCGGAGAGACCGAGAATTGTGACTGCTCCTACGATACAGAGCTCTGCAATCGATGAGACCATTACCGGAATGCTCATGTTTACTATATTATTTGCAATGTATCCGAGAATCGCCCCGAGAATCCCTGCAATTACCACACAGCCTATAGGGATTACAAGCGCTGAGGATATAATTCCCATTGAGCTGAGCTTTGTCGCAAAGATCATTGCAACGAGACCTGAACCAAGTGCAATCATACCTGCCGACGGAACACCTGTACCAAGACCATAGCTGCACAGGTGTTTGATTGTATCAGTACCCCACCACAGGGCGAATACCGCTGCAAGACCACCAAAGAACGAGAATACCTCGGTGCCGGTTAATGCGTTCAGGTACGTAAGATACATGCAGACTACTGCACCAACGAGGCCTATTGCCAGCACTTTGTTGTGCGACATCCCGCCTTCAGAAGCTGTAATTTGTACTGTCATATCTAAAACACCTCACACCACCAGCATAACGGCAAGCAGACCGCATACAGCGGATGCAATTGCACAGCCGATTACTGCCCTAGGGAATCTCTTAAACTTCGGGTCGTGCGGACCTTCGATAGTTCCTGTAATATTGTATGCTGCAATAACAGCGTTGACAAGGAAAAGACCTACTGCAAAAATGCCTGCAAGTCCTACCGCAAGAGGAACAATCTGGTCAATAGAGCCGCCCATTAACTGCGGAAGTGAAGCCTCGTAAACTCCGAGAAGCTCAAGGTAAATGAGAGTTCCTCCAAGACCGCCGAGAAGACCGCCTATTACACCGCCGACATATGAGACAAACGGAAGACCGTGTCCTTCTGTACCCTGTGACTTGTACGCTTCAAATGTATCGCCTGTAATAGGATCTTTTGCAACCTTTCCGGATGCTGCCGGAATACCCATTGCATAAACGTATACAACATTTACCATAAGACAGGTGATTGCCATCATGAGTGCACCGCCGATTGCTCCTCCTGCGAGAGCGACGCCAAAGCCGAGCTCTGCCGCCCAGGCTCCGCCGAAGAGACCGGCAAGACCTGCACCCGCTGCAAGCATTGTAACACCTGTAGCAATACCGGGTGACTGTCCCATAGCTGCCGGAGCTCCTCCGACAGGAACAAAGTGAACACCGAATCCTATCAGGACACCGCCTATAATAACGCCGATAAGCGCCATGAAAGCCATGCCCGGAGCAAGGAAGTACACCGCCGCAAGAGCGACAACAAGAATAACAAGACCCACAACAACTGCTACAGGTTTCATCCCCTGTCCTCCGCCTGAGCCTGATCCGAGAGCGGTCATGATGATACCTCCTCTTTCTTCTCTTCAGTGTACGGGCCGTATGTTCTGCGTGCCCATTTCTCTACCATTCTGTCAATTATCATGAAGATAAGAATCAGTACAATACCGGCGATTACTGCACCCCAGCCTGCTGCGAAACCTTCGAAGAAGATTGTACGCCACAGTTCAAGGAATACAATAAGACCGAAACAGACACCTGATGCGGGTCCACCCATCTTTGATGTGAACCATCCGTTGTCAAGTGAACTGCGCTGACCTGCCTCTGCATACCGGACGATGTTACCGGATGCCGAGATAGGTACACCAGCACCGAACTTCTGCGACTGGTACTGGCGCTCCTTTCCATAGAACGGGTTGCCTGTTGCAGAACCTGCTGCTCCGAGAGCAATACCCCATACCAGACCCAGAAGGGGGAGCGGGAAAGGATGTCTGAGTGCGTTTACCATAAGGAAACACATTGACACACATGTGAATATCGCAATAAACGCATGTGCCATGGTCACAGTCGTAACCGATTTGATTAAATCGATATAGACCGGCTGTCCGAATTTAGCCAGACTTGCAGTCCTGCCCAGATAAGCTGTGGTTGCATAAATACCCTGTACAAACACAGCGATAGCCGAACCTAAGACTATAGCAAGAACCGGATTGTAGTTAATCGCCATCAGCGCCCATGCAAGACCTGCTCCTAACGCACACCATAGTCCGTATGCTGGGGGTTCACCGGATATAGCTTTGCTGTAAATACGGTGAATATATCCCATTTGCGGGGCCAGCTGAACCTGTGAATTCGGGTCACCCTGTGATCCTATATCAGATTCAGTATCCTCCGCAGCACCGGACACAGTGGCAAGAGCGCCCGCAACAGCGCTTATACCGATGCCAAATAGTAACTCTTCCATTAAGGCATCCTCCTGTGTGCTACATGCACCAGAGATACACGTTTACACGAAACCCTTTTTGGATTCAAAATTAAGTCGTTTAGTAGTTTATTAAAGCTTTCGAAAGGATTGTCTTGAAAAAAAACGGATAAACTGCCCCAAATGGAAATTAATCATATTTACCCGCATTATTTTGAGATAAGAAAAAAAATATTGTATAGATCTTACCTTGCAGGTATGATCAGCGAGCGCTCTCCGGCAGGCATAAATTCGCGGATTGCTCCCTTTGCAAACTCACGGCGTGGCTCTGCAAAGTCGAATTTAAGTGACGGATCTGCGAAGGTTATCTTGACGAGCGGGTTGAAGCAGAATGCATCGCCGCGGCCGTAGTGGGCTGCACCGACGATAGCTGCATATTCTCCCTGGTGTCCTACGTTCATTGCGTAGTTCGGGTAGTTAGGTCCACGGAGTTCTCCCATCAGACCGCGGTCAGGCTCCATTGACAGGGAGTTTGCTGAACCACACTGGTCCTGGAGGTCGTATCCAAAGAATCCGAGACGTGACCATCCTTCCTTGTGCATAAGCATCGAAAGGTACCATCCGTTAAGACCTGCATTTGAGTTTCCTGTTGCAATGGACACTGAAAGACCACATGCTGCAGCCATGACACCGGCACGCTGTGAACCTCCGAAGTGGTCCTCCATCATTGTCGGGTACTGTTCATACTGCTCCATTGCATTGAGGTTGACCTCGGTTGCGATGTCGTTGACAACTTCCTGTGTCGGTTTGACAAGCTTTGCGGGGGACGGGTGAGTGTAGTCTACACCATATTTGTCTTTTATGTAGTCCATACCGTAGTATGTGAATTCATCGAGGATGTTATCAGTATATGCTGCTGTTGCATACTGGGTAAATCCGACACCACCTGACATGTACGAACCAAGCCAGATCTGATCGAAGAGCATTGTACCTGCACCGACAACCTCAAGGGATGCCTTTGCCGGGTCCTTCGGGTACTTGCGGTTTGCCTGTATGATATCCGAGAAGAGACCGAATTTAATTCCACCTGGCTCATTTGGTCCACGTGCACGACGTGCAGGAAGGTGGGATGCCATCTGGATAACACCGGCGTGCTTTGCTGCAAATGAAAGGTCTGCTACTGCTGCTTCACCGGCGCACATCCTGTATGCGGCGATAAAGGACATTCCTATCTGCATAGCTGACCATCTTGAGGTTGTACCTCCGTCGCATGTCCTTGAGACAATTGTCGGTATGTGGATTGCCTGGTACATCGACTTTCCGACCTGCTTTTTAAGGACTTCTGCCTGTTCTTCAGGGAAGAGCTTGTCGATGTTGAGCAGGAACTGCGGCTCGATGTCGTCTGCCATCTCGTCATCGCCTGTGAATACTTTGACGTAACAGTCATCGACAAGACCCGGGTGTGTCTCAACCATGTGCTCCTGGACTACAGCTGCACCTGGCATTGCGTGGTTTAATATGTGGAGGTACTCGTTGATTGTCTCAGGAGTAACTTCCTTTCCGAGACGCTTCTGGAGTGTTGCGTGTGCAAGGTCCATTCCCACGATGACAGTCCTTCTTATGTCATCCCAGAACTGCTGCATTGCAGCATTGTTTACGAAGTGTAAGTCATCACCCTCGACGAAGACGTCGGTTCCCGATACTTCGTAGGTCATGAGCTGTCTCTGACCCATTGGGATACCACCGAGGTGGCAGTGCTCAGGATCATACATGGAAATACCACGCTTCATCTCAATGCCTTTTGTTGCCGCCATGAATTCACGCTTACGGGGGGACTGGCGGACACCATTGAAGTGGTAGAATGTGGTCTTTACTGATTCGGGGTCTTCTCCCTGGAACTTCTCCTTAAGTGCATTGAGGAAAAGCTTCTGTGATCTCTCTATTTTTCCCATTTAAATCACTCCTCCTTTGGCATAAAGCCGTATTTTGTCCTGAGCGAATGAATGCGCTGGATGTATTCGACGTACTCTGCGTCATCACGGTAGGGTACACCTACAAGTGAGTGGAAGATTGTCGAGTGTGCCTTTACCCATTCCTCGTCCATCGGTTTTCCTACTTCAACCTCACGGTCGAGCGGCTCTCCGATCTGGTCCTTGACGTACCTTACAACACCGTCTTTTCCGAGAATACAGCGCTGGAGCATATCAAACATCATACCGTCTTCTGCAAGACGGAGTGAGTGCCCGTGCACTGTTGCACCACGGCAGGATACGAGAGCAGGGTCAAACATCTCGGTTTCAATGAGAAGCTTTGCGTACTGCTCAAGGTCACGCTCACGGCACTCTACAATCTGACGTCCGGAAAGTGTACCGGGGTCAATACCGCGGAAGCGGTACATCTCAGCGTATGTACGCTGGTATGGCTGGGATGGTGCGTTGAACATCGAATCTGCGAACTGAATGTAGCGGACACGGTCTCCTGCCTTTGCTCCTTCTGTTGGCTTTACAATTTTTCTGATTGGACAGTCGGGCTCCTGCTGTTCTGCAAGGGGCGGGTGTGCTGTCGGGTATGCTGAACCCGGTGCACGGTGGCCGAGTATAAGCACAACATCTTCGTCTGTTACATCACGAACTTTTTCAAGCTGATGCGCCGGGTCCATCTGTTTACGCCTGTTTTCGGCGACAATAGATGTTCCTGGCCCATACTGTGGTTTGTATGCCATTTTCATTTCACCTTAATTATTGTTTCATAACCTTCATTACAGCCGAAATAACTTCTGCCAGTTTGTCTCTCGGGGGTGTCTGCCCGCGGGTAACCCCGCTTATTATGGCGACGACTCTTCCCTTCGTGCGTATATTCTCTTCTGCAGGAAGAACAAAGGCGGTCTTTACGCCAACCTTTGCAAGGTCTTCATAGTCTATTGGGGCCTGCGATACCACTATTGCATCAATGTCGCAGACAGAAAGTATCTTGCGGACTTTTTCAACAACATGGGAACGTACGTTCCCGTGATGAAGAATAGCCACTTTATGCTGCTCGATCTGTGCTCTTTCCTTGTCGCTTAAGCCAAAGTAGGCTCCGAGAACGGAACCGGCTATCTTTGGCGCATCGTCTGGAACACCGCTTCCAGCGTTCAGAACAAGAGTACTTACGGAGAACTCTATTCCTTCTCTCCGAAGCCCTGAAGTGATATCGCATACAGGTTTTGTCACATGTCGTCTCCCTGGAGACATGCCTACAACTATGACATCGGGATGGCGACACTCTGATATTGTGCCACGCTGGGCGAGGCCGCCGCCTTTTCCCATGCCCATGCTTTCACGGCAGTCTACAACCTGGGTTACTCGACCAAGCGGCATTTTATTTTCTACCCTGTATTATTACCGGACCATCTTTTTTTCTCGGATCGACAAGGCCGATTACTGATTCGTCGGCTTCAGGCCCGTACTTGCAGTAATCTACAAGTGTCGGGGAAGTCTTCATGAACTTTCCTTCCTGAACCTGGCACAGTATGTTATGGTCTTTAAAAAAATCCGTGCTTACTCCACGAATTTCTTCAATGACGGTCTTGTCTTCAACTTCGAATATTACCATTCCGACCTGAACCCGCAAATCAACTTCGGAAGTGCCTACAGATATAGCCTTCCTGTTGGAATTGGGGTTAGGTTTCCCTCTTGCCGGGCCGTAAGGCACCACAGCAGGTAGTGATGGTCCGTTGATCATCATCCTGCGTATTCCCGGCACCTTTACTACCTCGTTGAGATATTTTTCAGCAGTCTCCGGAGACAGCATGCGTAGCGGGACTGCCCTGCACTGGGGGTACTGGCTTTGTGTCATTCCAATCTGTATTTATCTTATTCAGACGCTCTTTGCAATATGCTGAATTGGCTTGTTGAACTCAGGGATCTGACCGTAGGTCTGGCCCATTACTGCTGATGTGCCTTCCGGAGTAAACATCTGTGTTCCTGCATCCAGTGCACATGCTGCAACTACACACGGAATAGCACAGCCGTTTGCGTGGCGTGTTACTACGTGGTTACCGTTGAAGATACCTGGACCGCCGCCACCGTAGATTGAGTGGCTGAAGAATGAGAAACCGACAGCTGTTCCCATCACACGACCGAAGTCTGTTGACGGAAGACCTGTCTCGTGCTCAAGAAGATCGTTGAAGTAAAGAAGTGTTGATGATACAGCCTGTGCGAAACGTCCTGCACCACAGTTGACCATGGTTGCAGCCATTGTTCCTGCTGCCGCATATGCGTTCCACATCATCGGGTCCTTTGTGTCGTAGAACTGGAAGTAGCCGCCCTTCTTTCCGGGGACTATTACCTTGTCCTCAATTGCCCTCTCAACAAGGGACTGGAGTACTGTACCTACTGTTCCTGTCTGGCCGTTTGCCTTTACAAGATCATATACAAGGTTGTTTGCGTTGAGACCCTGGTATGCGTACTGGAGAAGCAGGTGGCGCTCGAACGGGCCGATTGCACCGCCCATCTCAAACTCACCGGCTGTCTCAAGTGTTGCTGCAAGGGCTGCACCCTGCATTGCATTCCTTCCTGTCATCATGACATAGTGGTTTACACCGATGTTACGCAGAGCGTATCCGAGACCCTCGTTGTTCTGTGGGTTCGAGAGAATGGATGTTACAAGTGCGCCTTCCATGTCCATCGTGTGCGGGTAGCCGCCGAAGGTTGTCGCTTTGACAGTTGATGCATTGAACATGTCAATGTCGAACTGGTCAACGATTGCGTATGTTGTCGCAGCCGCAACTGCTGTAATTGCCGCATCATATGTGGAAGCTGCCTTGATACGTGCTTCAGGCACTTCAACCAGAAGAAGCTGTCCGCCCTTGTACTCGTTGACGACAGTTTCGCCGCCCATTACGTCGACCATTTCCTTGATCTTTGCGATAATTGCATCCTTGTTCTGCATTATCGGAAGGTCAAGCTCACGGCCCATGATTACACCGTTTTTACCAAGTTTGCCGGATTTGAGATTTGCTTCAATACCGCCAAGGTTTACTGCGACGCTTCTCTTTGTAAGGTCGATAAGCTTAAGTGTTGCCGGGTTGACAAGCGGGCTTACCTTCTCGAGAGAAACGTTGCTTTTCAGAACTTTTCCGTCGTCTGAATAAAGATCGATTGTGTCGGAATATTTTGCCATATTTTTCCTCCTATACCCATTATGTGCAATGCCTTTCGTTTACTGAACACTGGACAGCAGATGCTGACGAACACTATGGTAATCACTACTGCACGTCCCCGCATGGGACAATCGTACATTATAATGGAATCAGAATATAAGCGTTCCTAATATGAAACAATATAATTGGATAAAAATAGTTCGTGAATAAGGATTAATTTCAAATATAAAATACGATTATTTAGTTTTTTTATGTTATGTGTTACCATGCATAATTTAAAGTATTACTCTTTATGACAAAAATAGTGAGTACAGGGATACCGGGCTGTGCGCCTTTACTGCCCCCTGTAAAATTAAGGTCATTCTAAAGGTAATTTTTTTTTAAGCCTTCTTTTAGAATTTTTCAGGACTGCAGATTTTCAGATACCGGGAGCATTTTAAGGCCCTTTAAACATGTTAATTATCCGACCCGCCCGCAAAAATTATTTAACCAGTATTTTTAGGGTGACGGAAGTCCGTTTTCAAATCATTCATACAGCAGGTTTTGGCATTAATTTTGGTATTAAAGAGGGAGTATTTTTTTAATTTTTTTATTTTATTGCCGGAATATAGTTATCTTTGAAAATCACAGCAAAAAAGCGCATTAAAAATCCGGCTGATATCATTAATCAGGAAATAATTTCTCTGAAGGGCACATTTGTCTGAAGCGCCCCTAAAAAAGGTGAGAGTGAATAAAATCAGACAGTGCTTTAAAATACGGTCTTTTCTGAACCTCTCATTGGCAGATAAATTTTAATTGGACACATCTTTCTTCCGGATACCTCATATAACCCGCATTAAGAGGTATTTTTCCGTTTTTTGCCGATGCGTAAGACATCATGCCGACTCAGTCAGAGTTTAACAAATAGTGTTGATTTGTACCCTATGTCAGCAATTACTATTTATCGCATTATCACCAAATATAATTTGCTGTAGTGACAACAAAAAAATATTCAGAATCTAAATATAATTTTATAACTAAAGGGATTAATAAAAACAGGGATATTTTTGATTTAGTCCCGGATTTTTTTTATTCTGTTTTCCGGATTTTAAAGGGCCCTTTCTTTTAGGTTTTTCAGTAATATTCAAAGGATGCCACTTTAAGGGTTCCGTTGCCGCGGTTTGCAATATCACCTTTAAAAACTGTAAATATTTTTGAATCCAAAGTTTCCTCGCCTTCCTTTGAAAACGCAGGCGGCATCGCGTAGGCTGTCCCGCAAACAGTAACAGTTCCCCCTTTCATATTTCCGCACGGCCTGTGGCAGTCCTTTGATATGAAGAGCTCACCTCCTTTCATATCTACACCTGCCATATCCCCGCATGACCCGTGGACAATTACCTTCCCTCCAAAAAGACACTCGCAGCAGTAGTCGCCGGCGTTACCGAAGACCTCTATAAGACCGCCTTTCATGCCTTCTGTAACCCCCCTGTAACCTGCACCGCAGTAATGGGAAGCGTCACCGTGACAGATTATTTTTCCACCCTCCATCTCACGGCCGAGCCAGCCGTCGGCATTGCCGAATATCTCTATTGTACCACCCTTCATGAAATTCCCGCAGTGCATCCCGATGTCGCCTCTAACGGTTATTTTCCCATCCTCCATGTATTCGCCGATTCTTTTGACGGTACGGGTAGTATCCCCTGATAGAACAATCCCGACATCCGATGGTTTTTCAGCTTTTCCTGTGCAGGAGATGTCAAAGAAATCCGTAAGTTTCCATTCTTTGTTTCCCTCCCACACCGTAAGGTCTGCATAACTTTCATCGACAAAATTTGCAGGAACAATCCCCTCTGCCTCTACAGAAATGTCAGGTTTCTCTCTTTTTTTTACAGTAAGTGTAACGGTTCTCATATTACCGGAATTTCCTCCCTGAAAGTGAAAAATCCCCCGTTGAATAATCATATTAAAAAGGGATATTAAACACAGACATAATTTCGGATTCTTATAAACTTACCTTTGAACCGCACTGCCTTTTAAGATTTTGTTCTGTCTGCCTGAACTCCCACAAACCTGTTAAAGAGACTTTTGGTGCTTAAAAAAATGAACTTACCTTCAAATCATAAAAACGGTTTTGAAAATTCATTTAATCAGATTTTTTTAACCGGAGATGAGAGTGCCAAATATTATATCGGGCATAGTCCATATTCTAATCACAATGGCAGACGAAGAATATCTGGCCGCATTCTTTCTCTCTGAACTGCACCAGAAATATATGGACAACGTGACTGAAATAGGAAGCATCAGGGACATTCTCGAAGAAATAAAAGAAGATACGGAAAAACTTTCCGACCTTTCGGGTGACGAACTCCAAAAGGGCATAGATTCGGTTCACGGCACTGTAGAAGCTCTTTCGTCACGTTTAAAGGATGTGCATGACTTCCTGGAGTTTTACTTAAAGGACAAGAACTCCGTAGGAATTGTTCTCCTGGAAAGGGACACATACATGAAAATTAACCAGATTTTAAGGTGGAACAAAGCTGATGTCAGGGAGCTTAAAAGGTGGATAAACGAACTCAAGGAGCTTGCAGGAAAACTGGGAAGAAACCCGCACGACCTTTTAAACTTCAGGAAACTCCCGACGGTCGAGATGCCCGAGGTCGCCCGCAAATATCCTGCCTGGGCAATGGACAAAAACGACTACTGCCTTACAGGGCCTGATTACAACGAAATTATGCATATAGATGAGGTTATAGATGAGATGGAATCCGGAGAGAACCCGTTTCCGGTCCACCCCGTCAGCACAAACTAGATCTTTTCAAACCAAACTTATTATTTATTTAAGTTTTATTTAATCCAATATATCTTTTTCAGACCCATTTTTTCCTGTTCATACTAATTTTTTGCAGAATTGAATTTAAAGTCCTTTTTTTAGGGAAACAGGATGGTTTAACCAGGCCCGCACATGAATATCTAAGTAACCTGCCATCATCTTTAGTGATGTGATAATTGTAGAATCCTGCTATGTAAGTCAGCATATATGCAAAAATTCCTTTTATCCTCCGTGCCGATGTGTATACTTCCGCCTGCCTGTCATATACATAGGAAGCACCGGCTGAAAACAGACGCAGGGAAAGATCATAATCCTCTAAAACAGATATGCTCCTGTGACCTCCTGCTTCTATGTAAATATCTTTTTTTACCGCGACATTGGACCCGATTAACCAGTAAAATCCAAATAAATGCAATAAATGATAATATTTTCTCCAGACCTGTATAATTAATGAGCAAATATTCCCGTCATAGAACCTTACCGGACCTGTACACACATCATATCCCCCGTACATCAGATTTTTTTTAATTCTTTCCAGCCATCTGTGCGAATATAGTGTATCTGCATCGGTAAAAACCAGTATATCTCCGGATGCAGCCTCAACCCCGTCACGCCGTGCACCTCCGATACCCTTCCTTTTCTGGAAAATCACCTTATCCGCAAAATATTCAGCTTTTTTACACGTTTTATCTGAGGAAAAACCGTCTACAATAATAATTTCATATTCATCTCTGGGCAGACTCTGGTCAGAAAGTGATTTAAGACAGGCAGTAATCCTGTTTTCTTCGTTTAAAGCAGGTATAATTATTGAAATCAGATCTATCACCGTTACATTAAGTAAATCTGAAACAATCTATTAAAACCGGATAAAATCTGATTGATTTCATGACGCAGATTATTTTATAATAATCATATATTTTTGAATTGAGAGCGTTTTTCATAAATTTCGCCCGATTCCGGACCACATCGATGAGGTTGACTGTTCTATAATCTCTTCAATATTACTCCTAAGCCTGCCTATTGTGTACAGGTTTATAAGCATAAAATTCGGGTACCAGAAATTTGCCAGAAAAACCTCTTTATCGGTTTTAACTATAATTCCACGGGAAACTGCTTTTTGATACAGGTCATCAAGGACTGAAAACTTGTCCAGTGCCTCTTCTTTTGCTTTTTTAGTAATACTTGATGAAGAAGAGAAATTTTCAAAGAAAAGAGTTTTTTCCGGGTTTTTAAACATCCAGATTAATACCTGCCGTTTGGCGTTTTTTATCTTCTCTTCAACGGAATCTGCTGAACTAACTGCCTCTTCTACAACTTCTGACAATGTCTGGTGAATAGAGAAGTATAAAGTGTCAATCAGATTCTCCTTGGTCCCGAAATATTTGAACAACGTTCCTACTGATACACCTGCAAGGTCTGAAATCTGCTGCGCAGGAGTAGCATGAAAACCCTGTCTGGAAAAAAGTTCAACCGCAGCTCTCATCAGGTCTTCATATTTTTTTTCAGACAATCTTTTGCTCAAAACAAACCTCCCCACAACAGGAACATAAAATAATCTCGTATTTCATAGTATAAATGAGTGATCACTCACTCATTTTTTAACCCTTCTCTCTGTTGCAGAATTGCAACAGTATTATAAAAATTATGGAAAAAGAATTGGAAATACTGAAAATTGAAATCTGTCATGAAAAAAATTCACAAGGGCAGGAATAAAAAAAGGGCAAAGGAGTTATCATCATGATTTTCAATCCTTGTTTTATTGGATGTAACTCTTCAAGTAGGCTTAACCTTCACCAAAGAGTTTTTACTGTTCGGTTTCAATCCTTGTTTTATTGGATGTAACTCTTCAAGAATGCAGTTGCGGAAATGAAAACCGGGAAAGAAATTAGTTTCAATCCTTGTTTTATTGGATGTAACTCTTCAAGCTGGTTCACCATAATACTAAATTACGCTCGCTCTAGTTTCAATCCTTGTTTTATTGGATGTAACTCTTCAAGCCTGCGGCTCCTGCTGAGGCTGCAGAACTTGTCTAGTTTCAATCCTTGTTTTATTGGATGTAACTCTTCAAGGTCGGGTAAGTGCCTTTGTAGTCCCAGGACAAACCGTGTTTCAATCCTTGTTTTATTGGATGTAACTCTTCAAGACCGTCATCTGACCCACAGATAATTGATTTTGTTTCGTTTCAATCCTTGTTTTATTGGATGTAACTCTTCAAGTTCCGCCCGGCCCCCTCTCGTGCTACGAGTTCCAAGTTTCAATCCTTGTTTTATTGGATGTAACTCTTCAAGGATATCAGTAAGGCAAAAGAAGAGGCAGATGAAGCAGGTTTCAATCCTTGTTTTATTGGATGTAACTCTTCAAGGAAAGCGTGATACAGAGCGATCTCTATGCGCTGTAGTTTCAATCCTTGTTTTATTGGATGTAACTCTTCAAGTTCACCTTCTTTAGATACACCATAGTGGTGTATATGTTTCAATCCTTGTTTTATTGGATGTAACTCTTCAAGTTATCAGCAAATACAGCCGTAACAATGAAACAGCTAAGTTTCAATCCTTGTTTTATTGGATGTAACTCTTCAAGAAAGTGTCGAGGTTTGCAAACTTGCGGGAATCGCAGTGTTTCAATCCTTGTTTTATTGGATGTAACTCTTCAAGAGTATGGAAGAAACTAAACGAACTTGAAGAAAGAAGTTTCAATCCTTGTTTTATTGGATGTAACTCTTCAAGTTTTCCTGAAATGCTCTGGTCGTCTAGATTTATCTCTAGTTTCAATCCTTGTTTTATTGGATGTAACTCTTCAAGGCCCACGCGAATTAAATATGAATGTTTCCGGACGGGGTTTCAATCCTTGTTTTATTGGATGTAACTCTTCAAGATTCTCCAAAGATATATGTTTATACTCGCGTTGACGTTTCAATCCTTGTTTTATTGGATGTAACTCTTCAAGCCAGAAGAGAGATTATGCATATCGTCGGAATCGAGTTTCAATCCTTGTTTTATTGGATGTAACTCTTCAAGTTGCAATGAACAGGAATTATTATTTATGGATAAGAAGTTTCAATCCTTGTTTTATTGGATGTAACTCTTCAAGGAAATTCATCTCTGAAAAGCCTTCAAGAGCAACGCAGTTTCAATCCTTGTTTTATTGGATGTAACTCTTCAAGTAATAGATATAAAGGAGAATTAAAATGAAAGAAGATTAGTTTCAATCCTTGTTTTATTGGATGTAACTCTTCAAGACAAACATAAGAGAATTCAAGAGAAGCATAGAATGTTTCAATCCTTGTTTTATTGGATGTAACTCTTCAAGACATACTCGTATGTAGCATTCGCCGGATCGGGCATGAGTTTCAATCCTTGTTTTATTGGATGTAACTCTTCAAGCTATACATCCAAATGACGCAAGCGCATTTAAACCTTCGTTTCAATCCTTGTTTTATTGGATGTAACTCTTCAAGGTCAATACCATAGATTTCATACGCTTTGCTCCACGAAAGTTTCAATCCTTGTTTTATTGGATGTAACTCTTCAAGGGACGGCGGTTTTCATATGATATCTGCACCAGTCATGTTTCAATCCTTGTTTTATTGGATGTAACTCTTCAAGATAGTAGTTGCGTATTGTTCTTTGTCCTCAAATATGGAGTTTCAATCCTTGTTTTATTGGATGTAACTCTTCAAGATCTTTTTTGTGCTGCTCTTCTTATAGCTGCCTCGGTGTTTCAATCCTTGTTTTATTGGATGTAACTCTTCAAGCCTGATTCAAAAGCTTTTTTAGTAATTGCAATAGTATGTTTCAATCCTTGTTTTATTGGATGTAACTCTTCAAGAAGAAAAGATCATGAAAAAGACAAACATGCCTATGCCGTTTCAATCCTTGTTTTATTGGATGTAACTCTTCAAGATTTTTTCTCTTTCAAGAATCTTCCTTGCCGCTTGTAGTTTCAATCCTTGTTTTATTGGATGTAACTCTTCAAGAGCAGGCAATTTTCCTTATTTTAACGTATAAACTCTGATTCTTGCCCGAAATTATGGTTGTGTTTTCTTCTGGCAAAATTATCAAACCCTTTATAAATATAAGAAAAACTCCTTCTATATGAGTAAATAGATCTTACAGATAAATAAACCAAACTGAAAATAGACAATTGAAAAATAGACGGCTGCAAAAAAAAATATGCAATAAAAGAGGAAAAAGATATATTTAATGAATCCGGGTATTTTACAGACAGTCGTTCATATACACATTATACAGACCTCATTTTTCCTGATACCGATACATCATAGCCGCCGGAATTTTTAAGTGCACTTTTAAACTCATCCGATGAAACGGCTTCAACAAGCTTTTTTATTCTTTCATCAGAAAGCCCGGAGTCGCGTACTGCAAACTCATACCTTGCATAGGACACCGGAGAAAAATCAAGGCCATAGACCTTTGCGGACTGGTAAGATACAAAAGCTGCATCGCAGTCGCCGTTCAGGACTGACATTGCAACGGCAGTCTCGCTGTTGAGGACTTTGTCATAGCCTTCAACCAATTCGGATGATATCTTTTCTTCCGATATTGCCCTGTCAAAAAGTATCCGGGGCTCTGAACCGGGGGGCTGGTTTACAAACGAATGTTTTGCGACATCCTTTAATGACAGGTTGTTTCTGGATGCTATCCCGTAGCTTATCCCGGCTATGCACAAGAGGCTCACCTTCGTTTCCGGAAGGTAGCGTTTCACCTGCTCTATATTGTACTCACCGTCCGGTGAAGGAATATGCATTGGTGCACAGTGGCAGACGTCCTTTTTAAGCGCAATGACACCCCCCATGTTCCCCGAACTTCCAATGTGGAGCACAACACCCGACTTTCTTAAAATCCCCGAAAGAACGCCAAGTGCAGGGTCTGCCATTCCTGTAACAAGAAGTGACCCGTCAGCATAGCTTTTTCCCTGGGTAAGAGTAACGCTCACCGTTTCACCGGCCGGGTACCCTTCAAGCCGCGACGGCACACGGAGAAATGCATTGGACCTGACTGAAGCCATCTGGACGCCCGCACCTCTTGACTGCTGGGCTGCAAGGTACCTGCCGTCCTTTTCCGCAACCGAGAGAAGCACAAACTCATCATAGCCTACATTTGATGTAATATCAGAAGAAAGCTCAACGTCAATCTTCCCGGACAGGGGACCTGTAAAACCCCATTTGTCAAGAAGAGGCCCCACAATCTCCCTTAATACGACCTGCGCAGATATCGGATAACCCGGAAGGCCGATTACAGGTTTTCCCATAACTTTGCCGAGGATCATGGGTTTTCCGGGCATTATCGCGATGCCGTGAAAAATAAGCTCACCAAGTTCCGATATCGCACCCGCCGTAAAGTCCTTGGTCCCCGCGGAGGACCCGGCAGAGACAATTACAATATCGTTTTCCACTGCGGCTTTTTCAACAGCTTTTTTTATCATTTCAGGGTCGTCAGGTGTTATCGGGTAGCAACGTGCGTCAACCTTTCTTTCGGAAAACCATACAGAAGCCATAGGAATGTTACTCTCAACGACCTGGCCGGGCCCTGGGACATTTCCAATCTCTACAAGCTCGCTTCCGGTCGGGACAAGGCCGGCCGAAAGTTTTCTTACACAAAGCTCCTTTATGCCGTAGGTCCCGAACGCTCCGGTATCAAAAGCTCTCATCCTGTGGCCCGCAGGTGCAATAAGTTCGCCTTTCTTTATGTCCTCTCCTGCCGGACGTACATTCTGCCAGGGCCTTGCGGCTTTCCTGACCGAGTAAACGCCGTTCTTCTCCCAGGTATCCTCTATCATCACGACAGAGTCGAATTCGGGCGGAACGAAATTACCGGTATTGACACGCAGAGTTTTTCCGAGTGCTACAGGGTTCTGCTCCGATGCACCTACGGTCTCAGCGCTTTTGACCGCAATCCCGTCCATTGCTGAAGTATTTACACACGGGACAGGATAACCGGCATAAACAGGTTCACGGAGAACACGGCCGCAGGAATTCTTAAGTGAAACCGTTTCGCGGGACTTTGGCTCGTCAAAGGACGAGAGAACCTTTGACACTGCATCATCGAGACTTACCTGCGAGAGGTATCTTTTCACCACAAAAATACCTCCACTTCATCGCCTGCCTCATATCCTTCCCTTCCTCCCGGAACCCGGATGACGCCGTCGCTTTTAACCAGAGTGTTCAGTATACCGGATTTTCCGAACAAAGGCTCGGCAAGGTTTTCATCCGTTATCCTGACACGGACATACTCCTCCCTTCCCTTCTCCGAGGGGAGGCTTTCCGCAAGCTTAACCTTTACAACGGATTCGTTCTCCTTCAAAATTCCCGTCATTTCTCTTAAAAGATGCCTCACAATTACAGAAAGGACCATATATGTCGCCGCAGGATGACCGGGGATTCCTATTAAAGGTGTATCCTTAATTTTTCCGATTATCGTCGGTTTTCCCGGCGCAAGCATGACGCCGTGAGCAAGGACTTCTCCTTCGGAATAAACCGCTCTTGCCGTAACGTCCTTTATGTCCTTTGAACTTCCTCCGGATACCAGGATTAAGTCACATTCAGCAGGAGCATTTCTTAAAATGTCCCTCATGGCCTTTTCATCATCCCTGACAATTCCGAGGTGTTTTGGGATACAGCCGTGCTTTTTTGCAAATGCAGAGCAAAGATATGTATTTACGTCCCTTACCTCACCGGCTTTGGGTTTTTCATCAACCGGAATAATTTCTATTCCTGTCGATATTATTCCAACTACAGGTTTTTTTCGGACAGATACCCTGGATGCACCGACTGCTGCAAGGCCTCCTATATCGGAAGCGGAAAGCACGCGGCCCTCTGCAAAGACAAGCTCACCTTCTGAGAAGTCTTCACCTTCCAAAACAACGTTTTCCCCCGGTGCAACCGGCCTTTTTATGAGGACGTCACCTTCTACCTCGTCCGTGTACTCGACCATTACGACGGCATCAGCACCTTTTGGCATCTGGCCGCCGGTTGGAATATTCAGGCATTCGCCCGCACCCATTGTCATCCTCTCCCCTGCTCCCATCGGGATACGTCCCGTAAGCTTAAGCATTGAAGGCATACTGACAGTCGCGTTCACCGTTTCGGCGGCAGATACGGCATAGCCGTCCTTCCATGACCTGTCAAAACCGGGTATGTTTATATCCGAATGCACATCTTCAGAAAGGACTCTTCCCACGGCATCCTCAAGAGCAACCGGCTCCGACCCGATAACGGGGACAATGCTTTTTGCAATCTTCACCGCCTCCTCTACGCTTATCAGATTCAAAAAATCTTTAGACATGGACCAACTCTCAAAAAACGGGCTATTATTCTATTTACTTAAAACATCCAAGCTTGCAGCCGCGAATCTTGATACCGTTCGTGTTGCAGAATTTACCTATATCCTCTTCAGGAATCCCGTATTTTCCGGATATTGAAAGAGCCTGTGTACATGTTATTACAGAGCCTATCCCCTCGCAACTGAATATCCCCGAGATCTTCTCTTTGTACTCCGAGTTCATATATCATTATTAATTTACAATAAATTAGAGTTTACGTGATTATGTGAACACAATAAAAAAAAGTAAAAAGTTATTTTTCTGCGATTTTTTCAAGAATCTGCCTGATTTTTTTGAGTTCTTCCGTGATTTCCTGATCTGATCCCTGAAGTCTTTTCTTTGCAGACGCATCCCCTCCGCCTGTTGCCGCAGATAAAGAGACGTCATCCCTGACAAAGTCCATTATCATCTCACGCAGCGGTTCAGGCTCTTCCATCCCTTTGATGCTTATTTCCGCAACCTTCTGCGCAGAATATCCGGCAGTCTGGATTCTCAGGTTCGAAATTTCAAACATTCTCATAAGAGGGCCCTGCACGATATCCACGTTGGTTATTCTGGTGTACGGGACAATACCTGTCTGTTTAAACCAGACACCCCTCCTCCATGTCATTTCGGTTTTATTCAGGTGATAGACTATGGAATCATAATAAAGAATATTCCAGACTATCCCTATAACAAGCAATATGACAAGCAGACCCGCAATAAACACATTCAGGAACATAAACTCGTCTATGAATACAATCCATGCAAAACAAAGCCATATGACAAAAATATAAAAGCATGTCAATATCCCGTTATACAACCTGAACTGTTTTGCAGGCTTAAAATCCTTTAAAAGCTCAATCATCTCCATGAAAGACTCTTTCTGATTTAAGTATATAAGCATGCAGGATATCCGGAGTATTATGCGTATGATTTTGAGTCTCCGGTGTTTTAGGTTAAGTTAATAATATTTACTTTATCCAGTCGGCGCATAAATGATAATCATTATACATTCAGGAAAATAAAGATTTAAATGTAAATTATCACTGGATTACCGGTAATTTAGAAGCCTTTTAAAAGCCTGAAATAATAAAAAGCGATGCAAAGTGCCTTTATGGTGATAACCGGCAGAATTTTTGCATTTTTAGGCTTTCGGCTTTTTAAGTGGCTTCAACCGGATTTAACGGGAAAACGACAGAAGGCATTTTTTTTGATTTTCAGATTATTTCTGTTACACCTTCCGCTGTTCCTTAAAATCCGGCAGGTATTTGGGAGAGGATTAATTAATGACCAGAAAAAACATGATTTGTTCCGTATTGTGCGTTTTTTTCGTTTTATTTCTGCTGATTACCTCGGCAGCCTGCACATCATCGGAAAACACAGGTTACAACGATTCAAAGACAGTATCCTACACTGACGAATTCGGAAGGACACTTGAAGTCCCGGCAGACCCCCAGAGAGTAATCTCAACCTGCCCGACGACAACGACACTTGTGTATATGCTTGCCCCTGACAGGCTCCTGGGGTGGAACAATAAACCGGATACTACCAATATGCCGGAAAAATATGCAAAACTCCCGGTTATCGGTGGATGGTTCGGGCTTTGGAGCGGAAACTACGAGACCATGCTTGCGGCAAACCCGGACCTTGTAATCTACGAGACAACGTATGACACGACCGACAAGTCCGATACAACCAGTCTTGAAGAAAAGCAGGCAAACTTCGGCAGCGTGCCTGTCGTAGGAATCTACGATTCCGGAAACCTGTCAGTACTTGACGACACGATAACAAAAGTCGGCAACCTTTTGGGAACCGGAGAAAAGGCTGAGGAACTTATAAAATTCCACGATGAAATGGAAGAACTCGTAAAATCACGCATTCAGAACATCTCAGGAGAGAACCGCACAAAAGTATACTACGCTGAGACCCCGTCAGGTCTTTCAACAGATACTGCCGGAACCGACCACGCCAGGCTGATTTCATTGTGCAACGGAATAAACGTGGCCAACATAACCCAGCAGGGCGGACAGATGGGCCAGACAGAAGTTTCAATGGAGCAGGTCTTAAGCTGGAACCCTGACGTCATAATATGCAACCAGAAAAACTGCTATGACGAAATATTAAACGATTCGGTCTGGGGCCAGCTTGACGCAGTCAAAAACGGACGTGTATACTACAACCCGAGAGGACCTTTCTGCTGGTTTGACAGACCGCCTGGCGCAAGCACTATCCTGGGAATCCCCTGGACTGCGAAAGTTTTGTACCCTGACCTTTTCAGTGATGTGGACCTTGAATCACTGACACGCGGGTTCTACTCGGAGTTTCTACATTACGACCTCTCCGACGACGAACTCCGGACTCTCATGCTGGGCGTCCCCTACAGTTCAGGTGAAGGCGGAAAACAATGACGCAATGCGCATTTTGTGAGAACAGGTGCAGCATCCCCGAAGGAGAATCGGGGATCTGCAAAATGTACACAAATTTTTGCGGCGAAATAAAAGAGCGTTTTCCCGACATGTGGATGAACATGATGCCTATATCAATCGAGACCATGCCTATCCTTCACTGGCACCCGCGCTCGAAGATTCTCCAGATAAGCACAATCGGGTGTAACTTTTCATGTGAAGGCTGCGTATCCGAGATCTTCTGCAGGGACACAAAGGACCTGTCGGTATCGATGAAAAAGGCGTCAGCAGAAGAAATAGTGCAAAAGGCTGTCGATGAAGGTTGCATAGGCATCTCGTTCTGCCTAAACGAGCCATCGGTTTCCCTGCCGTCGTTTAAGAAGGTGGCAGTCCTTGCAAAACAAAAAGGCCTTTTTGCGGGCTGTTCGACAAACGGCTACTTTACTGAAGAATCAGCAAATGAAATCCTGCCGTACCTTGATTTCGTAAATCTCGGGCTTAAAGGGTCATCGGATGAAAGGTACAGAGAGTGCAGGGCGCTTAAAGGCTCGGTGCCCCCGTTCAGAAATCTCGGGGCTTTCTACAATTCAGGCGTCCACTGCGAGACCTCCATAATGTATATAAGGGGCTTTGAGGACGAGGTTTTCAAAGCCGCCGAAAGGGTTGCTGCCATTTCCAGGGAAATCCCGTTTCAGGTGATGCGTTTTATCCCGTTCGGGGACTGCGACATATCAATGGAGCCCTCCATAAGCGAGGCTGAAGATTTGTGCGCCAAACTTTCCGAAAAACTGGACTACGTCTACCTTTTCAATACCCCCGGAACGAAATGGCTGAACACAAAATGCCCCGGATGCGGCAAAGTGCTCTTTTCGCGTGAGTTTCACGGTCCTATGGGTGCAAAGACGCTGTCATACCAGAAGAACCCTGGTAAATGCAGTTTTTGCGGCGCTTCAATTTCAATAAAAGGAGAGACTTCTGAAGAGATGTTCGAGGAATCAGGGATGCTCGGCGGCTACAGGCCCACACGTGCACTTGAGATGGTGCATGCAATTGCTGTCTGCCTCGGAGACTTAAGCGACGACAAAAAAGAGCAGCTGTTCAGGGACGTAACAAAACAGGAGTTTATCGGCAGTATTCACGAAAAGATAAACGGCATTGACACTTACTTTGACCTGATAGCCGATATCGCAGAAAGAGCGGGCAAAGAGGACGAGGGAAGAGCTCTCACGGACTACCTGAAGGAAAAAACCGACTTCATATCGGAAAAATCAAAAAACGCCCCAAAAAAACGTGTATACTACTGCATGGGAACACCTCTTTTTGCACTCAACGCCGGAAGGTTTGAAATAGACCTCGTTGAATGTGCAGGCGGAATCGGAGTAAACAGGTCAATAGAACGCGAGGGAAAGCCCGGAGTAAACATCACACCTGAAGAGTTCAGAGAACTCAGCCCCGGGATAATACTTGTCTCAGGCCTTTTCTCGTCGTCACAGAAGGATTATCTCAGGCTGTGCAGTGAAAACGGACTTGAGGCGAAAGCAGTTTTTGAAAACAGAATTTACACGATTACACCGGGATGGGACTTCGGAAGTCCGAGGTGGGTCCTCGGTTTAATGGAGATTGCAAATATACTTCACCCGGAAATATTTTCGTTTGACATGAAAAAAGAGAGTTCTGAATTTTTTAAAAAGTTCTATGGCATTGACTACAACCAGGTCCACCCGAACAGGTCGTTTTTTTCACCGACAGGAAAAAAGCACATTAAGGGATTATCTAACGAAAGTGCCTAAGTAAACCCATTTTTACAATTTTTCCACAAAATAGTAAATAGTGTTTTGGTAATTTTATCCGCTTACAGATGCGGTTGTTCAAAAACTTTCAAAAAGTATGATTTCACCGGTATGTGCGTCAATTGTCATGTAATGCATCCTGTTGTTATCCGGGGTAATAAAAGGGAGTTCCCATACTAGTTTAAAAGGACTTCTCATATACCCGTCTTCAACATCAATATCTTTTACTAAAGCATCGTCCCAGAGAAGGTTGGGAAACTCTTCATACTCGTAACGCGGGCAGTATTCAATAGAAACATTTTCACCGCCGTTTTTGTCCTTAAGGTAATTTTCAAGAATCTGTCTGGCTTCATCAATAGTGATATCCGGTTCGGGAGACAGCGTAGTTACCTGAGACATGATGTCATGGCTTCCCTGACTGTTGACATAGGTCTCAACCTTGTCATGCTTAAGATCATAATCCACCCATGTCTGGTCCAGGGAATAAACAACTCCTTTGTACCTTGTGGAAATTCTTACATACAATGTATCAGGAATTATCCCTTCCCACGGATCGTCTTTGTCTGTGGTGATAAAGTCGTTTTCATGGTACCTGTACTCGTCTCCCAGGGCTTTTTTGTAGAAATCCAGTGCTCTCTCTTTTGCTTCTTCATCTGAAACAAAAGATTCATTACTATTCGGGAGAACTATTCCCCTGTGCGGCAGATAGGCGCTGACCATCTTCCTTTCCGGGTCATAATCGACTTCAACATATCTGTTTTCTCCAGGATAAGACTCAAAAATGTCTTCAAAGATTATAGAAGGTGACCTGTAGCTGTTATAGGACTGCGTTTTCCAGGAAATGTTAGCTCTGTCAATACTTTCCTCTGCAACGTAAGGAAAAAGTCTTAATATTTCCTTTTTTGCCTCTTCAATAAGTGACTGTTTTTCTTCATCACTATAAGAAGGTAAAGAAACCTCACTCTCTGTCTGAGGCCAGAAAACTTTCATAGACGAATTTCCTGCATGACCGGAATAACCTTGTTCTTCTGTTGGCTCAACATTTGGTGTTTCCGTTGCAGGAGTATTACCGTCAGCGGATGTGCACCCGGAAATTAAAACTGAAGCTATAATCAGCAAAAATACCGGAAAATATTGGTTGTACTTTGATTTTTTCATAACTTTTCACTTGGGGGATTTATGGACTGCAAAATTTATCAGGCAATATATTGCCTGTGAATATATCCCATTTCTCTGACAAAGTTCGAACTGACGGACTTAAAATCAGGAATAGGCCTTAGCAAAAAGACCGTCTTTTTAGGCTTTTAAAAAAGAGGCAAAAGGACTAAACTGTAAAAAATTATGGATAAAACTGAGTTTAAAAAATTCAGTTGCATTTATCGGCAGAAGAGAGCCTGACTGCCACCTTCATTTTCAGGTAACCTATAAGATAGAGGACACCGAGGAATATCGACAGACCGCTGTATGCGATAAACATGTTGCCGTAAGTCCCTACCGCAGCAAGAATAGGAACTACTATCAGTGCAGACACAAACTGCCCCAGGTTCAGGGCCACCGAGAACCCTCCCATAATTTTGCCCATCACATGCTGGGGGGTCACAAATGTCAGCCAGTTTAATATTGTAGGATTGACGAGTCCGCTTCCTATACCTGCAAGAATTACTGCAATTCCCGCAACAGCAAGCGAACTGGAATACCCGAGAATTATAAAGGCAGAGCCGTACATGAAATACGATAACACAAGAATTGACATCCTGTGCATTTTCGCTGCGATTCTCCAGTATATGACGCCTATAATTGATGAGGCACATCCCATAAGACCAAGGAACAGACCGCTTACAAGGGAAGCGTTCGCAAAGATTCCGCCTGATTCCGTAAGACCTGTTGTTGCCGCAAGTTCAGACATAAAATACGGGAACTTCGTCGGCATCAGAAAGAACATCAGCATTGTCAGAAACAGGGTCATATATATCATTATAATCGTGGAGTACGGGATAAACTCGCACTCCGGGTTACCTGAATGCTTTGAACCTGCCTTATCCTTATTAATGTCGCAGACAGGTGTCTGTGCCCTTTCCGGTTCTTTCATCGTCAGAAGAACTCCGGCCATTATGAAAAGCCCGATAAGGTATATCAGAAAAGATATCCTCCAGGAAATACCTGCAAGAAGACCGCCGCTTGTTTCAAGTACAAGGATTCCGACTCCCATTGCAGCTCCCTGATATCCGAGAACGCGGGTCTTAGTCATACCCTTGTAATAATCGGTTATAAGAGCCGTTGTCCCTGTTGCAATTCCTGCAATTCCTATACCAAGGATAAATCTTCCTATAAGTATTGCCTCAAGCGAATGAAGGTAAAACCCGGACGTTCCTGCAAGGGTAAATATTGCGAGGGAACTGACAAGAACCGGAAGCCTCCCTATCCTGTCCGCAAGGACTCCTATTATAAATCCTGAAAACGCAACCGAAAGAGACGGAAGGGTTATTATCATCGAGATCATCCATTCCGAAGCTTCAGGATACGAGTCGCTTATAAGCGGAAGAGAAGGCGCAACTGCCGCACCACCCATAAGGATTAGCATTGATGACAGCATTAAAAATGCAAGGGTCCATTTGGTAGGCTGAAATCTTGCCGGCCTGAACACTGAATGAATAAATGATACCTGCATGGTTATTTGTTAAAAATTGTTCTGATAAATATGTACTGCTCCTGACAACAGGAGCACCATTTTATAATATAAACAGAAATTCTATATTCAAAATAATTTTTACGTGGGATACTGACCGTGTTTGACGAATCACTGATAGAAGACCTGAAAAAAACCGGTATGAGCGAGTATGAGGCAAAGACGTACACTATTCTTATTGCACTCAGGGTGGCAAGCGCACGTGAAATTCATGAAATAACAAAAATACCGCGCGGAAGAGTCTATGAAACACTCTCATCCCTGACCGAAAAAAGGTTTATTGTCTCATCGCCCGGAAACCCCGCACGCTACAGTGCAATCGACCTTACTAAGACTTTTGACAGACTCAAACGCGAAACTGGGGGGTTTTTTGACAGTATAAGCTCGCGACTTCAGACCCTTGAGAAGGAAAGGCCCGACATGGTATTAAAGGCATATGACCTGAGAACCGAATGGTCCATTGAAAAACAGATCCGCCTGATTTTTGCGAGGGCAAAATGCGAGATGATAATCCTGTGCAATGATCCTATATTCCTTGAAAGATGCTCTGAAGACATAATACGCACACAGAAACGCATCAGGGTGTACACTATAGTAAGCGACGAAAAATTCGCAGAACTTACACCCGGAAAATGTTACATAGGGGATAAGGACATTAAAACTTCATTCTTTGACCTGCCAGAAGGAGTTTCGGACAACGGAATAATAAAACTCATAATCTATGCAGACAGGCACGAATCACTCCTTGTTTTTGAAAATGAAGACAACCTCGAGGGTGTATACCTTTCAAACGACATCCACGCTGTTTACCTTTCAAAAACACTGCTCAAAAACATCAGGGAAATAGAGAAACCAAAACCCGATAATTCAGAATAACAGACAAAAAACAAAAAATAAACTGTTTTTTTACTGAGAGAAAATAAAGGTTCAGAAATCCGGTTTTGTTTTTATGCAGTAGTTATCGTGGAGAAAACTTTCCCGGACCGGGTAGTTGCTCAGCTTTACCGTATAATACCGCTCGAACTTCTTTAAAAACTCCGGGTCGTGCTCTATGTTGTATTCGTCCGGGACCTCGGGCTTCACCCACAAAGTAGTATTCCTGCCGTTCACAAGGCACTTGCCTTCCTTTGAAACCACAAGACCTTTTTTTATCGTATAATCAGTCTTTGAAAAAGCTTTGATTACCTTGTCATACTCAACAGACGGGTCGGTTTCATTAACCTTTATAGGATATACCGCAATGTCCGCATCAGCACCGACGCCGAGGTGACCTTTCCCAAGCGGAACTATCCCGAGAGCCTTCGCCTGCGCAGAACGCGTCATAACGGCTATCTCGTACCAGTCAAGCTCCCGGTCAAGCGTATGCAGAAGGACACGCTTCTCCGTATCAGGATGGACACGTGCGAACTCAGAGTCCCTGTACTTTTTGCTCATCAGAAGTGCCATAATCTTGGGATACTTTACAAATGGTGCACCGTTGGGGTTGTCGGTTGTAAGCATGCACTGCAACGGGTTTTTGACCTGGAGTGCAAGTTCAAGTCCTATAGCCCACATAATCGAATTCACAAGGTTTTTGCGGCTGTAATATACAGGGATTACACCAGAACCTGTCTCAAGCTCGACGTCATGATTGCTCCATTTGTTGTGATACAGCCTGTAGAGATTGAACTCCATCGGCCCGTCCGCAGTCATCGTCGTGGTTTTTCCGAACATCACCTGCCCCATGTCTATTGCAAGCTGCGGTTTACGGTTTACCATCCATGCGATATCGTCGGATTTTGAGCAGAAATCTTTCCATGAAGAACCCCCGTAGGAGTGGAACTGCACATGTGTAAGATAGAGGGTCTGGCGGTTTTTGTTGAGGTCAGGAGTCCTGTTCATCGTCTCAAGCGTGCACTTGTAGTTGCCAGGTTTTCCTAGGTTGTTGCAGTGGAGGTGAACCGAATGGGGCATTTTCAAAAGTTCGTTGGCACGTATCATGTAGTCGATAATCTCTGCCGGAGTCACGTCGAAATGCGGGACCTTTTCATGAATGCAGGATACGTTTCCGCCAAAGCCCCAGGCTTCGGTCCCCCCCGGGTTCGTAAGTTTCAGCCCGAACCCTTTTGCGGCTGAGATTGTCCACGCGACAACTGCCGCAGCCTTTTTTAAGTCCTTATCATGAACCGCCTCCATCACAGACCAGTTGCCGTCGAAAAGAGTGTTTGCCATCGTGTCCTGAAGAGTCATCCGTCGGAACTCTTCATGGGTGTGGCGTGCACCCATCGGGGCCATTGCACCTTCAAGAAGGGTGGTATACCCCATAGCACTGTAGCGATAGGTGTTCGCATATACCGTCGGAACGCTGTACCCGGAGACCGCATGCATATTCGGGCAGGCCTTCTCCCTTCCTGCCCTCATATCTTCCGGGCTCATGTACCTCCCGAAGTTCACCTTCGTCCCGCAGATATGAGTATGCGAATCGATGCCTCCCGGAAGCGTAAGCCTGCCTTTGAGGTCTATGACACCGGGATTGGGACCGGCAGATTCAACGATTTTTCCGTCCAGGACAGGGATATCCATAACCTCCCCGTGAACGTTGTTCAGGGGGTCGATGACAAAGGCGTTTTTCAGTATTATTCCGCTCATTTCCCTTTCGCCTCCGCGATAATATCCCGTATCTTAGTCAAAACCTCAAGGTCGTTTTGCTGCGGGGAATCCATGACCTTTTTAACCCACAGGGGTATTGCATCAAGCCTGTACGCAGTCCCCCCGCAGTCAACGCCGCACATCGCAACAGGTATCTGCACGTTAGCCGTAGCAGTCGACATGCTTGGGAAAGGGTCTATTACAACGCACGGGATTTTCGAGAGCCTCTCGTTGCACTTTCTCGGCAGGTGTGCTCCCGGATCGCTTCCTATGATGACGCATGCATCAACTTCACCTCTTACAAGAAGGTCTACAGCCGAAGTCTCCCCGGGGTTGTAAAACGCCGTTCCCCTTGAAAAATCGATTGCATAAGGGTATCCCCCCATATACGTGAAAGTCTGGTTCGTCCCGTAGACGTTCCAGTGTCCCCTCATAGGAGTCAGTGTGAATTTCGTATGCCTGCACAACTCGTCAACAAGTTCTACTCCGTTTTTGACGTTTTTGTACTTGCCCGGCGACTCGGTGAGACCGATGCCGGTAAAAAACACACCGAACTTTGCATTCATGCACATATCGGCGACACGTACAAGCTTCTCTTTTGTAACGCCGGACACCATATCCGGGATTACGTCGGCTCTTCCCCGGACTATAGCACGAAGTGCCGAAAACACGGCATAATCACCACCGGGCTTTATCTGGATGAATTCGTCGGCGTTCTTTGCTACATCGGTCTTCCTGATATCAACGACAATCATCTTTCTGTCGCGGAAGGCGTCGTGCAGGAAATACCCGTCGGCATACATGGAATACCTGCTCATATGACGGGGATGCGACTCAATCGGGTTTGACCCCCAGTAAACGATAAGATCCGCCCTGTTCTTTATCTGCCCGAGTGTGCATCCGGGGTGTCCGGCCTCCTGTATAGCCATAATTGAAGGGCCGTGGCATATGGAAGAGCAGTTGTCTATTACTCCGCTTATCATCTCCGCAATTGAGATTCCCATGCACTGTGCTTCCCCGTAGGTCCCCGACCAGCCGAAAAGAAGCGGCCTTTGGGCATCAAGAAGCATATCGGCAGTGTAACGGATGGCCTCGTCATAAGTGATGTTCTTCCAGCCTGAACCGGTCCTCATAATCGGCTGCTTCAGCCTGTGCTTTGCAAGGAATTTCCCGCTTGAAAGTGCACATCCGTTGTCGACGCCTGTTATCTCGTTGTTTTTTATCGTCAGCGTGATATCATCGCACAGGCACCCGCATAAAGGGCAGACGACATCATTTATTACGCAGTCGCCATTCTCTGACTTCGTGGGGCAGCCGGGGTCAGTGTTGTTATATCTGAGACCCCCTTCAGCCTCAAGAATTTCCCATGCCGAAAGAATTCTGTCCCCGTTTTCAGCCGGGACTACATCAACGTCAAGCCATTTGTAGTCAGGGGCACCTGTCCCGTGCGTCTTTGAGTGAATAATAAAATTGGCATGAGGACCGCACGGAATAAAAACCATTCCACGCCTTACATCTGTCGTCGAGACAGTCTTAAAAACGGTCTCCCCCTCGACACTTTTTATACGCACAAGGTCCCCCTCTTCAACACCGATAAATGCCAGGTCTACCGGGTTGATATAGCACAGGGAAGTCTGGGCCGCATATGAGGGCTGATCCTTGTAATACAGCTGTTCTCCCTGCCTTATTGTACGGCCGCTTGTCATCAAAAGTTTCAATACCCTTCCTCCCGGGAATATTCAGCCCGAAAGCCAGGATAAACGCCTGTATACCCCATAAAAAAATTCAATCCCCTTACGCCGTATTCTGTTAAATACGAGTAGTTAATCATTCTGTCCGCTATCAAATGGAATAAATGTTTCCATTTTAATAGATTTCAGGGGGCAATTATAAAAATAAGGCAGACATTTGATTTTTAATAATAATTCAGGTTATCAGTTCCTTAAAAATCAGAGAGTCCCCGTAAACCTTCTTAATGCCCCCAGGTATTCATCTTTTTTCTCCAGATGAGCCATATGCGACGCATTTTTAATAACGACAATTTCTGAATTTTTTACGAATTTTCTGAAATACTCCATTGATGAAGGCTTTGCCTCGTCATATTCGCCGCATATAAAAAGAACAGGCATTTCAATCCTTTTTAATTCTTCGCTCAGGTTAAACGACTTCAGGGTTCCCGTGCATGTAAACTCACTCGGACCCCACATGTACATGTAAACTTCTGCCGAAGTTTTTTCAAATGACTTCACAAGAATATCCGGCCAGGGATTAAGCCTGCATAAGTGCAGAGAGTAGTACAAATCCATTGCATCCCGGTATCCTTTCGAATCATAATCTTTGGTCTCTTCTGCAATGCGGATATTTTCCCTGACGTCCCCTGGAAGTTCTGAAAGATAGGATTTCTGATCGTCTATCCACCGGTTCGTATCAAGAAGCGGAGACGAAAGAACAAGGCTTTTTATACCGTTCGCTTTTCCTGAAGCCGCATAAACCGCTGCAAGACCGCCTCCCCAGGACTGGCCGAGAATGTGCACCTCAGAAAGCTCCAGTGCACCTCTTACCTCACCAACCTCCCGGACATAATTTTCAACTGAATAAAGTGACATATCACCAGGCTTTTCTGAATTTCCGCATCCAAGCTGATCATAAAAAATAACCGGTCTTTCCCTGGAGAGTTTTGACAGCGGTTCAAAATAGTCGCTGCACGCACCCGGACCTCCGTGAAGCAGAAGAAGAGAAGTCTTTTCTTTATCTGTTCCGGTGATTTTAAACCAGACCTGACCTCCTGTCGTCCTGATAAAGCCCTCAATCAGGTCCTCTTCGGCAAGGGTTATTTTAACCTTTGATGAGTCGTATTCCATAATATCACAATTGTACAGATTCAAAACCACTCATTATGAGGATTATAACGACAGTTTCATCATAACCAGATCTTTCCGGACAACCAGTATAAATCTGATTCCCCATAAGCAACGCGTTCCTGTAAAAGCCATTAAACCTGAATTTCCTTATCCCACCATATTTTGCTCTGGTAGGAAACGGTTTTTAATGCATAACCGCCGTCTTCACGGCAGAGCTTTTTCCGGAGATAATTTCTGAGAATTTCGTACTGGGTGTCGTCTTTCAGTTTAAGCCCTGCACCCTGGTCTCCTACGGCATCATCCAGTGAGCGAAATTTCGTTATCTGCTCCTCTTTTGAAACTTCAATATTTGCATAAATTCCAGCCTGGTTCAAAAGGTTGAATACGATATTCGGGGGATTATTCTTTCTTGCAGGAACCCCGAACAGAGGCTCCCAAATTTCAGCATAATTTTTCCTCCACGGGGACTGCATATCGGCAAACCAGAATATATAGACGTATTTTCGCGAGACCTCGTTCATCTTTAAGAGTGCCTCCATAAGGTCAGGAAATCCAAGTGAATAAGAGGCGACGACAATGTCATATTCCGGCATAAGGTCGGTTTTCGGGTCTATGTCCTCCCACCTTTTTTCAACTATGTCTATATTGTCTATACCTGACTCACGTATGTTTTCCCTGAGGCATTCAAGCATCCCCGGAGTCGGTTCAACAGCAGTCACCCTGCGTGCAATTTTTGAGAGAGGCACTGCAAGCGTCCCCGGTCCGGCACCGACGTCAAGAATAACTGAGTCACGCGTAACGTCCATTGCATTTATCCGTGCCTGAGACTTTCTGTAATTGTCCTCTTTTGCGGACTCGTTAAACCTCCTGCATCTTTTTATATCTGTCCAGCGGTCGGTGCACTTTGTAATATTTCCACTGTGACCGGGTCCGGGATTATTCCACGCAAAATTCCAGTCTATATCTGATATATCAATCATCATACGGCCTTCTTGTTTTACTTTAAAATCCTTTACTGCCGTTCCGGCTTTTTTTGGGCAGGAAATGAACAAAAATGGATTTAGTTATATATCCCACTTAACAAATTTAAATTGTTCAATTGTTTTGTATAAAACAGGCAATAATCAAACTAACCAGAATAATCCAGTATAAAATATAAAAGAGGTGCCAGATAAAAATGAGTCAGTCGGGTTCGCAGGCAATACTGAAAAAAGGCCTGAAAAAACTTAAGGAAGAATACGAAAGGATTAATGTGCCAGTCCCTGTTGCAAAGTATTTCGGCATAAATCCGGGCTGGAACGCTGTTATAGGAACCAGAAAATGCTGCGGTGTTGCAATGAGTTTTCAGGACAACAACCCCCTTTACGGAAACGATGAAACCGCACAGGACATAAGTCTCCTGGAATCGTATATAGGAAAGTCGCTTTTTGAAGTCGCAGAAGATACGATGAAAGACGACCTTTTAAGCAGGCATTCGATAGCACTTGCATCCCTAAACGCCCTGTCCCAGCCTTTTGTAACCGATGAGATGCTAAACTCAAAAGGCTACAAAACAGGATTTGAGGTAAAGGAGATGGTAAAGCCAACTGATAACCTTGTAATAGTCGGATACGGAGGCCTTGTAAAAAGCTATGCCGGGCGCTGCAAAGAGCTTCATGTTACAGATCAAAGACCTGCCGAAACGTTTCAGACTACAATTATCGGGGACAGCATAATTAAAGGCCCTCTTGGGATTACCGTTCACCCGGCGGACGAAAACAGAGAGGTCCTTGAAAACGCCGACGTCGCTCTTATTACCGGGTCCACTCTTGTAAACGGCACGTTCGACGAGGTCTTCGGGTATGCAAAGAACGCAAGAATCAGAGCCATATACGGGTCAAGCGCCCAGCTTATCCCGGACGTCCTCTTTGAAAACAACGTAAATATAGCTATGTCTGTTGCAATAAGCGACCCGGAAAGGTTTGAGCACGACGTTTTAAACGCCCCTGACATGGAGATGGCGTTGAGAAAACACCAGAGAAAATACAACACCGGATGCTTCTGAATAATTTAATTTTAGGTTGTCCGGACATGGTAACGATACAATCTGGCAGAATTACGGTTTAACCTGAAAAACTGCCGGCAAAAAATCATTTGTTTTTTGAAAATATCATCCAGAAACCGGAATCGTCGTTTATAATAATGTAATTTTTTACTCCTGCTGAACAAAACGACTCTTCAATCTCCCCTTCCCTGAATTTTTTAAACCGCTTTCTTGCAGGTCTTTTAGGATCATCGACAATGCCTCTTTTTTTTCTTGAAGCAACGACCCTGTCGCGGATTTCCGGACTCCCGTATCCCCCTCCGATGTATGCCTTTGCACCGGGTTTTAGCACACGGCAGATTTCTCTCACTGCAAGCGTGAAATCATCCCAGAAATGATATGAACCGCGGCTTATTACAAGATCAAATGTCGAATCACAAAAAGGAATCCTGTGTACATCTCCGGTCACCGGGGTAATTCTGTCAGAAAGACCTTCATTTCTGATATTTGAAATCGCAATCTCGTACATCTCAGGAGAAACATCCAGTGAGGTTATATGGAAAGCAGACCGTTTTGCAACCGCAACTGAAAGCGATGCCGGACCGCACCCGATGTCAAGACACCTTCCCTTAGTGATGTTCGTTCTTTTTAAGATCTGTTCTGCCACCAGGGGATAAACATCCGAAAAATCGTTCTTTGCAAAACTGTCGTATTCCCGGGCTCTTTCCTTTGTGCCCCAGAAAGGGTCTCTGGATTCAGTCATATTGTCACTTCTATGATGCCGTAAAATTCTCAGGAATTTGATATAATAAAAAAGGGTGGTTTTTTAGATTAAATAAGAGATTATGGTTCAATTATTACCTTACTCTTTGAGATCATCTGACCGTCTGTTGTCGTAACTTCTAGTATAAGCGACTTTCCGACAACATCCGTATTGCCATCCGCACCCTTATAACCGCTCAGGCCCTTCTGGATACCCGAATCTATGTAATACATAGTGTCTCCCGGGCGGAATACAGGTATGTTGTATACACCGTTTGATGAATCAAGCCAGCACTGACCACCGGTAAGGTTAGTACAGACGCAGGACTTGTTCACGATTTCCATACCCATTCCATGACTTCCTTTTTGCGAGTAAAGACTTCCATAGCCCCCAAAGTCCTCATCGTTCTGCTGTATCTTTACAATTATCTTCTGCGTCGAAAGTTCGTCGCCTCCGGCATGATACAACTGGAAAACGTTGTTTGAATAACTGTATGACCCCTGAATTGTCGCCTGGGGTGAGGAGGAATCAGAACTGACAAGACTTCCTGCAAAGCCGCTGACAACGGCAGCAATAACGATTGTCACGACAAGCATCAGCATAACTCCGACAACAGGAGATACAGCGGATTCAGTTTTGAATATATCTTCCATAATCTTATCCCTCCACAACAATGTCCTTCTGCCAGATTACCTTCCCGCTCGGGGTATGGACAACCTTCATGTTTATTGTATCACCTGCACGCAGTTCATTCCAGTTATTGCCGAATATCGCCTGCATCTGGTCTATACTGTCAGGGTATTTATCAAAAGTTGCATGACCTGAAGAATCATCACCGTATGAATAATAATACCTGCCACCTCCGGTGTTGCCAGCATCCGTATCAGCCTCCATTCCATAGCCGACCGAGTACCCGGACATTCCTGTAGCCTGGCCTCCATAGCTTCCGCCGAAAGGCCTTGCGAACAGTTCAGTACCTGCCTGCATCTTATAGTTTCCAAACCAGGAATAATTGCCCAGACTGCCGTTCCATACATCCTCCATTGTTGCTCTACGAGGATTGGGGACATGTTCCCAGGGTGTTGGATAATGTGGTGAGGTATCAAGCAATTCATAAGGCCAGAAATTTGAAACTTCCGTAAAGTTCTGACCAACACCGGGACCGTATCCCTGAGGACATACACTCTTCCACGTATCTGTCGTACTCCAGCCACATACCTTGTAATAAACATTGAAATTGGTTTCACCAGGTACAACTGTTGCTCCACCTTCAAGTGCAGAACCGTTTAAAAGTTTTTTTGACCATGATGTAACTAATTTAAGGTCAGCCGTGTCAATAGCTTCATCAACACCTGTAACCTCCGCCTTGAAATAGCTTGACTGCCAGTAGCCCGAGTTTATAACTTCGGCATCCATTGAAAGCTGGGGAGCCTTTGAAGTGCCGGAGACCATATTTCCTGTAAAACCGCTGACAACAGCTGCAACAATGATTGTCACGACAAGCATCAGCATAACACCGACAACAGGGGAAACAGCCGAATCTTCATTTATTTTTGAATTTGTCCAAATCATGTAAATCACCTTATCCGGAAATAGTCACCGTGGATTCCGCAATAGTCGTACCGCTCGAGTCCTGGAATTCCAGAGTAAAAGAAAGACCAATGTTGTCGGTGTTGGCAAATCCGTAATCGGAGTCCAGATAATCGGTTACAGTCCCGTCGGGACGTTCCTGGACATATTTAAGATCTTCAGCGGAAATCCTGACAGAATCACCTGCAATAAATGCTTTGCTGACATTGTACTCCCCGTTTTCAGCCCAGGCTTTTGCATTATCGCCTGTAGTAAACACGTGGCTTTTGTTTATCTCCCAGGAATACTTGTCTGCATCCCCGCCGAACGATTTGGTCGGGCTTACGTAGATCTTTGTCGTAACAAGAGGAATAGCATCTCCGCCGTTGTGGGAGATAGTCATTCCCTGCGAAATGCTGTATGTTCCTGAAACACTCGCCGAAGGTGCTTTTGAATTTGAACTTACAAGACCTCCTGCAAACCCTGAAACTACTGCTGCAATAACCAGAGTCACAACAAGCATCAGCATTATTCCGACTACCGGAGATACTCCTGATTCGGAAATGAAATTTTTCTGTACCATGATCATTCCTCCACCGACACCTGCTGGCTGACTATAGCTTTTCCTGATGCAACATGGATAATGCGGACATTTACGGTGTCTCCGGCCTTCAGGTTATACCAGTCACTGCCCAGTATTGCCTGCATGGCATCATTTCTGTTGGAAACATGGTTATATCCATAATCAGAATAGTCATCCGACGGACTGTCCTGCATTGTGGTTCCGGCCATAAGCGTGTAATTGCCCCACTGAGACGCCGGGGGATGATACGTGCTGTTCGCCCAGCCCTTTACTCCCGCCCCGTAGCCTGTCGGAACGTAATATGATGCTATATTCAGACCGGATTCACCAATACTTGCGTTACCTCCGGTGCCGGCAACTATACTCTTTCCGCCGCTTATAGTCTCACCAGTTCCCCTGCTGGTTGCAACCCATGACGTTACAAGCTTCAGGTCTTTTGTATTTATGGGCTCACTCACTCCAAGCACTTTTAATGAAAAGTAGGAATTCGATGAGTCTCCTCCGTTCTTTATGCTGATCTCAACAGTTGCCGTAGGGGCATTCTGTGAAGTATCAACAAGACCGCCGGCAAAACCGCTGACGACCGCCGCAATAATAATTGTTACGACAAGCATCAGCATGACGCCGACTACCGGAGACACTCCTTCATCCCCGGCATTAACCTTCAATTCTTTCAAAACCTTCATAACAACCAGATTCCTCGGGTCTAAAATTAAATCAAAAATGCAGTAGTGGATCAATTTCATGGGATCAAACCACCATGCTTAGTAAAAACGTATCTCCAATTGACATTTAACATTATCGGTTTGTAAATAGGTATTCATTAACTTAATCAAATTAACAGATTTACTTGACACAGATAAAATGCCAGATAAAATCACTTAGAACAAATAAACAATAAAGAAGAAATTTTTATTATTTTAAACAAAAACGGACTATAAAGTGTGCAAAAAATATGAATGAAACTATTCCTGAAAAATACGACTTATCGTAATAAAAAAAGAAAAGCGCAGGATAAATTATAAAATTCAACGGACTTTTTAGGAACCGGTTTTCTAAAGACGGTTTATATTCCATACCATCATACCTGTGCTTACACCGGAACTCATTGAATATTTTTCCTCAGACGTATTTTTGAAATAATCACGAATCTGTTCTTTTATAACAAAGGAACAGCTTTTTTTCATTTCCAAAGCGTTGATGACCATTTCTGCAGCCCCGGATTTGTCAAAATCTTTTTTTCTGCTCCGGCTGCTTATTCTTACTACAGGCCTTATACCCTTCAGGTACAGGTACATGAAATTGTTGATAAAAGGCGACATCGCCTCACCCGAACGTTTGGGAGGTTCGGTTTTCAGAATATCACGGTATATTTCGTCAGGGATACCGCCTGCTCCTCTCCTTATAAAGTGACCGTAAAAACAGTATTTTCTGGAACAGGCGACCATACGGTCAAAAGTTTCAAAGTCCTTCACGGCAGGTGTCATTGAGTTGATAACAAGATCGAAATTATTCCTAAACCCAAGTTCGTCTATATCCGCCGTCCACCATGAACACTCAACAGTTTTCATGGAGACTCCCTCTTCTTTTGCGTTTGATGCAATATATCCGAGAATTTTTGGTGAAATGTCTACTGCCGTCACATCCGCTCCTGCTTTTGCAAGGGGAATGGAGATAGCTCCCGGACCACACCCGATGTCAAGCACTTTTGCACCGTCAGCGTTAAAACCGACTTCGTCCAGCATCTCAAATATTATCTGCATACGTTCCCTGCGGTTTGCAGGTTTCAGTTTTTTTGCAAACCCGTCTGCACGTCTGTTCCACAGCTCGACGCTGCCGAGTTCACTAAGTCTTTCGGATTTTTCATCCGCAGGCCTGCAGCATTCCATCCAGTTTTTTATATTTTCATTATTATCCATTTTTTCACCATGAGATTATCGTAATTTTTATTGACCAGCCGATTTTGAAACGTTAAAAATATCAATTTACAGATACATTAATCGTATTCACGCCTTTTTTGCGATTATCCTTGAAACAGGGATTATATACGGAATCCCTTCGTAAAGTCTTACATTAGCACGAATCCCGTAGACTTTCTCCAGATTTTCAGAATTTATAACATCCTCCGGCTCTCCTGCCGCAACGATTCTCCCTTTCTTCATCATAATGACGGCATCCGAGTACTTCGCCGCCATGTTCAGGTCATGAATTGCAATAACCGCCGTAATCTTCTTTTTTTTCACGAGCATCCCTATCACCTCCATCACGTCTATCTGGTGCCAGAGGTCAAGGCTGCTTGTCGGTTCATCCAGAAGAATAAGTCCGGTCTGCTGCACAAGAGCACGTGCTATAAGGATCTTCTGCTGCTGACCTCCGGACAGTTCATTAAAACCTGAAAGTGCAAGCTCCTGCATCCCGAGAAGGTTTAAGACCTCCCACACCTCGTCCTCGTCAGATTTCTCCTCGTGCCAGCCAAGATACGGCCTTCTTCCCATTAAGACAACATCAAAAACACTGTTGGGAAAAGACCTTACCGAATTCTGGGGAACATAGGATATCGACTTTGCAAGCTCCATTCTTCTCATACCGGAAGTGTCCTGCCTGTCGACAAGCACCTTACCTGATTTCGGTTCAAGAATCTTGTCGATGCATTTGATAAGTGTGGATTTCCCGGAACCGTTAGGCCCGAGAATGCTTACAACCTTTCCATATCCTACACTCATCGAAAAATCCTTCAGAATTTCGGTGCTCCCGTAGCTGAAGGAAAGATTTTTAACGGCAAGTTTTATTATCAAGTCCAGTACTCCTTTCTCCTGCCGCGAAGAATCAGATACAAAAAGAACGGAACACCGATGACAGACATGGTAATTCCAGTCGGAATCACGACCGAGCCAAGCAGATTTACGGATATGGCATCAGCAACCAGGAGTATGACCGCACCCAGACCACCTGCTGCCGGAACAAGGTACCTGTGATCGCTTCCAAGGATCATGCGGCCCATATGCGGTGCAACAAGACCGATGAATCCAATAGTCCCGATAAAAGAGACAATTGCGGCCACAAAAAGACTTGAAGCTATCATTATGTAAATACGTGTGAAATTTGCATCAACACCCATACTCTTCGCACTCTCGTCCCCCACAGTCATCAGGTTGAGGTCCCATGCCTTGACGTAAATCAAAGGAGTGCAGATGACCGTTATGGCGGCAAGAAAAGCTATGCTGTTCCAGTTGAGATCAGACAGGCCACCCATCCCCCATGATGACATTATATCAAGCTGGTCATCATTTGCAATATAGTTGAAAATCTGGTTTAAAGCCTGAAACATGTAGTTCACAGCAATTCCTGCAAGTATCAGCATTTCGGATGTCGCTCCCTTAAGAGATGAGAGAGCTATTATAAAACCGGAACAGAGGACTGCAAACAAAAAGGCGTTTCCCACAAGGAAATACGGACCTCCAAAGAGTACAACCCCGAAAATAGCTGCCAGAGACACCCCAAACTGCGCACCTGAGGATATCCCGAGGGTAAACGGACTTGCAAGAGGATTTTTAAGAACCGACTGCATAACACAGCCGCATACGCCAAGCCCGAAACCGGCGAGTATTGCTCCTGCAACACGGGGAAGCCGGATCTGCCAGACTATATGATCAGCTAAAAGTGTTGTAGGAAACATGCCGGGTATGATCCCGTTTATTACAACGGCATACACATCCGTCATTGTTATAGGCATAGGTCCTATCGTTATTATAAGACCAGAAGCTATTGCGGTGATGATAAGCAGAGCCAGCAAAAATATGAATTTTTTCCATACCGAAAGAGAATGCTTTTTTTCGACTTCGCTAATCTTTCCTGTCCGGGTTCTTTTTATTGAATACGCCTTTTTGGGAACAGGTCTTCTCATATAACTGCTCCCTTCACCTTTCAAATGCTTTCACAAGACCTGCGGCCGTTGCCGCAGTGCAGTCACTTTTTTCCGTGCCTGTCGTGACGACAATCAGGTTTCTTTCTTTTGCAATTTCGGTGAGAGTCTGAAACTCCCTCAGCTTCATTGCAGCAGGAGTCTTTTCATAAAACTCCGCCGCCTCGCACATCCTTTCAGACGCCTGGAACTCACCTTCAGCAAGAATGATGCGTGCTCTTTTTTCCCTTTCGGCTTCTGCCTGGCGTGCAATTGCACGCAGCATATTTTCGGGGACAGACACATCACGAATTGTGACTATATCAACGCTGACTCCCCAGGGTTCGGTAACTTTTTTTATCTCCTCCTGAATCTCCTGGTTTAACGAATCCCTCTCTGAAAGAATTGTATCAAGCTCATTCTGCCCTAAAACATCCCTCAGAGTGGTCTGTGCAATAAGGGCGGTTGCGGCTTCATAGTCCTCAACTTCAACAACGGCCTGGCATGCATCAGTTACATGGTAATAGATAATTGCATCGACGTCCACGCTGATGTTGTCCTTCGTTATGATAGTCTGTTTCGGAACGTCAAGCTGTCTTACACGCAGATCAACCCGCACAATCCTGTCAGTTACAAACAATAACGGAAACATCCCGGGTCCTCTTTCTCCTATAAGCTTTCCAAGCCTGAACAGTACAGCACGTTCATACTGCCGCGTAATTTTAAAGGAAAGAAGAACTACGGCACAGACTACAATTATAACAAAGATTGCCTCAAAAACACCCATTTAATACGCCTCATATATAACAAAAGCAGTTTTTTGTAGATCCACTGATATTAACATTTAAAAAATGTTAACCAATAAGATTTATTAAATATTGTCATTTTATTATTGCCCCGCAAAAGAAATTTTTCAAAATTTTGCCGCAGTCAGGCAGACAAATTTAAAAAAAGCATAAAAAAATCATGAATTAAAGTTAAAACCTCCTATTCAGGATTTTTCCTGAAAGTTATCCAGAAACCCGAACTGTCTTTTTTCAGGCTGTAATCACTTATCCCTGCGCAGGCAAGGGCTTTATGGTAACTCTCAGGATTATGATCACCAGGAGGAAATTTTCTCCCTTCAGTTTTCCCCTTAAATTCACGGCGTCTTTTAATCTCACCGGGTTTTGACTTAACCGCCGCTGCAAGTTCAGGAGTCCCGAACCCGCCGCCGATATATGCCCATCCCCCGGGACGAAGAATTCTGTTTATCTCGGAAAAGGCCGCTGTTTTGTCTTTCCAGAAGAACATCGACCCGCGGCTTACTGCAAGGTCAAAAGAGTCGTCAGGAAACGGAATCACCTCGACATTGCCCGTAACAGCAAAGACCCTGTCTGAAAGACCTGCCTCAATGATGTTTTTCATTGCAACAGCCGACATAGAAGAAGACAAATCAAAACTTAAAACAGAGAAAAATGTTTTTCTGGCCACTGCTATTGCAAGAGAACCCGGACCGCTTCCGAGGTCAACGCAAAGCCCTTCATTCAGACCTGTTTTCTCCACAATCTGTCCGGCTATCACAGGGTACACCATTTCATAATCTGTCTTTGCTATCCTGTCGAATTTTTCGGCTGCCTCTTTATCGAACAATACCCCACTTCCTTAGATCAGGGTTCAATAAGGGATGAAAGTTCATCGTCAGTAAGGTTATAATGATAAAAAACCGAGTAGAACTCCTTTGCACGGCTTTCAAACCATTCATCAGTAAATATTTCAGGGTACATAATATGTGCCGTCCACGGAATACCGACAATACGGTTTACACCCGGCGGGCGGTCAAACCAGTTGTACGGATAACGCGGGGTCAGATAAACTCTTCCCGACTTGACAGCATCCGTATCATTCCACGCAACATCCCCGAATACGTTTTCGTAGAATTCAGAACTCGTAGTAATTATGACCGACGGGTTCCATTTCAAAACTGACTCCTTTGTTACTTCGGTCATTCCCCGCCCCGACTCTATCTCGCAGTCGGCAACGTTCACTCCTCCCCCAATATCTATAAGCTGTGAATGAAATGAACCGCCGGGGTCTGTTTGCAGTCCGTTGGAACCCTCTGCGTAGTAAACACGCACCCTGTCACCGTCCGGAATACCGGCAACTTTTTCCCGGACTTCACCAAGCACTTTTTTGTAGTAGGCAATCTCTGTATCGGCCACTTCAGGCACACCCAAAACATCACCCATAAACCTGAGACCTTTGTCATACTCCGTGGCATTGCGTGCATCAGGCATACTTACGACAGGAATTGTCCCTAGTTTCTCCTGTACATTTTCAACAGAGGAAATGTCACTTCCTTCAACATACATCACGAACACTATATCCGGGTCCATCATGATGTACTGTTCATAGTTCATCGAATCCTTCCACCCTACAAGAGGGATGTCCCTGTATTCCTCAGGAATATATTTCATACCCTCGTCAGAGAGAGACAACTGCCAGCCGCAGAGTTTGTCAGGCGCAAGCATGTAGACATACGTGGAAGGCGGAGGAGAAGTACACAAAACCTTGGAAATGTTTACAGGAATTGTAACTTCCCTTCCGGCCAGATCGGTAATTGTTCTTGTCAACGAAGTTTCATTTGCCAGATTATTGCCATAAGAACTGTAAACAGTTCCGTTGGACCCGGTAACTCCGGTGCCTGAATAGTCCAGTCCATCAACTTCAGTTTGCGAATTGCCGGTGGAAAAAAGATCCGAAGAACCGGAATCTCCCAACCATGCTGCACCGCAACAGATTATTCCCACCCCGAAAACCGCAAGGAGGATTAAGTAAGTACTTCTTTCTTTCATAGAGTAACACCAGAACAAACCACTTTAAATCAATGTTTTTTACTTAACAAAGTAGTGCAATTCAATACATTCTTATTGAAAACATTTGAAAAAAAGCCTTTCGAAATTCATTTTGAGACAAACAAATTCAAAAATAAAATGTTTAAAAAAAATCAGGATTTTTATCTCTTTTAAACGAGAAATTACCCTGAAACAAAGCCGTCTTCAAGCCAGTATTCAATCACTTCCCCTGTCCCGGTTATAAAAAACTGCACCCCAAGCGCCACGAGCAAAAGGCCCATAACACGTGCAATAATTTTAAGCCCGTTGTCGCCTACAAATTTTCGGATCTGGTCTGAGAAATAAAACACAATCCCCATAATGACAACTGCAACAAGTATGAGACCTATCATAATAAAGAGCGTCTCAGGTGTCTTAACCATATTTCCGTAAAGAATTACAGTCGTAAGAGTTCCCGGTCCGACAATTAAAGGGACACCCAGCGGCACGATAACATCCGAGATTTTGGACTTGGCGCTTTTAATATCGTAGCTTCTCCAGTTGCTGTCAGAGTCGCGGGTGGTACAGCATACCGGAATATCGGTTTTTTCGGCTACCATCTTGAAGCCGTAAAACGCAACTATCAGACCACCTGCAATTCTGAAAGCAGGAATTGAAATTGAGAATATCTCAAGGATATACTTGCCTATAAAAAAGGCGACCACAATTATTCCGAATACAGCCTCGGATAATACGATTGCAACTCCGCGCCTTACCCTTGAAGAGCATTCTGATGTATCCTTAAGAAATTCAGGTATCTTGTTGAAAGGATTTACAAGAGCCATAAGGGCAAAGAAAAATGTCAGGTATGTCCCGGCAGGTGCGGAGGAGAGGATAAGTTCGTTCATTCTGATATCGCCTGAAAGAGTCTCTTTCTACAACATGGATTTGCAGTATAAGAATAGATCATTTATAATACTTCTAACTTGCCAACGTTGCATTCACAGGAAGAAAAAGAAATCCGAAAAGGAAGAAATAGAGAGAAATTTCCTATAGCCATCGCAGGGCATGAATTCAAAAAAGGTATATTCTTATTCATTTAAGCTTTTTTTCAGCCTGAAAAAATTATAGGGCTACAGAACAAAGAGGTGCCGCATAAAATAACAGCTTTGAATCCGTATTTTCGCCGGACTAAATGCGCGGGTTTTCCTGAAAATCCTTCTGCCACCATATTTTGTCCTGAAAGGAGGTGTTTTTTAACAGGTAAACCCCGTTTTCGTACACCAGCCTCATTTCAAGATAATTTTTTAGAATATCAAACTGAAAACTCTCCTTTAGCATAAGACTGTAACCTACATCCGAAACGGCTTCGTCAACGCTTTTGTATCTGGTTACATGCTCTTCTTTTGTAACCTCGACGTTTGCATAAATTCCCATCTGACCTAAAAGGTTGTAGATTATGTTGGGGCACCTTTTACACGGAATCTTTTCGTTAAAAAGAGAACCCCATATCTCCCTGTAGTTGCGCCTCCATGAAGAGAGCATATCAGAAAACCAGAAAATATAGACATATTTTGAAGAGACTTCGTTCATCTTTGAAAGTGCTTCCCTTAAATCAGGAACACCCAGTGAATATGACGCAAAGACGATGTCATACGGGCCGGATAGGTCTTTTAGGGGCACGACGTCCTCCCATTTTTTCATTACCACGTCTATGTTTTTTATACCCCGGCTTTTTATGTTTCCGTACAGGCAGTCTGTCATACCCGGTGACGGCTCAACCGCTGTTACATGTTCGACAAGACTGCTGAGAGGGACTGCCAGGCTTCCAGGTCCTGCACCGATATCCAAAACCCTTGAATGAGGGTTTATGTCCATCGCCTTAATTCTTGCTGCTGAACCCTTGTAATTATCCTTTTTTACAAAGCTGTCGAATTTTCTGCATTTGTCGGGGTTAGTCCACCTGTCGGAACAACCTGAAGGGTCTTTTTTGTTGTCAGGCCCGGGGTTGTTCCATGCATAATTCCAGTCTATGCTATAAATATCAGTCATAATTTCGCTGTTTTTAATTAAAACCTACCTGTTGTGCCTGAATACCGCAAAAGCCACGAATATGCCTGCTATGATTCCGAACACAGGAGCAGGAGATTTCGTAGGTGAAGTCTGTTCCGTGCTCTCAGGTGCAGGAGAAGTTGAAACGGCAGTCTGTGCAACTGATGAATTTGCACCAGAGCCGAAAGGCTCTGCATAAATCATAAGGTCAGAAAGCTCATCGTCAGTCAGGTCGTAATGGTAGAACAACGAATAATATTCTTTTACGCGTTCACCCACATCGTAGTCGAAAACATCCGGATAGAACATATTGCCAAGCCATATCATCGACAAAAGGCGGTTAACAGAAGGTGGTCCTCCCATCCAGCTGTAAGGGCCGTATGGCGCTTCATATACGTCCCCGTCACGCACAGCCCTCAGTGACTGCCAGTCGGAACTATTTATGATAGTGTTGTAATACTCATGATCCTGGCTGTAGGAAACGATAACATAGTCAGGATCGGTCTTAAAAATGTCTTCCAGGGTATATTCGTCTCCATATCCGCTTGAAGCGACGGATTCAGGCCCAAGATTATCTGACAGATAGTCTATTACTTCGGAATGATAGGAGCCTTTGCCGATGAGATTTACAGAATTTCCGTCAACTTTGGTTACATAGATAATGCTCTTCCTGTTGTCGCCGACCTTGTTCATTCCTTTGTCGAACTCTTCGAGGAGGTCTGCCGTATAGTTGGAAAGCTTCTCCCCCTGCTCTTCCCTTGAAAGAAGTTCTCCTAAAACCTTATACGACCTTGGGATATCGGAAAGGTTGTTCTGCGTTACAAATGCAAAAGTAACACCTGTCTGACCCTGGATTTTGTCAAGATCCTCTTTTATGCCATTCTTTGACTGACCAAGATCCAGAACTACGTCTATACCCAGGTCTTTGTTCATCTCCATTATCTCTTCGGGGTTCATCGTGGACTTCGCACCGTAGAACTGACCTGTAACCGGAAGGGCCGCAACACGCGGATCTATATATTTCAGCTGTGAATCTGAAAACTTCCCCGAAATACTTACAAAGAGGTCAGGATCAACCGAATACAGGACAATCTGTGCCAGCGGTCCTGACGGCGATACGGCGGTAATGTTTACCGGAAGGATAACCTCTCTTCCGGCGTCGTCAACGAATGTCCGCGTCTCTTCAGCCGCACATATTCCGCAGAAAAGCGAAGCAAGAATAAACACGAGAAGAAGCATCCGTCTGGAAAACTCAAAGCTCATATAAGAGATGTTTTCTTTTTTGTAATATATAAGCGATCATTTTTAGATTTTTGTTAAGATTATTACATTAACACAGATATATGGTTCTTCTATCATAATATGATGACTAAAAATCGAAAATTCTACAGGATTTCATTATTCAATGCCGCATTTCAGGACATTATTCTAACAACCTTAAATATACAGAATACCTGTCCCTTATACAAAAAGCTGATTATGAAATATACAGAAGTCTTTTTTATATTTTGAATGGGAGGCGTTAATCATTAAATGAAAAAATCATCATTTTCTACACAACATTCTCTCTTATAGCACTGCTGGTGATGTGTTCCGGCTGCACCCAGGGTTATTTTGAATCCACAGACACTGTACTGATGAAACTGGACGCAAATGCAGACCACTTGGATGCACCAGGAAACGCGGAAAAGTCCATAAATATTTTACAGGAGCTGCAGACAAAAGAAGAGAAAATACCCAGGGAAATGTATCTTGGTTCTGCATCCGAATCACCTGACGGAAATATCACCGCAGTTCTGACAGAAGGCAGTTACAACACTATGCAGCAGCCTGTAATAATTGCAGAACTCCCGCAAAAATGGAATTTACTCATGGAAGAAGTAAATAACCATCCTGATATCTCAGGTACAGATAAAATCCTTTATACTGATGACATAGGTTTTCTACTTGGAAAATATCGCTCACTTCCTGACGGCGGGCAAAAAATCGTGACTGAAAAAACTGACGCCGCCAATAACATAGTCTGGGATACGACAATTGCATCATCAGACAACACGGTTTACAAATATGGTGACATTATAGGAATATCTGAAAATTCAGTTGAAGGGTATGACATTATATACCACGACCATGAGAATGCATAATCGTATAACAAAATTTCAAAGACTGCAAAATATGTTAAAAATAAAAAAATACTATATTTTCGGGGAAATGAAATTCACCTTTGCACCGGTAGAATAAATTCTCTGGAACTGGGCACCGGTCATAATTTTTCTGGCCTTGGGGATATCGGTTATAACAAATCCGGAGAGGTCGTTGACACCGTAGTCGAAAAGCTGTGGTGCAAGGGGAGTCCCGGGTCCCACAACCGTGACTTTCTGTGCGTTTTCGGACAGTTCAAGCAGGTGCGGGAAGCTCTTGTCGTTTATGCTTGCACAGGTAAGAAACGCAAAGTCGCACCCGGGAAGAAGATACTCGCATGCAGTATACGGGTAATCGCCTACGCCGGGGTCCCACTCGACAATGCTCAAATCACATATCGGCTCGAAAAGGCCTTCCAGGAACGGGAAATGACCAACTACACAGACCTTTTTTCCTTTAACGTCGTTCTGCGAGTTGATGAAAGGGTCTTTCAGTCTTCCTTCGACACGCTTCTGCGGCAGAATTTCAACACCGTTTTTTTCTGCGTTTTCAGGACTGTTGTACCATGCCGTAATAGCGGCGCCCCCGGCCGAGGCCTCTATGAAATTCCAGGACTTCACAAGTTTTGCAACTTCATTTAAGGGTTTTCCCTCCTTGTCTTCGGTAGACTGCGGCGCACGCTGCCAGTAAGCCCTGTAAGGCGAAATCCCGGCACCCTTACCACTTCTTACAAACGCATGCTCGGTCCCTATCATAATGTCGTCAACAAAGACGTCGTCAGGAATTCCCTCTATCATCGCATCATAAACTTCCCATGTACTCAAATTTTACACCCTCATATATTTTAAATTCCAATTCAGCAAGATTTTTCTTTTTTCAACCCGGCCAGGATATTTCGCAGGAAACTGATTTTGAATAACAAGAGGCTTTTTCAGCCTCACCTGTTTATCATCGAGTCAATCATCCCTGAGGAGATTATATCACCGTGGCGCAGGCTGTTTCTCAGGGACAATAGAATGTTGTCCAGTTTTTCGATTTGAATAAGATTTTTTCTCTCATCATCAGTCGTAACAATAACCTTTGCTATGCCACCGTTTCTGATAACAATTCTTTTGTCGGCAAAAAGCGCCAGAAGAGGGTCGTGGGTCGACATCAAAATCACCTTTTCGTTTCCGGAAAGAAGTTTTATGGCCTCACGGCGGTCAATTCCTGCGTTTTCAATCTCGTCGATAAGAATTACCGGCGATGCACTCATAAGAGCGGTATCGGCAATCATAAGTGCACGTGACTGGCCTCCGGAAAGCTGGGTGACTTTCGTGTCAGGAGTGAACTTTTCGCCGGCAAGAGAGTTTGCGCACTCAAAACACTTTTTTACGACACCATCAACATCAGTCACGAGGCGGCTTTTTGCATGCATCTCCAAAAATTCCCTGACTGTTAAGTCCATTACAAAGTTCATGGTCTGGGAAAGCTGTGCGACAAGTTTTACACCCGTATCAAACCTTTGGCTTTCGTCAGGGACGTTTCCGTTGATGAGAATCTTTCTTTTTGTCGGCGTATCCTCCTGGGCCATGCACTCGATGTCTTCCAGAAGCCTGCTTTTTCCGGAGCCTGTAGGCCCGACGATACTTATTATCTCACCGGGCTTTATCGTAAGGCTTAAATTTTCGGCTTCCCCGGACTTGTTCTGACCGCCGATTATTGTAATGGATGATATAACAAATGCTCCCGATTTCGAATCAGGACTGAAAGAATCGAGAAATGTGCATAAGTTCAGCACAATACTCTCGCTGTCAAGCCCGAACTCCTCAAGCATATCAGGGTCTACATCCAAAAGAGCGTCAGAAAATGCCTTTGAAAGGTCAATTTCATTGAGCCTGTGGTTTGCAAGGTAGTCTGATACAAGAGGATACTTCTCTATAAGGGCTTTGAGGGTCATCCCTGTGACTTCATCAGAAAAACCGTAGGCACTCATTCGTCAAACTCCATTCTTTTCAGCATCCCCATCTGGTAATAGTCGCCGATACGGGTTTCACCCGTGCAGTACGAGCAGATGGCAGCAGGCATTGTAAACCTCAAAGTCCTGTCCTTTAACGTGTTGATATCGGTAGCCTCGCCGAAATGCTTTGCAAGAATAAATGTTCCCTGCCCTGTTATCCCGTTTATGAAGATTATCTTTGCCTGCGAATTTACCTCCTTGATGTTGAATGCGAACACCTCACGCTCGGCCTGAGAGACGATGTCACCCTTCGTAACTACGACAATATCAGCGTATTTAAGCATAGGGCCTATTTTTCTCGGTGTATTGACTCCCGAGAGGTTGTCAATTACGCACACTGAAAGAATCCCCTTTATGTAAGGTGAACACCGGTTGCAAAGACCGGCGCTCTCGGTTATCATAAGAGACAGTCCTTTTCTCTTCCCCCATGAAACCGCGTCTTCAATATTACTAACAAAGAAATGATCAGGACAGATTTTTCCCGCAAACCCGGTCTGAACGGGAATTTTATTTTCGCCGTATCTTATGTGATCAAATGATGTCAGGGAATCGAACTTGACAACACCTACTTTTCCTTCAGGCAGCCCGAGCGCAGAAATTGTCTTTATAATTACTGATGTTTTGCCGGATGACGGCGGCCCGGCAACTGTTACTAGCTTCATGTTTAATATTAAGATCTAATTGAGGTCTTAAAAATCATAATATTTGCTGAATCTTCCTTTTAAATCAACAACATCTGTTTAACAAAAAACGACCGCGGAAAATGCACAGGAAGTCTTGCGATAAAGCTGAAAAGCACTGCAACTGTTCATACTCCCGTTTTCAACCCCTTTCCTAACTGACGCCTGAAAACTTCCAGGAAATTAAAACGCAACATCATCCTAACCGTCACGCGGGATGCAGATCTTATGGTGACGCATGGTATTCTCGTAATCTTCAATATTTACTTCCACACCATATACCTTTTTTATCAGGCCGGCAGTCATTACATCTTCAGGCCTGCCGTCCGCGATAACCTTTCCGTCGTAAATCATCAGGACGCGGTTTGCATACAAAAAGGCATGATCCGGGTTGTGAGTCGACAATATCACAATATATCCTCCCCCTGCAAGGCCGACGATTCTTTTCATGACCCTGGACTGGTTTCCGTAGTCAAGGTTTGCTGTAGGTTCATCCATAATGAGAATTTTTGCATTCTGGACTAGAGCACGTGCAATAAGCGCAAGCTGTCGTTCACCGCCGGAGATTTCACCGTAACCGGCGTTTTTAAGATGAGCTATACCAAGACTTTTCATGGCCTCGCAGGCCTTGTCTATATGCTCCTGTTTTGGTTCTGAAATAATACTTATCTGGTTCGTAAGCCCCATCAGGACGACGTCAAGGACAGTGAAATTAAACACAGGATATGTCGACTGCGGTATGTAAGCCACCTTTTTCGCTATCTGCCTGTGATCAAGAGTCTTTATGTCTGCATCATCCAGGTAAACAGAACCCGAATAGTCTTTCAAAAAACCGAGGATGCACCGAAACATCGTGCTTTTGCCGACACCGTTCGGGCCGAGAACTGCGAGGAGATCGCCCTCCTTTGCGGAAAATGAAACGTCGGACAAGACCTTCCTGGACTTTTTCCGGTACGAAAACGTCAGGTCTTTCACCTCAAGCGTCATGAACGCCTGCCTCCCGTAATCAGAAGATACGCGAATATAGGTCCTCCGATAAAGGAAGTAAGAATTCCGAGCGGAACCTCGATTGAAGCCATAGTTCTTGCAAAGTCGTCAACCAGAAGAAGAAAACCCCCCCCCATAAAAATTGCGGCAGGAATAATCCTCCTGTAGTCGTAACCGAAGACCATTCTGCAGAAATGCGGTATTACAAGTCCTACCCACCCGATAATCCCGGAAATGGACACAGAGACAGCTGTTATAAGTGTCGCACAGGCAATAACGACAATTCGCAGGAGGGTCGTGTTAATTCCCATGCTCTTCGCCTCGTCCTCGCCGACTGTAAGGACGTTGAGCCTCCACCGGAGAAGAATCAGGGGTATAAGCCCTGCAATTATTATAGGTCCTGCATAAAATATGTCGTTCATCGTGACCGCTGAAAGGCTTCCCATGAGCCAGTAGGTTATCGCGGGGAGCTGGTCGGTGGTGTCCGCCGTAAGCTTTATGTAGGAAAGGGACGCTGAAAACAGACTTCCGACAAGAATTCCCGCAAGTACCATGCTCAATGTGGGCGATCCTCTTGCAAGCCTGCTCACGCAGTATGCAACACCAACGGCTGTCATTCCGCCCACAAAGGCAAAGAGAGTTACGGCACTGCTTCCAAGGTAAAGATATATTGCAAGGGCCGCCCCGAAACCTGCACCGGCCGAAGCTCCCAGTATATCAGGAGATACCAGGGGGTTTTGGAACATTCCCTGATAGGCTGCACCTGCCGTTGAAAGTGCAGCACCAACAAGGATTGCGGCAAGAATTCTCGGGAGCCGGATACCGCACACAACGCTGTTCATCGCGTAGTCCCACGTGTGCTCAAAAGGGGATATATTTACTAAAGAAAGGATGTTTGACGAAAGAATCTTTACAACGTCGTCTATACATATCGAAAAACGCCCTATGCAAAGAGAAATAAGGGCACAGGCAAAAACAGCGACAAAAAGAATTACAAATCTCAACCTGTAATCAGGAAGTGTCCTTTCGGTTGCTTCAGGAATATTCATAAAATGCCATAAAAAATTGTATTGTGGATTAAATAACTCAATATGTTAACTAAATGTTGCTAACACACGCTGAATTTCCATACCACACTTTGGATTACTCAGATTTGAATTTGAAATTAAGACAGACCCATTTTATCCAGCTTATTACAGTAGAAGCCCTTCTCCTGCATGTCACCATGCTGTAATTACTGTAATTATCTTTGATTATTTGCGCCACGGATTCTCTTGTAACTTTCTTTAAATCATAGCCGCACTCTTTCAGAAGCATTGCAGCAGAACGAAAAACCGGTTTTCTCATCAGCTGTACCAGTAATATTTTGTTGCGGTACCTCCTCAAAGGGTAATTTTTAACCTCGTTTCCAAGCCTTGTTAAAAGGAAAAAACTTTTATAATGAGGGTCCCTCTCCAAAAAGTCCAGGTAAATTGCAGCATTTGCATAATACTCACCCTGCCGCCCGTTAAATTTGAACTGTTCTGAGATCTGTTCACTTGTTTTCCACTTTTCATCAAAAGAGACCACCATGTCAAGTATTTTATCCAGGTCGTTTGCCTGTGGAAAGGGAACTTTTACCGGATTATGCGGCCTTTCTTCTATATATAGGAGCATTTCACTAAGATCGACAGGAAGTTCTGATCCTAAGAAGAATGATGTTGTATGGCGTTTTTTTGTAATGGCGCCATTCTGAGCTGTTCCGGAATTCTTTTTTTGCACGGGATTCACCCCTCTATACCCGGCCAGACCTGGACAGTTTCACTAATTTTGTCGCCCCCTTAAACAGGTGATTGATCTATAATCGATTCCATATCAAATAATTCATTTCCGGGTATTGCAGTTACCGGATGTATATTTTTTCAGGGATATTCTTTTTTTAATAATAACCGGCTTAACTATTATAACGATTTTTAGAGACAGATTTTTTTAGTACATGTAATTCATTGGAATTTGATCTGCAAATCCGTAAAATGCCTTTTTCTTGCTATAACGGATCCTGTTAATCAAATAATGTTAATGTTTAATTTTAAATAAATGATCATAATTAAGTAAAAGAATTATCAAAAAGAGATCCTGCGAAGTGGCTCCTCACTGACAGCCTGGTCCACTTCTGTGCAGCCGGCCTTAAAGCCGGAGGGGAAAACATGAATTTTCTGGAAAAAAAGCCTTTAAACAATAGCGATAGCGCTGTATCGCCGGTTGTCGGCGTGATGCTGATGCTTGTCGTCACCATCATTATTGCAGCGGTTGTAAGCGGGTTTGCCGGAGGTCTTGTCGGGGGGACTGACCAGAAGGCGCCGCTTCTTACAATGGATGTAAAGATTTCGAACACGGGCACTTATATAGGGAGCGGATTTTCGGCGACCGTTACAAGTGTAAGCGATCCTATCCGGACAAAGGATATAAAAATAGCGACATCCTGGAAAGTTACCGGTGACACGGGAAGTGTTACAGCAGGAGGGAGCACTGCATCACCGTTTGTTTCAAACGTAAAAAGCCCTGAGATAACATCAGAAGATAAGTCAACTGATCTTATTGAAAGTTGTGCTCCCTATGGATTTGGTCCGGGCGTGAACTCTTCTTCAGGTGCACAGGATTTGGTTAATCCATTCGACAAGCCCGGACAGCAGTTCGGGAATTATTCCCTTGTACAGGGAACGGGTCTTACTGCATACGCTTACGGAAGCAACTCAGAGAAAGCTGTAGGAGCTTCTCCAAAACATAGTGACACGGGCGGATACGGGGTAGTGACTGACTACACCTACACGAGAGGCGGCTCTTATAAAGACAGTGCTACTGATGCTGCAACTGCTGTCCTGGGTAACGGATGGGAGAAGTTAAGGACAGGTGACACTGTGAACGTCAAGGTCATTCATATACCGACCGGAAAAGTGATATTCGAAAAGAATGTCGCGGTTACGGAGGGCTGATTTTATGAAAACAAATGACACAGCAGTCTCACCTGTCGTAGGCGTCATGATGATGCTTGTTGTCACAATTATCATTGCGGCGGTTGTTTCCGCATTTGCGGGAAGTTCCATGAACAGCCAGCAGAAAGCTTCCCAGGCAACAATACAGGGAACTTTCAGCATAGGTTCAGGGATGGAGATTACGCATATGGGCGGAGATGCACTTGCAACAAACGATTTGGTCTTTACTGTAAGAAACAGCCCGGTATTCGGACCAAATCTTGAACAGGTGACTGCGCAGACTCTCGACAAAACCACTATCTACGACGGACGGGGACGTCCTCTTGATTACGGTGACGGGAGCACAAACGCTACATCGTTTAAATCCGGCGATACCCTGTATATCAACGCATCTTCCATAAAGTGCGATCTTTTGCAGCCCATTGTTGTGCCCGACGATTATACATCTAAACATGGCAGCGACGGCTACACATATTCAGGTGAAAAACAGGAGCGTTGGGCGCTGTGCTTCAAAAACAACGACAATATAGGAAACACCTTCTACCTTGATGTAAGCGACAAGAGCGGAAACCTCATCTGCAGAAGCGAGGTCACGATAACTGCGTGATGACAGGGAGAAAAGGAAATGATAATGAAAAATGATTCTGCGGTCTCTCCTGTTGTGGGTGTTATGCTGATGCTTGTTGTCACAATAATCATTGCAACAGTAGTCAGCGGATTTGCAGGGGGTCTTGTTGCATCAGGCAGCCAGAAGTCCCCCGCTCTTTCCATGGACGTTAAGATAACAAATTCAGGTACATGGACAGGAAGCGGTTTTTCTGCGGTTGTAACCGGAGTAAGTGAGCCGATTCAGACGAGCGACCTTAAGATAGTAACGTCCTGGAAGACAAAAATGAAGTACAATTACGGCACTGCAAACGAGGAACTGGAGCAAATTAAAAACGGGACAATCATTACCGGCGGGAATACTTCTGCCGGTCGTGTGGCAAATGTTAATGTGATTGAGCCTCTTTCAGCCTCATCGGGACTGAATGTCGCAAGCATAGCACCGTACGGTTCCGGACTTGCGACTGTCCCGGGAGAACCGGCGGTTTCAGGAAATGCACTGACACAGTACAAGGTACCGGAGTGGCAGTTTGGAAACTACACACTCACAACAGGCGTAAGCATGAGTGCAAAGCCTTACGGAGAACTGAAAGACGGTACAGGTAAAGCGTATACAAGCGGCTACGGGGTAAAATCTCCATTTGCATACACTTCTGACAGCAGGGATTATACCGACCCCATGCAGGCAGTTCTTGGATACGGGTGGGAAGAGCTCAGGTCTGGAGATACAGTCTCTGTAAAGGTAGTCTTTGTACCTACCGGAAAAACGGTCTTTTCAAAGGACATCCCGGTAACGGAGGGCTAATCATGGCATATAAATCAAATGACAATGCAGTCTCTCCTGTTGTCGGTGTTATGCTGATGCTTGTCGTGACAATTATCATTGCAGCGGTTGTCTCCGCTTTTTCAGGCGGACTTACCAGCGGACAGACAAAGGCTCCTCAGGCAAATATCAAAGGAACATTCAGCATATCCGAAGGGATGACCATCTCACATGCAGGCGGAGATTCTCTTGCGACAAAAGACATCATATTCACGATTCGTGATGGCTCTACATTCGGGCCGAATCTTGAATCATCAACGGCACAGACACTTGATATGACCACGATAAAAGTGAATACGCCTGACAGGGGTGAAGGACCTATGAGAACTATAGATGGTGCCTTTTATATGACATCTTTCAACTCAGGTGATACGGTAACAATTGATCCTGAAGACTGTACGTGCAATATAATGCAGCCTAATGTTGCGCCTACTGATTTTGAAGAAAATGTCGGTGAAGACAACTATACTTACAAAGGAAACCAGACGGCTTCATGGGCTTACTGTATCAGAAATCAGGACAGTATCGGAAAAAAATTCATCCTTGAAGTAAGTGACACGGGTGGCCACCTGATTTCAAAGACTGATGTTCTGGTAACGGCATGAGTGCTAATTTTCAAGGAGGGTTAAATATTGAAGATTTCAACAAAGGGAAAACCTGTTTTCAGGCACAGAACTGGCAAAAATGATGAATCTGCTGTGTCTCCTGTCGTAGGTGTTATGCTTATGCTTGTCGTGACAATCATCATTGCAGCAGTAGTCAGCGGGTTTGCCGGAGGGCTTATTGAAAACGGGGGACACAAGACGCCGTCACTTGCAATGGACGTTCAGATAACAAATTCCGGTAATTACAGAGGAAGTGAATTTGCAGCAACTGTTACCGGGGTGAGTGAACCGATCAGTACATCAGATATAAAGATTGTCACTTCCTGGACAACGAAGGTAAAAAAGAACAGCTACATACTTGGAAATGGCATATCCATCTACGTACTTGTTGATGGTATATATAAGAAAATTCCAGAAGGGAGTGCAATGAAAGGTAAGGGCTGTACCCTCGGCCTGCCGCTTGGGACTGTATATCATGGCGGTGCTGAATGTATTCCGGGTGTTTCAAATTCATATACACATAAAACTGCAATGAGCGTTGCTCCATATGGCTTTGGCCCCGGGGTAACTAATACAACTACATCTGATATTGCACCAAGTATGGCTTATGATACAAGCGGTCCGACTATTCCAATGTATAACTGGCAGTTTTTTTCAGTAACCCATTTTGGAAACTACAGTCTCGAGCAGGGAACTGTCATGCTTGCTGAAGCAGCCGGACGATGTATTTATTATCCAAGAACTGGTGGAGATCCTGATGATTTTATAGGGGGCGGTTATGGCACTTTATCTAAAGGCAAGTTAACTCACCCATATATGTACCAGAGTGATAAGAGAACTTATACATTATATACCGGCAATGAAACGGTGCCAGTTGATATTATTGCCGACGGGGGAGAGGTCGACGGTATGCAGGCAGTTCTTGGCTGCGGATGGGAAAACCTCCGGGGAGGAGATGTCGTAAACGTAAAAGTTGTGTATACTCCTTCCGGGAAAACGATCTTCGATCAGGATGTGGTGGTGAGCTATTCATGAAGGGGAACACTATGAATATCAGAGACAATAATGCCGTTTCACCTGTTGTCGGTGTGATGATGATGCTCGTCGTAACGATTATCATCGCCGCGGTCGTATCGGCGTTCGGCTCAGGGATGGCCGACAGCCAGTCAGAGGCTCTGCAGGCAAAGATTGGAGCAACATTCAGTGTTTCAGGAGGTATGACAATCACTCACGATGGAGGAGACGCTATACCTCTTGATGATCTGGTGTTAATAACAAGCAATGGGAACGGTTTCGGTCCCAACGCAGAGAAAGTCACAACACAAAAAATTGATTTGACTTTAATTACCGATAAAGACGGCAACCAGGTCTTCTCAACAAACAGCGTAGGTGGCAAATCGTCCTTTAACCCCGGTGACACTCTCTATATCACTCCATACAATTGTACCTGCAGCCTTCTGCAGTATTCTGTTTCCGCACCTTTGTTTGATGATATACATGGTTCAAAATGCGGTGCTCCCTGGGACTGGGAGAATAATCCAACTACGTACGAGGGGACTAACTGTGATGCCTTATGGATGCTCTGCTTCAGGAACCCGGACAATGTTGGCAAAGTCTTTACATTCAAAGCAAGTGACAGGAACGGAAACATAATCTCGAAATGCGATGTGAAGATTACGTCATAGAAAGAAATCTGATGAAAAATCAAAAAAACAGGAAAATGCTGAATATTCTGCTGCATAAAGGCAATCTGACAAAAATTTATTGCAGATTATATTTTTATGCAGTTTTCATAATTTCCGCCCGTACCTGTTTTGTTCATATGTTCAACCAAAAGATGAGGATAATTTAATTCACAAAAATACCCGCAGGATTAGTGATGATATTCAAAATAAAAAAAGAATACACTTATTTTTGTTTTTTTCTACTTTTTCTTTTGATTCTGGTTTTACCCGTATGTGCAGAAAACAACAGCGGCACAACACTCTCTGCTGACCCGATAACTTCAACCGGTTCAAACGTCACACCAGAAGACCTCTTCAAAGACCTCATATCAGATGCAAACACCTCGGTAACGATATTCTACAGCAGCCGGTGCAGTTCATGCGTAAGAGTTCTTCCCGGCCTGGAGAACCTTTCGGACAGATACCCTGAAATTAAGGTCCGGTATTACGACCTTTACAACTCGACCGAAAACCTGACCCTTCTTTATGAGTTAGGGGCGCAATATCACATGCACTATGTCTCTTACCCGATTCTTTTTACAGGTGACACGGTAGTTTTGTCCGGAATGGCTCCCATAACTGAAAACTCGGAATCCGTATTTGAAGCACTTGACAAAGGACTTATTCCGGACATTGAATATGAAAAAAGGTGGATAGAAGAAGACGAATACAAAGATTCAGCTGATCTTAGAAGTGACATCCCGGCGGGAATTATTCTTGTCGCATCTGCAGGACTTCTGGACGGAATAAATCCGTGTGCATTTGCAGTCCTTATTTTTCTTTTGATCTCCCTTATGGCAACAGACTCAGGGAAAAAAGTTCTTATCTCAGGACTTTTCTATACTTTTGCTGTTTTCCTTTTTTACACCCTGGCAGGACTCGGGATAATGAGTATTGTAAATCTTTCAGGTCTGTCGTTTTATTTCTCAATACTTGCCGGAATTATTGCTATAACGGCCGGTCTTGTAAACATCATCGATTCGTTGCGAAATGACCCCCGGTCATCCTTATCGATACCGGCATCTTCAAAAGGAATTATAGGAAAATTCGTTAAAAGGGCAACATTACCCTCTTCATTTATCCTAGGAATAATAGTCGGGATGTTCGAACTCCCGTGTACAGGAGGCATATACCTCGCCATAATCAGTCTTTTGTCATCGGAGATGACCTTTTCTGAAGGAGTCCCCTATCTTATTCTGTATAACATATTTTTCGTAATGCCGCTTTTGCTGATAACCTTTGCAGTTTTCCTCGGGCTTTCGCCGAAATTCGTGGACTCTGCAAGACTAAGATACAGGGGCAAAGTAAGACTTATTATGGGAATTGTTCTGATTGCAATAGGAATATTTGTAGTGTGGTGGCAGATCTGAAAATACAGCTTTTTTCAGGAAGCTGGTTAATTACGGTTAGATAACTAATCAGATAAACGATTTATTAATTCAATAATCTTCTTATAATCACTTTTTAACTCAAAAACAGATGAACTTTTTCGTGAATATTTTTGATGGATCTACCCGGGCATATGTCATTTTTTTACCTTAGTATATATAGTTAAATTAGTTATGTTAATATTAAATACTAAATAAATGATCATAGTTAAGTATAATAATTATCAAAAACTACCCTGCGGAGTGGCTCCTCACAGACAGTCTGGTCCACTTCTGTGCAGCCGGCCCTAAAGCCGGAGGGGAAAACATGAATCTTCTGAAAATAAAACCTTTAAAAGATAGCGATAGCGCTGTATCGCCGGTTGTCGGCGTGATGCTGATGCTTGTCGTCACCATCATAATTGCAGCGGTTGTAAGCGGATTTGCCGGAGGTCTTGTAGACGGGACCGACCAGAACGCACCGCTTCTTACAATGGACGTAAAAATTTCAAATACGGGCTCTTACATAGGAAGCGGATTTTCGGCGACCGTTACAAGTGTCAGTGATCCTATTCCGACAAAGGATATAAAAATAGCGACATCATGGAAAATTACCGATGATTCCGGAGATGTAACACCAGGAGGGAGCACAACAACACCTCTTGTTACAAACGTAAGATGTCCCAGACTAAACTACAGCTGTGCTCCATACGGGTATGGCCCGGGTGTAATTTCCTCTTCTGATGAACAATACCTGACAAAAGCATACAAAAACCTTAACCAGCACTTTGGAAACTATTCACTTGTACAGGGAACAGGTCTCATTGCATACCCGTACGGCAGTTACCAGGAAGACGCAATCGGTTCATCTGTAGGCATGAGCGACACCGGCGGTTATGGTGTCGTTACCGGCTATACGTACAGTAACGGTGGTTTGTACTGGAGAAATGCTGATGCTGCACAGTCTGTTCTCGGAACAGGGTGGGAGGCCCTGAGAGTCGGGGATACCGTGAATGTCAAGGTAATCCACATTCCTACAGGAAAAGTCATATTTGAAAAAAATGTTGCAGTAACGGAGGGCTAATAATGTCATTAAAACCGGATGACAATGCAGTCTCACCTGTCGTGGGAGTTATGATGATGCTTGTAGTTACAATCATCATAGCGGCGGTAGTTTCAGCTTTTGCAGGCAGTTCGATGGACAGTCACCAGAAAGCTCCCCAGGCAACAATCCAGGGGTCTTTCAGCATAAGCTCGGGAATGGAGATCACCCACATGGGCGGTGATGCACTTGCAATAAACGATTTGGTCTTTACTGTAAGGAACAGCCCGGTATTCGGACCTAACCTTGAACAGGCAACAGCACAGGTACTTGACAAAACAATAATCACCGACAGCCAGGGAAGACTTCTCGATTACGGTGACGGGAGTACAAACGTTACTTCGTTTAAATCGGGCGATACCCTGTATATTAATGCTTCTTCAATCAGGTGCGACCTGCTCCAGCCTGTTGTCGTACCTGACGATTATACAGACAAACTTGGAAGTGACGGCTACAGCTATACCAGTGACGGCAAATACCAGAACCACTGGGCTTTATGCTTTAAAAACAACGACAATATCGGAAACAACTTTTATCTTGATGTAAGCGACAAGAGCGGGAACCTCATATGCAGAAGTGAGGTTACAATCACTGCATAAATGCGGGTGATAAACAAATGAGAAAATTTAATGATAACGCCGTATCTCCCGTTGTCGGTGTAATGCTGATGCTTGTCGTGACGATTATAATTGCAACCGTTGTGAGCGGATTTGCCGGCGGCCTTGTCGCGGGCGGCTGCCAGAAGTCTCCGGCACTTGCAATGGACGTTAAAATAACAAATTCAGGCACATGGGTAAACAGCGGTTTTTCCGCAACTGTGACGGGAGTAAGCGACCCTGTCAGGACAAGTGATCTCAAAATCGTCACATCATGGAAGAAAAATGATATTACAGGCGGAAATGCGTCTATAGGAAACGTCTTAAATGTTTTTGAGCCGTCTGTGGCTTCATCCGGCCTGAATGTGGCAAGTATAGCACCATACGGTTTTGGAATGGCGTCAGTCCCGGGAGAACCGGGAATTTCCGGAAGTGCACTGACACCTGGCAAAGTACCTGAACGACAATTCGGGAACTACACGCTTTCAAACGGAGTGAGTATGAGTGCACAGCCGTTCGGCGGCAGAAATGACGGGACAGGAGACTGTTATAACGATAGTTTTGGTAACCTGTGCGGCTATGGTGTGGTGTCAGATTATTTATACACGGATTTTGACAGCGAAAATTACATAGACCCGATGCAGGCCGTACTCGGCTGCGGCTGGGAAAAACTCAGGGCGGGAGACACGGTTTCCGTAAAAGTCGTTTTCGTGCCGAGCGGGAAGACAATATTCTCAAAGGACGTCACTGTCCTGGAGGGCTGATTATGAGAGAAAACAACTATGCGGTCTCTCCTGTTGTAGGCGTCATGCTGATGCTCGTCGTTACAATCATCATTGCAGCGGTCGTCTCCGCTTTTTCAGGAGGACTTATGGAAGGGCAGAGTAAGGCCCCGCAGGCAAACATCAGGGGAACTTTCAGTATATCAGAAGGCATGACTATCACCCATGCAGGAGGGGATTCCCTTCCTACAAAGAACCTTATATTCACAATCAGGGACGGCCCCACATTCGGCCCGAATCTCGAATCTACAACAGCAGAGGCACTTGATCTCTCCAAAACCTACGTAAGTACCGATAGAGGCAAAGGCCCTGTAGTGACAAAACAGGGGACATACTTTATGGTCTCCTTCAACCCCGGGAACATAATAACCGTTGAACCGAAGTACTGCACATGCAACGTTTCCCAGCCCAATGTCGCCCCGACGGACTTTGAGGACAATATCGGGGAGGACGGCTACACATACAACGGGACACAGACCGTAGCCTGGGCGCACTGCATAAGAAACCAGGACAGCATTGGCAAGAGCTTCATCCTGGAAGTGAGTGATACGGAAGGTCACCTGATCTCAAAGAGCGACGTACTGGTAACGGCATGACCTATGGAGGATTTATTATGAAAAATGAGAATTATTCTGCAGTCTCTCCTGTTGTAGGCGTCATGCTGATGCTTGTCGTAACGATTATCATCGCGGCTATTGTAAGCGGGTTCGCAGGAGGACTAATAGAGAGCGACAGCCAGAAGGCCCCTTCTCTTAGTATGGATGTAAGTATAACGAATTCCGGCACTTACAGGGACAGCGGATTCCACGCAAAAGTAACAGGGGTCAGCGAGCCTATTCCGACAAGTGACCTGAAAATTATCACCTCGTGGACGACCACCGTAAAAACAAATACGTATATTGACGTGCTGCATAAGGACGACGCAACGCAATGGGAGGAAGTCGATGGTGCCGGCTGCGTCCTCGGGCTGCCGCTCGGCACAATCTATCACGGCGGTGCTGAAGTACTTCCGGGTGTCTCCAACACCCGCACTGACAGAACCTACACGAACGGAGGTGGTGTTGCACCATTCGGATCGGGTACCGGCGTTGAGGGGTCGGTTCCTGTCACAAAGTGGAGTTCCTATCAAAAAACAGCATATTTCGGGAACTATGCCCTGGAACAGGGGACTGTCCTGACAGCCGAGCCTATCGGTGAATGTAAGGCAAACGATCCTGTGGTCGGGGGTTATCCGGGTAAAGGAAAAATTGGAGGTGCATTTTTTTATGGCGGTTATGGCACAAATGTAATGTCTGAAGACAGGCAGTTAATTACCAGTTTATTCCACTACCAGTCGGATGGTAAAATCAACGACCCCTGGAGCAGGTACGTGTATAATGTATATACCGGGGACAAGACCACTCCCGCTGACATCATTGCCGACGGCGGACAGGTCGACAATACCCAGGCAGTGCTTGGATGCGGGTGGGAGAACCTGCGGACAGGGGATACTGTAAACGTTAAGGTTATCTATATCCCGAGCGGGAAGACAATCTTTGACAAGGACGTGACGGTGAGCGCATGAAAGGAGCAAAAATCGATGCGGTCTCACCAGTTGTCGGTGTGATGCTCATGCTTGTGGTTACGATAATAATAGCTGCTGTAGTCTCGGCATTTGCCGGAGGTCTGGCGCATACCCAGTCAAAGGCCCCGCAGGCAACAATAAGTGCAACATTCAGCGTCTCGCAGGGCATGACAATCACCCATTGCGGAGGGGAGGCGATACCTCTTGACAGTCTCGTCTTCACAACCCAGAACGGAGACGGCTTCGGGCCGAACACAGAATCGCTTACCACAGAGGAAATCAACAGGAGCATAATCTCCGACAAAAACGGGGACCTGGTGTTCCTGAACAATTCCGGCGGAAAGTCCTCGTTTAACCCCGGAGACACCCTCTACATTTCAGCCTATAACTGCACGGCCCCGATTCTTCAGCCTGACGTGGGATTATCAATACGTGGCTGGGACTGGAAGAAAAAGCCTACTTATTACAAGTGTAAAGGCGGCGGCTATACCTGCTATGCATCTCTTTGGTCTCTCTGCTACCGCAACCCGAATAATGTTGGCAAGACCTTTATCCTCCAGACCGGTGACAGGTCGGGAAACACAATCTCGACGTGCGGGGTGAAGATTACGTCATAGAAAAATAAGATGTAAAGTCAAAAAAAACAGGAAAAGGCTAAAACTATCTGCTGCATAAAAAGAATCCGACAGAAAATTGCCAGGATTTCCTTTTTTATACAGCTTTGATAATTCAAAGCCTGTACCCGTTTTATTCATATGTTTCTGCCAAAAATGATCAAAATCCAATCCGTTAAGACAACAATTAGAATTATTTAAGATGCTCTCCAAAATAAAAAAAGAATATACTTTTTTTTGCAGATTTTGCCTATTTATACTGTTTTTTTCATACCTGGTTTTTCCTGTATGCGCAGAAGACAAAAACGTCGCAATGAATTTTTCCGGCCCGGCGGTCTTTGCCGGTTCAAACGTCACACCAGAAGACCTCTTCAAAGACCTCATACCAGATGCAAACACTACAGTGACAGTATTTTACAGCAGCCGGTGCAGTTCATGCGTAAGAGTTCTTCCCGGCCTGGAGAACCTTTCGGACAGATACCCTGAAATTAAGGTCCGGTATTACGACCTTTACAACTCGACCGAAAACCTGACCCTTCTTTATGAGTTCGGGGCGCAATATCACATGCACTATGTCTCTTACCCGATTCTTTTTACAGGTGACACGGTAGTTTTGTCCGGAATGGCTCCCATAACTGAAAACTCGGAATCCGTATTTGAAGCACTTGACAAAGGACTTATTCCGGACATTGAATATGAAAAAAGGTGGATAGAAGAAGACAAATACGAAAATTCAACTGATCTTAGAAGTGACATCCCGGCGGGAATTATTCTTGTCGCATCTGCAGGACTTATTGACGGAATAAATCCGTGTGCATTTGCAGTCCTTGTCTTCCTGATTATATCCCTTCTATCATCAGGTCATGGAAAAAAAGTTCTTTTCTCAGGACTTTTCTACACACTGGCGGTATTTGTCTTCTATTTTTTTGCAGGACTTGGAATAATGAACTTTGTCAGGTTTACAGGCTACTCCTACATATTTTCACTGTTTGCGGGAATTGTCGCAATCACGGCCGGACTTATAAACATCCTCGATTCACTGAAAAAAGACACACGGGCATCTTTATCGATACCCGCATCTTCAAAAGGGATCATAGGGAAGTTCATTAATAAGGCAACATTACCTTCATCTTTTTTACTGGGAATAATTGTCGGAATGTTTGAACTCCCGTGTACGGGCGGCATATACCTTGCAATAATCAGCCTTTTGTCATCGGAAATGACCTTTACTGAAGGTGTCCCTTATCTTCTTTTATACAATCTATTCTTCGTTATGCCTCTGCTCATGATAACCTTTGCAGTAGGATTCGGACTTTCACCGAAATTCGTGGACTCTGCAAGACTCAGGTACAGGAACAAAATAAGATTTGCAATGGGAATCGCCCTGATATTAATAGGAATATTTGTAGTCTGGTGGCAGATATGAGATAATTTTTTTTAAATATTCCGGAAGCTTACTATTCTAACCCCAAGAAACATGAAAAATCAAGCTTTAACCTTTTTTATGACAAAAACAGGAATATACTCCTGATAAAATAATGATTCCGGGACAACAGTATAATCAAATGCAATAAAAACCCTGAAAATCCGGATTTTGGCAGTATAAAACAATTCTTGATAAAAACAAAAAAAATTATTTTTTAAGGTATATATTACCGTAGACGATCTCACCCTTTCTCTTGGGGTGGCGTTCGCCCAGGTCACCGATATAGTGTGCGAATTTTGCAGTTTCCCCTTCAACTTCAGCGTCAACATCATCAACGTACTTGAATCCGGGCATCATGTATTTGATGCCTTTGTAGACATATACGTCTCCCTTGACCATCTGACCGCCGACACGGGACTCAACGCTGCCTTTGATTATAACCGTTCCGCCTTCGGCGTGGGTCGCGACGTGGATAAATGCATCGCCGTCGATGATGATTTTTCCGCCTCTCATGAAGGTTGCGATATCACTGCCGGCATTTCCCTTTACGTGGATAAGTCCGCCTTTCATACCGCGCCAGTCACCACGGTAGGCACTTCCCACATGGTTCTGTGCATCGCCGTCGACGATGAACTCCCCGCCTTCCATACCAATACCGCAGAACGAGTCGACGTTTCCTTTTACATGCACTTTGCCGCCTTTCATCCAGCCGGCTGTGTACATATCGCAGTCGCTCTCGACTATAACTTCGCCAGCGGTCATCTGCTGACCGATACGCTTTATCTTTTTGCAGTCGCCCCTGACAACAATAGTTGTCTCTGCAGCTGTTGCACCGCCGTTGCCTTCAATATCAAAATACTCGCCGAGTTTTGATTTGAGGTTTCCCTCGTGGCACTCTATTTCGGCAATTTCCACAGCTGTCTTCCCGGCAAATGCATCCGGTGTGACATTGTACGCCTCAAGGTAAAGCTCGTGAGTTCCTTTAGCTGTAATTGTAACTGTACTCATAACCTTGTTCACCTCATGCTGTAGTATCAACCTCAATAGCGCGTGGGTTGTGGACGTGTTCATCAAACACCATGTAATTCTCAAGGCCTACCGTGTAGTACTTGGCAAATTTCTCGCGAATGTCGTGGTCAACGATTGGATTGTCAGGTACCCTGACGTGGGTCCAGACCGTGTAGTTAGGTGTAGTTGCAACAACTTTACCGTTCTCAACAACGATGACACCGTCCTTAATGGTGTATGCGGTTTCAGCGAATGCCTTCTCGATAAGCTCGGGATCAGACGGCATATCCTCCGGGTTGATGTTGTATATAGCAATGTTTGCGTTTGTACCTTCCCTGAGTGAACCGTACATGTCCGAAATACCGAGACACTTTGCCGTTCCGGCACGTGTCATCTGTGCTATCTCGTAGAGATTCAGCTCGCGGTCCAGAGACTCGAGAATCGTTGCATCGATAACCTTGTCAGCCCACTTGAACGAGTGCAGAAGACTGTCACGTGATTTCTTTGACATGAGCCACTTTATGATACGCGGGTAGCGGAAGAACGGGCCCGCATTCGGGTGGTCTGTCGTCAGGTGGCATCTCATGTGATCCTTTGCAAGAAGTGCAAGCTCAAGACCGATAGCCCACTGGATGTCGCAGACCTTGATCTTCGGGTCGTATACGTAAGGTACAATACCTGAAGACGTCTCAAGCTCCACATCGCTGTTTGCCCACTTAAGGTGGTTAAGCATCTGAAGGTGATACTCGAACGGGCCGTCTGCGGTCATCGTAGTAGTTTCGTCAAACGTAACGCACCCAAGATCAAACGAGATGTTTTTCTGCTTGTTCACGTAGTCCATAACCTGCTGTGATGCCGAGCAGAAGTCACCCCAGCCTGTTCCGTCGTAGGAGTGGAACTGGAGATGGGTGTTATGAAGGACCTGGTCACGGCCGAACTTGTTGTTGGTCTTTACGCCCTCTGCAAGCTTTAACGTATCAAGTGTCGTCTCGTAGTTGCCTGGATTTCCGATGTTGTTCGGGTGAATATGCAGGGAATGCGGAAGGCCAAGCTCCTCATTTGTCTGCATCTGGCCCTTTATAATCTCTGCAGGTGTTATGTCAAAGTATGGAACAGGGTCATGAATTGTTGTACAGTTCATACCCCAGCCCCAGGCCTCACTTCCGCCGGGGTTCACGCACTTTATACCGAATCCCTTGGTTGCGTTCAAAAGCCAGGCAGTATATGCGGCATTATTGTCAAATTCCTTGTTCTTCAGGTATTCAAGCTGGAACCAGTTGTTTCCGAGAACAGGCATGGCTGAGATATCTATGATAGGCGTATCACGGATTTCCTCGTGAATATGCGGGGAGTCAAGAGGCGGCATTGCAGCTTCGTTTGCATATACATACCCCATACGTGCATATTCGTATCCTGTTGCGAATGTGCTCGGTACTGCAAATCCCATCTGAACCCTTGTATTGCCTTCTTTTACGCGGCTTCTGAAAAGCTTGTCCTCAGGACGCATCAGGCGGCCGATGTTGACCTTTGGCCCGACACAGTGCGTGTGTATATCAACACCACCGGCCATGACGGTCTTACCGGATGCATCAATCACTTTTCCTTTTTTGACTTCAGATGCATCTACAATTTTTCCGTCCTTGACACCTATGTCCTTTTTTTCACCTTTGATGCCCAAAAGAGGGTCAAATACAAACCCGTTTTTGATGATGTACTCACTCATAGGAATCCATCCCCTTCAAGTTCTACCATGCGATTGTATACTGCATCGAGGAATTCCTCATCTGAGGGAACACCTTCGGGAGCGTCTACCACCTTTCTGTACTGTATAGGAACGTTGTCCATACGATAAACGATACCTCCGTCATCTACACCGCATATTTTTACCGGGACGTGAAGGTCCGATATTTCACTTGCCATGTTAATGTGGGGATCGACTGTAATGAAAGGATGCTTCTTCAGGTGCTGTACTGCCGGAATCGGGAAGTGTGCACCTGCGTCTGTACCGATGTTTATGAATGCGTCAACCTCGTCGCGCATCGCAAGGTCTACAGAGCTTGTCTCACCCGGATTCATATGAACCATGGTCTTCTTTGTTAAGTCAAGACAGTAAGGGAATCCGAACTGCCACGACCAGACCGCTCCGGGACCTGTAATGTTGTAGTGGCCACGCATAGCCATGATTGTACACTTTGTGAACTCGTTTAAGTCACGGGTAAGAGAGATTGCGATATCGATGTTGTGGTTTCGGCCGTCGGAGTGGCACAGGCCCATCCCGTAGAAGAAATTGCAGTAGCGTGCATTTTTAATGATTTCTGCAACTTCAAGGATCTTCTCCTTCGGGATGTTTGCAACGACATCAGGAATATCATCCTCGTGACCGTGGCAGACCATACGGAATGCATCGAACAGTTCGTAGTCGTGCCCCTGCCTCACCTGGAGGTAATGGTCTGCAACACGTGCCGTGTCTGTATACCTCGGGTCGATTACAATGACCGTCCTCGAGTTGTGGCCTTTACCGGTGAAGAATCCACGCGGGAAGATAGAATACCTTGACATGTGGCGCGGGTGTGCATGCGCAGGGTTTGAACCCCAGAACACTACCACATCTGCACGGTTCTTGACCTCTCCGAGTGTGCATGACGGGTAGCCGTTGTCAAATATTGCCAGGAATGAACTTCCGTGACAGATTGATGCACAGTTGTCGAGGCAGCCTCCTGACCTCTCCATAACACGTGCAGCCGCCGCATGGCCTTCACAGTTGGTTGAACCAAAGCCGTACATAAGGGGTTTTTTTGCCTTAAGGAGGACTTTCGCTGTATAGTCAATAGCTTCTTCAAAGCTGACATCCTTCATTGAGCCGTCAGGCTGGCGCATACGCGGGAGTTTTATACGGCCTTCATGGTCGCCACCGTGCATGAATATCTGGGTTCCGATTGCACAGACGTTCTTTACTTCAAGAACTCTCTTGCCGTCATCGGACACTGTGACTTCCACATCATCACAGCATGTACCACAGTATGGACATCCTACGTTTTTGATTACTTTCGGCATTTACTCATCACCTTTCCAAAGGCCGACTGCTCCCTGGACACACTCGAGTGCTGATTTGATGCGTTCATTTGGAGCCGGTTCAACAATTACCGGAAAACCGCTGTACTGCGGCTCGCCTGTTGACTGTGTTCTGGGGGGGACTACCTGGTTTGCCCATACACTCTGGCGTATATGGCACAGACCCCTGTAACACGACTGGCGGGCTACAATCGCTTTAACTACTACTTCACCGCTTTCGCTTGTGACCTTTACATTGGTGTTCGGGGTGATACCAAGCTCCTTGATATCATCCTCGTTCATCTCAATGAGCGCACAGGCATCGAAATATTCGGGTGAAGGCTTTCCAATCTCCATTGCGATACCTTCCTCAATGGAGCGCTGGGTAATCATGTTCAACAAAATTTTATCTGCCATTGTCATATCACCTGTTCAGCGGGCTTGGACCCAGTTCCTTTACTGTCTTGACTACGTCTTCCATGACCATACCCCATTTTGCACCTTCTGATGCGGATACAAAGGTCATCCTGAGCCTTTTATCGTTGACTCCGATATTTTTGAGGACGTTTTTAACAAGGAACATACGCTTTGCGCATTTGTAGTTCCCTTCAAGATAGTGGCAGTCACCGAAGTGGCATCCGGATACAAGAACTCCGTCTGCACCGTCCTGGAATGCTTTCATTATAAAAAGCGGGTCTACACGTCCTGTACACATTACGCGTATTGCACGTACATCAGGCGGGTACTGAATACGTGAACCTCCCGCAAGATCTGCTCCTGCATATGAACACCAGTTGCAGATGATTGCAATAATTTTTGGTTTCCAGTTTCCTTCTGCCATTTACTGTTCACCTCCAAGTCCGCCAAGGAGGAATGAATCTATCTGGGCGCATATCTGCGGACTTGTAAAGTGCTGCATGCGAATAGCACCGCCTGGGCAGAAACCTCCGCACGTACCGCAGCCTTTGCATTTTGCTTCTGTTACAGTCATTACCTGCCTGCCGTCTTCTTTCTGGATTAACGAGAGTGCACCGTACGGACACTGGGGAACACACATTCCGCAGCCTGCACAAAGGTCTTCCACACACTGGGCGAAATAAGGCTCAAGCTGAACTTCTCCCTGGTGTATAGGAATGCTTGCCGCGGATGCCGCTCCTTCTGCCTGTGCTACTGTGTCAGGAATATCCTTCGGGCCCTGGCAGACACCTGCAAGGAAGATACCTGCTGTTGTTGTTCCGCACGGGTTCAGCTTTGGGTGGGCTTCAAGGTACCATCCGTCCTGAGACTTTGAAATACCAAACATCTGGCGTATATGCTCTGCATCAGGTTTCGGCTGAATTGCAGCTGCAAGGACTACAAGGTCACATTCAACTGAAACCGGCCTTCCGAGAAGGGTGTCCTCCGCTTTTACGTAGACGTTCTTTGTAACCGGGTCCTCCTGTAGCGCTGCGACACGTCCGCGTATGAACTTGGCGCCTTCGTTCTGGATACGGTAGTAGAACTCCTCGTACATTTTACCGAAAGAACGGATATCCATGTAGAAGATGTATGGCTGGCAGCCCGGGATCTTCTCCATTACCTGGTGTGCATGCTTAAGCGAATACATGCAGCAGAACCTTGAACAGTAGGGTTTTGCAACTCCGCCTGTGTTGTCTCTTGATCCTGCACAGAGAACGAATCCGACTTTCATCGGCGTAACACCGTCAGACGGGCGTATAAGGTGACCTCCGGTTGGTCCGGATGCACAGATTAAACGCTCAAACTCAAGACCGGTGATGACATTTTCGTATCTCTTGTATCCCCATTCGACCTTGTTTTCGATTGGGATAAGGTCATATCCTGTTGCAAGAATTACACATCCGACTTTTACCTTCTCAAGCTCGTCGACCATGTCAAGGTCAATTGCGTTCTTCTCAGGTCCGCAGATCTCTTTGCACAGTCCGCACTTTACACAGGCGTTAAAGTCAATTGTGTACTGAAGAGGCATAACCTGGGGGTGGTAGATGTAGATAGCCTTTCTCGGGGCCATTCCGAATTCAAACGGATTTGGCTTTATGACAGGACAGACTGAGGCACAGTCACCACAGCCGTTGCAGCCTGAACCTTCAATTTTTGCCGCCTTCATCTCTTTCGCGTCTCTTGTTCCGCGTGCCTTCCTCCTGAGGGTTATCTCAAAGTTTCCGATGTAGCCCTCCACGGTTTCGACTTCTGTGTATGTCTTGAGTATAATGTTCGGGTGACGGCCTGCGTCCACCATCTTTGGTGTCAGGATACACTGCGAACAGTCAAGCGTCGGGAAAGTTTTATCAAGTTGGGACATCCTTCCGCCGATTGTCGGAAGCTGCTCGACAAGGTATGTCTTGATTCCTGCGTTTGCAAGGTCAAGGGAAGCCTGAATACCACCGACACCTCCGCCGACGACCATTGCTGCATGCTCTACCGGCACACTCTTTGGCTGAAGGTCTTCAAGGAGTCTTGCCTTTGCAACGGCTATCCTTACCTGGTCCTTTGCCTTTTCTGTTGCACCTTCCCAGTCGTGCATGTGCACCCATGAGTTCTGGTCACGTATGTTTGCCATCTCGAAGCGGAACTTGTTTAAGCCTCCCTCTTCGGTCGCAGTCCTGAATGTGGGCTCGTGAAGACGCGGTGAACATGCCGCAACGACAACCCCTGTCAGGTTATATTCCTTTATTGCGTCCTCTATCTTGGTCTGACCGGGCGTGGAGCACATGTACTGGTAATGATCTGCAACAACCACATCAGGGAGGGTTTTTGCATATTCCACAACATCGTCAATTGACAGTGAACCTGCAATGTTCGTACCGCAGTGGCAAATAAATACGCCAATCCTCGGTTTCTGATTTTCTGCCATATTTTAACCTCCTTAAAGAATCTTCTCCAAAAACGGCTTGCAGTCTATTGCATGCAGATCAAGTGCAAGCTCTTCAGGCGTCATACCCTGCGCAAGTCCCAGGAGTTCATTGTAGTGAAGAACCGGCAGGTTGTACTCCTGTCCGAAGTTTTCCTTAATTTCTACCTGACCACGGTCATACTGAAGCTGACAGAAAGGACAGACTTCAGTCAGTGCATCCGCACCGGCTTCACGGAGATTGATGAGCTTCTCGTTTGTAATATCAAGCGAGTGGATTAGATCGTATCCACGCACACCGCCGCCCGCTCCGCAGCACTGCATTTTGTTGCGGTACTGGACAGGTTCTGCTCCGAGTGCACCAACAAGTTCGTCTATCCACATAGGGTTTTCGGTGTCTCCAAAGTGGCGGTCCTTCTGCGGCTTCATCAGGTGACACCCGTAGTGGACTGCAATCTTTGTGCCTGTAAGAGGCCTTGTCACGCTGTCGGCTATCTTTTTTACACCGCAGATCTTCTCGTCGTAATAAAGTTCAGCCAGGTGCCAGACATCGATTGTACCCTTGTACTCCATGTCAATTTCCGAGAGGACTTCGTTTACTTTGTCACGAAGCTCGTCGTTGTGCTTTAATTTGTGGTTTACTTCCCAGATTGACTTGTAGCAGCCGTTGCATATCAGGGTTATGTCCTTTTTCATCTCTTCTGCAAGGCAGAGGTTTCTCGCCGCCATTGCATACCAGACATTCATATCTATTGCCCCGAATGCACCCGGTGCCGGACAGCAGCTTGCTCCCTTCAGGGGAAGAAGCTCAATTCCTACCTTCTCACTGGTCCTGATTGCAGCCGCCTCACAACCGGGGTAGCGGTTTGGAGCAATACAGCCAAGGAAAAATGCATATGAGTGTTCCATCTTATTAGCCATTTATATACTCACTCCTCCGAAAGAATGCGGTCAGCTTCCTCTTTTAAATGGAAATGGTCGATAATCTTTCTTATTCCATCCATATACTCGGGATACGAGTGCGTTGTCGGCGGGTCTCTTGGAAGACCGAGCTTCTCACGTGCCGCACGGTTTACGTCGTTGTTGGGCACACCGTGTCCCGTTGAATAGATAAGCTGAACGGTTTTAAGGAAATTGCGCGGAACTATGCCTTTTCTGAACGCAAGATTTCTCATTGCCATAATGACGTCAGTCGGGAAGATGTCACGCGGGCAACGGTCAGAGCAGGAATAGCATGTTGTGCACAGCCAGAGATCAGGGTCTGTTAAGGCCTCCTCCTCAAGACCGAGGACTGCTCTTCTCATGAAAATGCGTATGCGGTATGAACTGCGCGGCGCAGACGGGCATGAACCCGTGCAGGTGCCGCACTGGAAACACATATGCGAAATTGTTCCGCTGATCTCCTCAACTTCCTTGCTGAAGTCTTTCTTGGAGTCAACAGTGTAATAATTCCGGTCCTTAAGTTTTTCCTCAAGCTCCGGGTTGTTGTAGTTTTTCTCAGTTGCCATGTAAATACCTCATCACTCAGAGGGCCTTTACCTCTACCTCACCAAATTCGTCCTTTGATTCCCTGACCTTGGATGTTCTGGAAGTCAGAAGCTTTTCCTTTACGGACTTGAAGAGAGCAGAATCCTCCTTGCCTTTCATGCGAAGGCCTGTACGCTTAAGAACAATAATGTCCTCACCCGGGCAGGCGTTAACGCATGCACCACAGAGGATGCAGAATTCCTTGTTGACTGCAATATTAGGCTCAATCTCACCGTGCATATCGGCCGGGGATTTTGGTGTGGGTACATAGATTGCGTTTGCCGGACAGACTTCAACACATGTCGAACATCCTCCGGGGCACTTCTCCGCGTGGAACTCAATCTCTCCTTCGAAGAGCTTTTCAACGGTAATTGCCTGCGTCGGACAGCTTATTGCACACCACCGGCAGGTGCAGCACTCTTCCTTGTCGATGTGTACCTTGCCTTTGTTTTTCTTCCTCTTGCTTATCTTTCCTTTCTTGACTTCAATAGCCTCGGACGGGCAGATTTCGGCGCAGAGAAGACATCCGTCGCAGAGCTTCGGGTTCCACTTGACCTCACCTGTGACTTCTCCGGTCTCGGCGCTGATTGGCTTTCTTGTTACATCAATTGCCGCACAGATTTCACCGCACAGTCCGCAGAACGTGCACTTGTCTTCGTTGTATACGAATTCATTCTCGGACCTGAGAGCCTCAGCCTTCTTCAGACCGCACCTGTCAGTCCCCTCAAAGACAGGGACTTCACGTACAATTGCCTCACGCGGGCACACGTTCTCGCACTTTGTACACTGAACGCATTTCTCCTGGTCAATCTCGGCAAGCTTGTCATAAACAGGGAAACCTTCCTTTTCTACTATCGGAAGAGACGGCTCTCCGTCAATTTCAAGCTTCATTGCATTGAACGGGCACATTACTGTACATACACCACAGTATGAGCACTTCTCCTCGTCCACCTGAACTGCTGAGCCGTATTCTATAGCACCCCTGCGGAATGCTCCTACAGGGCCTACACTTATGGCCTCTTCAGGGCAGGAATCTGCGCATATCCCGCAGCCCGTGCAGCGTGAATTATCCAGAATAAGGTTGTTCACCTGTTTCAGAAGCTTCTGCTCCATTATGGTGAAGCAGCCCTCCTGCCTCTTGGAGTATTTTGGAAAAAGCGATTTCATTAATTTCAGCACTCCTAAATCAATATCTTATGCTTTTTGTTCCTCTGTACGGGACTTTGAAAACTCTTTTCTGAGCTCCCAGAACTCCGGGAATTTCTTAAGCTTCGCCTGCCTCTCGGCAAGAGCTTCGCATTCCTCTTTGTAGTCCCTTACGTCCTCGAGTCCTTCCATCAGGGGGTGGGTAAACCTGTCTTCGTTTCGAAGCTGTTCCCAGCGACCCTTCAGGGTTATAACATCGTATGGACATGCCTCAATGCAAACACCGCATCCTGCACAGAGCTCATGATTAATGTCAAGGATTGTAGCCTTTCCATTAATGACAACGTAGATCTTGTCTGTTGTTACAGGATCTACAGTGTTGAGTTCCAGTGCATCAACCGGGCATGCAACCACACAATTGTTACAACCAGTACAATTAGTCATGTTTACATGAACTGCAAATGCCATTATATCACGCACCGCTATATCGATCGTTAATCGATCGCTAAAAGTTGGAAAAAAAAATAGATAAAGGTTCTGAAGTTGTGCAACCTTTTAAATGAAAAAAAAAAGGAAATTTATAGATATATATTTGACAAATAAGCTTTGTTAATGCTTATAATTTGATATCCCGCAATATAAGGGCTGCGTCAAAAGAATCAAACAGAAAGCATTATATCCGCGTTAAACGGCATTGAATTAATTTTTTGGAAGAACAAACCCTTAAATAAGCTATATACACTTTTTAATGCCCGAAATACCGGACATATAGAGACATTACAAACAGCGCAGACTGACGCGGAAAGTCATTTTTAATTGACAAAATAGATTAAATTAACATTATGCACTTTTTTTCAGATTTCTCCACACGCATTTTGCTTAAACCTTACCGGCACGCCGGTGCCCCCGTGCCCCATATATTATTTGTGTGTTTTACAACCCTGTGATTTTCATACTGCAGGCAATGATATCAAAGAAATAATATTTTACCTTACAAGAATGAAATAAGACTGTTAGAAAACTTTGAATAAACATTAATTGTATTATTCAATGTTTGATAAAAATCAGGCTGCAATTTTCATCCTGATATGAGGTTATTCTATGGAATTGAATGGCGTTACAATCGAAAACGAATACGCAGAAGCATTCCCGAACTGGGCATGCAGGGTTATAATAACCGCAATAAACGAAAAGTGGGCTTACCAGGCGGCAACAGAGGCTACAGGCTTTGCAACATCTGCAATCGGCTGCCCGTGCGAGGCAGGAATAGAGATGTTCGTCTCGGCAACCGAGACACCCGACAAAAGACCCGGAGTTGCCGTACTCTTCTTTGCAGGAGGCAAAAAGAAATTAAAGGCACAGGTCGTGGAACGCCTTGCTGAATGCGTTCTTACCCAGCCCACAGCAGCAGTATTTGACGGGATGCCTGAAGCTGAAGAGAGAATTGACGTAAAGCTCCACTTCTTCGGCGACGGATACGAATACGAAAAGGAAGTCGGCGGCAGAAAGTGCTGGGCGATTCCCATCATGAACGGTGAGTACATCGGTGAAGAGAACTTCGGCATTGTAAAAGGTGTCGCAGGCGGAAACTTCTTCATCATGGGCGAGAACCAGCCTGCGGCCTTAATGGCGGCAGATGCGGCAATCGACGCAATATATGAAGTAGAGGGGTGCATGTGTTCATTCCCTGTCGTTGCATCAGGTTCAAAGGTCGGCTCAAAGAAGTACAAGTTCATGGCCGCAACAACAAACGAGAAATACTGCCCGACAATCCGCGACAAGGTAGAGGACTCCAAGGTCCCCGAGGGCGTCAGTGCAGTCTATGAAATAGTAATCGACGGTGTCGACGAGGATTCAATCAGGGAAGCTACAAAAGCCGGAATCGAGGCTGCTACACTTGTTCCGGGAGTAAAGCTTATCTCTGCAGGAAACTTCGGAGGAAACCTCGGACCGTTCAGGTTCGACCTCCACGAGATCCTCAAAGAATAAACCACCTTTTTTGCATGTTAAATCTGTTCGGAAAACTTTTCCGGCATGTTTTTAACCGAGATATTTCCTGCCGGGCATCTTATTTCTGCCCCGAATGCAATCAAACAGATTATATAATATGCCGCCGAAAATTCTGTTAACGAAATTTTCGGTGACAAACTTAACATGGTTACGCTTACACCTTCCGAAGTAAGGGAAAAATACGGGCAGATGTTCTGCAAAAAGTTTCTTGTTATAGTTGATGAAAAGGCAGGAAAAGCTGAAATTATTGAAAACTGTCGTCACAGGGGGGCAATAGAATGGGACGTCATGAACCGCAAAAGAGCAGGCGGCGCAGTTGAGTCAATAAGCGTTGAAGGCGCTTCAATGACTATTTCGGCAAAACTTGGGACATACCCCATAAACTTCGGTGCCGCAGGAGAGCATATAGGAGGACAGGCACTTGAAGGTGTAACAGTCAGCAGAAACCTTGTAACAACAAAGTGGGCCGGAATTGCAGGAGCAGGCGTGGGGATTGCGGTGTGCCTCCCACAGGCGCCAGGCGTCATCAAAACAGAATACCCCACAGATGACGACCTGAATGCAGGCGGTGCGAGGACTTGCAGGACTAGCATTGTCTCTCCCAAATATGTCAGGGTCTCTATAGGAATTGACGACACTGATACAAAGGAGTCCGGTGCCACCTGGGTCCTTGCATCAAAATGCGCCGAAGCGTGCAGCATTGAAGGTGTCGAATACCTTAACATGAGACTTATCCAGCTCAACCCTAAAGTCCCGAACAAGACCACAAACTGCGTAGGTTCAGCTCTCAACTTTGCGGTCCTTCCCGAAAAGGAGAAAGAGCTTCTTGATTTCGTCAGGGATTACATTGAAGAAAGGGCTGTAAGCAACAGCACCGGTATCGCCGTTTTAAGGGGGCTTTCAGTTCCCGAATCGCCATACCTTGAAAAGATCAAAACCGAAATCCTGACGCAGGAGGAATGCGAAAGGGAGGCGGAAAGGCTCGGTATAGAGTACATAGATTCTGCTTGCGGAAAGGGAAGAATAGGTGCTCTTGGCGCCGTTTTGTGGGCCAACAGAAATATAGAGGCGGCAGGTCTTTATGGTGAGCATCTCTGAAGCGGACATCGTGGAAAAAGGTGCAGGGGAAAGGGGCATGTCGGCATATAATGAGCCTTTTCTCCCCGGAAATCCTTACTCCGTAATATACCCGGAAATCCTTGCGGTCGCATCCGAAGACAAAAAAAGAATAGAGCTTATCGAAAGATTCGACTGCATAGGCGGCGCCATGTGGGTCAGACAGCACTACGTCAAAAGCCCTCTTGTAAAGTCTTCAAAAATCGTCGGGAATACCCAGAGGTTTATGCTTGACGCCGGAATTGTCAGCCTTGACCTTAAAGGGTCATACTTTCCCGCAGGCATCTGCGGAGCAAAGGTAGAAGACGAGGAGATATCAGTCACATATCTTGGAATGGGCGGTGGAGGCGTAGGCGCAAGCGTATGCAGGTCTTCTGCCGGTGGTGTTCTCAGGCACAGGACCGACCCCTGCGGGGGAGGAAAGATTGCAGGCTCAACAATCTGGCTTCCGAAATACACAAGGGTCATAATAGGACTTGACGACACTGACACACCGGAAAATGGTGCAACATGGACTCTTGCACACAATATATCAAAGGCAGTCGAAGACGAAAACTCAAGATATCTCTCCCACACCATAACCCAGCTCTTCCCGGTCCCCTACAGGACTAAAAACTGTGTTGCAGTCGCATGCGAGTTCGCAACAACAGAGCCGGAGAGGCTTATCGACAGGTTTGAAGATTACGTCAGGAAATACACACTTTCAGACAGCACAGGTCTCTGCGCATATATAGGATTCGACCCGTCGCCTCTTTCCGAGTACGCATGTTCAGTCAAGAAAGGGGAAGTGAAAAAGGAAAGTTTTGACAAAATCAGGAAATTCCTTGAGATAAGAATGGAAGGTCAGGGCATAATAGGGGCCGCCGCCTCGATACCGTTTTACACGAACTACGATGAGGCCCTGACGATATGAACAGCCCTTCCTGCAGCCCGAAGAACTGCCACCCGGCATCCCGGGAAAAACATGACCTGCCGGAGACGACCACCCTTAAAGAGGTCAAGGCATACCTGTTGTCAAACGGGACTGCAAGGATTACCGGAGAAGAACCAGAAAAAAACGCAGAGTCACACGCAGGTCCTGGCGCAGGAAAAAGGGGGTCAGTCTTTTTTTCTGACGGCTGTACAAGAGTCAGGCTTTCATTGGACGACAAAAGCCCTGTTGAGATTAAAAACTTCGGGAAGAATGCGGAAATGCACGTAAACGGGCGCACAATAACAGGATTTCTTGAGCCTGCGGCGTGGCACTGCCCTAAGCAGGCATATATCACGGTAAGCGAAGGGTGCATATTCGGGTGCAGGTTCTGTGCAGTCCCTAAACAGGATATGAGAGTCAAAACCGCCGGTGAAATCGAAGAAATGGTCGGTTCGGTAAAAGATTGGATAGAATGCATATCTATAACAAGCGGGGTCGCAGAAAGCCCTGAAGAGGACGAAGAGCAGATTATAGAGATTTTAAAAAGACTGGATAAATTTGGCCTCCCTATTGGTGTTTCAATATACCCGGCCCCCGACACTCCCGCAAGACTTCATGACGCAGGAGTACGCGAGGTCAAGTTCAACCTCGAAACCGCAACCGACAGACTGTTTCGCGAGATCTGCAAAGGGACCGACAGAGATGCAATAAAGAAGGCACTGTCAGAGTCCGTCAGGTTATTCGGAAAGAACAGGGTCTTTTCAAACGTCATCTTAGGTCTCGGTGAAACCGATGTGGAAATGAAGGAGTGCATATCAGGTCTGTGCATGGAAGGCGTTATCCCGGTCATAAGACCTCTTACGCCTTCAGGAGAACTATCAGGCTACAGGCGCCCCTCTGAAGAGAGAATCAGACAGACCTCGGAATTTCTCAAAAATGAGCTTGAAAAATACGGCCTTGACACGACAAAGGCACACACGATGTGCACAAAATGCACAGGGTGCGACCTTGTTCCGGGAAGGGATTTATAATGAAGACCTCCGCGGTTCTTGCAGAGGCCGTGATTAAAGGGGCGGACACCTGCTACTGCGTACCGGGCTATCCTGTAACAGAACTTGCGGAGATGTGCCGCAGTGAATATGTAATCAATGAAAAAACCGCCCTCGAGTATGCCCTCGGCGACTCCCTTTCAGGTCTGAGATCCGTTGTCATAGTCAAAAACGCCGGGATGAACGCCCTGTGCGACCCTCTTGTACAGTCGGTGACACAGGGACTCAGAGGAGGAGTTGTTCTAATCGCAGGAGACGACACAGAGGCAAAAGGGTCACAGAACAGGCAGAACTCAAGGTATTTTGCAGAGGCTGCGAAAGTCCCGCTCTTGGAACCCGGGCCTGAAGATGTACCCTCGTCAGTCTGGACTGCAATGCAGGTCTCGGAAAGGTTTTCAAGGGTCTGCCTTATAAGAATGACGCAGGACGTCCTTGAAAGCTGCATTGAAGGCTGCAACTGCGTGAAAAAAAATTCTCCAGGGGAATACCGCTACGGAAATCCCGCACCTCCCGACCTTACGATGAAAGGCAGGTGCGAGAACGCCGACAACATAACAGCTGAGATGTTTGAACAGTCTGACTACCCGCTCGCATGGCCGCCCCAGACGGCGGGCGGCAAAATCACCGGAGAGAAAATTTCCCGGAAAGAAGGACTTTACCAAATAAGCAGAAATTTTCCACACGAACACGAAAATTCATGCGGACCGAAAAAAACACTCAGCCCTGAAACATACGAAGCACGGGGCGGGTTTAAGACACTCTGCAAAAACTGCCCTTATAAAACTCTTTTTGAAGTCCTGACAGGTGCCGGGGTAACAGCAATCTGCGACACCGGGTGCTCTCTTCTGTCAAAAAATCCTCCATACGGGTTTGGGGTTGCAAACTACGGCCTCGGGTCCGCGCCTGCTGTCGCGGCAAAGAGCACAAAAATTGCAGTTACGGGGGACTTTGCACTCCTGCACTCGGGGATTAACTCTCTAATAGATATACGCGAAAAAGGGAACTCTCTTTTGTGCATAGTCCTGAAGAACCGCAGGATGGCGATGACCGGGGGGCAGGTCTGCCCTGACATAACGCCTTATATCAGTTTTTTAAACCCCGTGACAATTGATGCGTCCTCAAAAGATGCACTTAAAGAGAACCTTATGGAGATTCCAGATTCACTCAAAGTAGTCGTTGTCGAGGGGACCTGCCCGGAAGGTGAAGAACATGAAACCGTTAAATGTTGAGATATGCGATGTCACGCTAAGGGACGGCGAACAGACGCCCGGCGTTACATTCGCATGCGACGAAAAAAAGGATATCGCACAGAAGCTTGACGCCGTCGGAGTGGAGGTCATAGAGGCCGGTTTTCCGAGTGTCTCCGAAAACGAGAAGAAAACTGTAAGGTCAATCGTTGAAATGGGCCTTTGCGCAAAGACATGCTGCCTGTCAAGGTGCGTAAAATCCGACCTTGATGCGGCGATTGACTGCGGAGTCGACCTCGTAAGCATTTTTTTTGCGACATCGGATCTCCATATAAAAATCAAATACAAAAAGACCCGCGAGGAGATGCTTGACCTTGCGCTTGATATGATAGACTACGCAAACGACCATGGTATAAAGGTCCGCTTTTCGGCAGAAGAGGCGTCAAGGACAGATATAGAATTCCTAAAGGAGATGTACAGCAAAGGTGCTGAAAGAGGTGCCGCCTACAGCAGCTTTGCAGACACCGTGGGATGCATGACACCCCTCGAGATGTACAATACAGTAAAGGATCTGAAAAAAGACCTGAAAAATCCCCTCTGCGTCCACTGCCACAATGATATGGGCTTTGCATCGGCAAACACCTTCGTTGCGGCCCAGGCAGGTGCCTTTCAGCTGCATACGACAGTCAACGCAATAGGCGAGCGTGCCGGAAACGCAAGCCTTGAGGAGGTTTTGGTCGCACTCAGGATGAAAGGAGGCGTTGACAGGTACAACCTTTCAGGCCTCACCGAACTCTCGAAAACCGTCGAGAAATACTCAGGAGTCAAAGTTTCAAAAACAAAGGCGGTAGTCGGGAGAAATGCATTTTCGCATGAAAGCGGAATTCACATAGCGGCACTTCTCGAAGACAGAAACACATACGAATATTTCCCGCCGGAAATGGTCGGCGGAGAACAGAAATTCGTCCTCGGAAAGCATACCGGAAGAAAAGGCCTTGAACACGTCCTCCTGTCACTGGGATACGACTTTTCACCCGACGAGGTTATGTGGGTTCTGAACAGGGTAAAGACCATCAGCGAGGGGAAATGCAGCATAACCAAAGAAGTCCTTATGTCCGTAATACAGCAGGCTGAACTTATGCATAAAAAGGAGGACTGATTGGAATAACGGCTGAAAACTCTACCCTTTCGGAGAGAATTCTCGGGGCGCCTGCAGGTGAATATGTCGACAAAAAGGTTGACAGGGCTTTTGCGCACGACGGCACCGGCATACAGGCTTTAATCGCGCTGAAAGGCTTCAAAAACCAAAAAATAAAAGACCCTGGCATGATTTCCATAATCTATGACCACATCGCACCTGCAAACAACACAACAGCCGCAAATCTCCAGCATGAACTCAGGGACTTCTCCTGCAGCGAGGGCTTTTCGTTTTATGACGTCGGGTGCGGGATATGCCACCAGGTAATGAGCGAAGGCTTATGCCTTCCCGGAGAAATCGTCGTCGGTGCAGACTCGCATTCATGCACTATGGGCGCCCTCGGGGCGTTTGCCACAGGAGTAGGTGCGACCGACATGGCAGGCATATGGGCGACAGGAGAAACCTGGTTTAAGGTCCCAGAGACGATAGAAATAAACCTTTCAGGCGAACTGGGAGGCTTTTCCGACCCTAAAGACGCAGCCCTCTTATACGTAAAAAAACTCGGCATGGACGGGGGGACCTACAAGGCCCTTGAGTTCACCGGAGAAGGTGCAGAAAACATGCCTGTCGAAGGAAGGCTCACGCTTTCAAATATGGCGGTCGAGACCGGGGCCAAGGCGGGACTTTTCTATTCGGATAAAAAAACGCAGGAATACCTCTCGGGGTTCGGAAAAGAGGCTGGCCGCCAGGCAAAACAGGACTGTACATACGAGTCCTCGGTGGAAATTGACCTGTCAGGCATCGAACCCCTCCTCGCGGTTCCGGACAGGGTCGACAACGCCGTTCCGGTAACAAAATATTCCGGAACAAATCTTGACGAGGTTTTTGTAGGGACATGCACAAACGGCAGGTATGAAGACCTCAGAAGGTTTGCCGGAATCGTCAAAGGAAAAAAGGTCAGTGTCAGGACAATCGTAGTCCCCGCTTCAAGAAACGTCCTATTAAAAGCGCTCTCCGGCGGACTTATAGAAGACATTGTTAAAGCGGGATGCACGGTCTGCCCCCCGGGGTGCGGACCATGCCTTGGTGCACATATGGGCGTCCTCGGTGAAGGAGAGGTAGGACTTTCCACGGCAAACAGAAACTTCAGGAACAGGATGGGAGTGGGCGCAGAATATTTCCTGTGTTCACCCTCGACAGCTGCCGCAAGCGCCCTTAAAGGCGAGATAACTTCACCGGAGGATATATCATGAAGCTTTCCGGCCACGCCGTTGTAATAGGCGAAGACGTCGACACCGACATGATAATAGCAGGACGCTACCTCAGGACAAAGGACAGGTCGGTCTGGGCTGAGCATGCTTTCGAGGACTATGACAAAACGATTGCAGGAAAACTAAAAGGCTCTGTAATCATAGCAGGAAAAAACGTCGGGTGCGGTTCTTCGCGTGAACAGGCGGCGGCGGCCTTAAAAGAGGCAGGCGTCGTTGCCATAGTTTCACCGTCATTTGCAAGAATTTTTTTCAGGAACTGCGTCAATCTCGGGCTTTATGTATTTGAAACAGAAGTCAGGAACTGCAAAGACGGTGATTTCGTAACTCTTGACACAGGTGTCCCCTGTGCAGAGGTAAACGGCGTCTTTTATGGGGCAAAACCGCTTTCCAAAAGAATGAACGACATTCTAAACGCAGGAGGACTTGCGGAATATCTGGGGGAAAAACAGAAATGATCTTTCCTCTCCAGTGCAAGGAGGTCGGTTTTGCCGACCAAAAACCTTTCGGGGACCTCGTCTATTTTCTGAGCAGGTACCTTGTTAAAAAGACGGAATCAGGGTATGAGGTGCTTGAAATAGAGACCGAGGAAGGAACAGGTCTTTTAAGGAAAATCAGGTCGGTAAAGACAGTTGCAGACGACTCAGAAACATATTTCTACGAAAAACCGGTAATTCTCCAGGACAGGGCAAACCTCATCCGGCTCTCAAAGGATGTTTTCGACAGAACAAAAAAGAGGTGCACTATTTTCAAGGGATTTGACGAGCACATGAACTTTGTCGCCGACCCCGGCCCTGACTTGCTCCTGAAAATTTACGTATATGATGCACAGCCCCCGTGGCCCAACCTTTCAAAGACCATCAAAAAACTTGAAAATACGGGTCTTTTCGGGGAGCTTGAAGTGGAATTCGTCCACCTTATCCGCGATATCCATGACGCCAACGCCGATGTCTACCCGTGCAGGGCATCCGGATTCGGCATAACGCTTGACGAGGACAGGCTTTCCGGCGGGGAAAGGATTGCAGGCTGCCTTACGGCCCGGCAGTTTCTTTCGGAGTGCTACAGTGGCAAAGAGTTTGATATAGAAAACATCTGCCCCGCGGACAGGGCCCTGGAAGAGAAAAAAAGTCCGTATATAGCCAGGTGCTGCCGCATCGAAAGGTGTGGGCCGAAGACTGATGAAAACGGAACCGGTTACGTCGTCCACTGGGGTGCATCACCGAAGACGATAGCAGACGCCGTATTTGAACTTTGCAGGCTTTGCAGGGAAGGTTGTGGGAAATAAAGTATCATGAAGATTGCAGTATGTGAAGGCGACGGGATAGGACACGAGGTTATACCGGAGGCGGCAAAAGTCCTTGAGCTGTTCCTGCCTGACGCCGACTATTTTGACGTTTCACTGGGTTATGACAAATGGAAGGATACCGGGTGTTCATGCAGTGATGAGGATATCGGCCTTCTCAAATCATCGGACGCAATACTTTTCGGTGCAGTCACAACACCCCCTAACCAAAATTACAGAAGCGTTCTTTTAACGGTCAGGCATGAACTTGACCTCTACGCAAACCTCCGCCCGGTCATTGGAGATTCGTTTGACATAATGATTGTAAGGGAAAACACCGAAGGGCTCTATTCGGGAATCGAAGAGGCAGTCGCAGAGAGGGCAACAACCCTGAGAGTTATCACGAGGAATGGGAGCGAAAGGATTGCAAAGGCGGCATGCACTATTTTCGCTGAAAGGGGAGACAAAAAACCCCTTGTCATAGGAAACAAGGCCAATGTACTCAAATCCGACGTTCTATTCAGGGACACCTGCATAAACGTTGCAGAATCACTTTCAGTCCCGTACAGAACAGCGTATATCGATGCATTGACGCTTGATGTTCTCATGCACCCTGAAAACTACGGCGTTATAGTCACGACGAATATGTTTGGGGATATTTTAAGTGATGCCTGCGGGTATCTTACGGGAGGTCTCGGCATGCTTCCCAGTGCAAACATCGGTGAGAAATACGCTTTGTTTGAGCCGGTCCACGGGAGCGCTCCTGATATTGCAGGAAAAGGGGTTGCAAACCCCGTTGCGACAATCAGGAGTGCTGCAATGATGCTTGAACATTTCGGGATGAAAAAAGAGGCTTTGATAACAGAAAAGTGCATAAAAAAAGTCATCATTTCAGGGGTATGTACGCCTGACCTCGGCGGAAACGCAAATACCCGGCAGTTTGCAGACAAAATTTACGAATGTATAAAAGAAAAGATTTCATCCGACAGCATTAAACCATATAACCGCTGAAAAGACCGTTTAATGAAAAAATATAATGAAATAAACAATAAAGGTGAACCGAAAAGATGACTGAAGGCGAAAAAAGGTACCTGGATGTCATAAATCCTGCAACAGGAGAGACTGTCGGAAGTGTCCCTGAATACACTACAGAAGATGTCAGCGGTGCTGTCGACAGGGCCGAGGGAGGATTTTTTGAGTGGTCCGAAAAAAGTGTACGTTTTAGAAGCGTTGTTTTGTTTCGGGCCGCAGAACTTGTAAGAGAAGAGCAGGGAAGACTTTCAGAGCTTCTTACATCCGAGCAGGGAAAAATTCTGCCTGAAGCAAAAAACGAAGTGCAGGGATTTGCAAATGTCCTCGAATACTACGCCTCCATATCGGGAACAGTTGCGGGAGACGCGTTTCCAAAGTCGGACTACGGCTACGCCTTTACAAAAAAAGAGCCTTTGGGGGTCTGCGGCGCGATAATCCCCTGGAATATGCCGGTCCTGATTATGGCCTGGAAAGTGGGTCCCGCTCTTGCCGCAGGAAACTCGCTTGTCCTGAAACCTTCCGGGAAAACACCCCTTACTGCAATCGAAATTTCTAAAATAATGAAGAAAGCCGGACTTCCTGAAGGTGTCCTTGAAATTGTCACCGGAAGAGGGGAGACAACAGGAAGAGCCGTTGCAGAAAACAGAAAGATTTCAGCCCTTTCGTTTACGGGCTCCGTCAGGACCGGAGATGAGATTGAAAAGAAGTCCTGCGGGACTAAAAAGAGGCTCACCCTTGAACTAGGGGGAAGCGACCCGATGGTCGTATGCAGCGACGCTGACATTGACATGGCCGTTTCAGGTGCTGCATCAGGGCGTTTTTACAACTGCGGCCAGACCTGTACAGCAGTTAAAAGACTTTTTTTGTTCGAGGATATAGCGGATGAATTCATTGAGAAGCTAAAGACAAAAACAGCTGCCATACGTGTTGGAAACGGCCATTTAAAGGGAGTCAGAATGGGGCCCATGAACAGCCAAAAAGGGCTTTCTGATATAGAAAGAATAATTGACGAATCTAAAAGAGGAGGAGATGAAATCCTTTCGGGCGGAAACAGATTAACGGGAGCGGAGTTTGAATCAGGAAACTTCTTTGAGCCGACGATTATAAAAAATCCCTACGAAAAGAGCAACCTCTTAAACGAAGAGATATTCGGGCCTGTACTCCCTGTTGTTGTAGTCGGCGGGATGGACGAAGCCGTTGAATATGCAAATAAAACAAAATTCGGGCTTGGTGCATCTGTATGGACAAAAAGCCTGAAAAACGCGTATTCCTTCTCCGACAGTGTCGACGCCGGAATTGTCTGGGTAAACAAACACCTCAAAATCCCTCCCGAAGTCCCGTTCGGCGGCGAAAAGGCAAGCGGGACCGGAAGAGAGAACGGACTGTCCGCACTTGACAGGTACATGCGTGAAAAGACAGTAATTATTTCTCCGTAATTTTCACAATTTATGCTGACAAACATGATAATGGCTGAAAAGATATAAACAGGCGATAGTATGAAACCAGACAGCGATATTTCAGAAGGCCTCTCGGACCTTCTTACAAAAAAAGACGTTGATATATTCGGTTACTGCGACCTCTCCAAGGTCTCACCTCTCCCCTTTCCCAACCTTAAAAACGGTATATCAATCGGAATATCCCTGAACCCGGAAATCGTGAAAAACCTTGAAAAGGGTCCTGACGACAGATACGTCGCCGAATATGCGTCAGTCAACAAAAGGCTTTACAGGTCATCGGAAATTATTGCAGAATTTTTAAAGGAAAACGGGTATGATGCCTCATTCATTCCGCCTACAAAACAGGTAGACGACCCTAAAGTCCTCTATGCGGAATTCCCGCACAAAACAGCGGCGACAGCATCAGGACTCGGATGGATTGGGAAATGTGCACTTCTCATAACAAAAAAGTTTGGTTCTGCTCTCAGGATTACGACCGTCTTCACGAATGCACCCCTTCCCTTCGCAGAACCGGTATCAAAGTCATACTGTGGCAGGTGCACGGAGTGCATGGACATCTGCCCGGCAGGCGCTGTATCGGGAAAAGAGTGGTCACCGGAACTTTACAGGGACGAGTTCTGGAACGCCGGACTTTGTTTTGAATACAGCAGGAATAAAGGCGGTGCAGCAGGTTCGGAGCACCCCGTATGCGGCTTATGCATAGCTGCATGCCCATGGACAAAAAAATATATTAAAAGAGAAGAAATTATCTGAAATTTCGTCGGGGTAAAATGATTTTTAAAGTAGGATGTCATGTATCGATAGCAGGATCTCTTGAAAAATCTGTGGAAAGGGCCGAAAACATAGGCTGCACGACATTCCAGATATTCACCGGAAACCCACGCGGGTGGAATGCAAAAGATATTTCCGAAAAAGATGTAGGTGATTTTACCGGAAAACTTGAAAACTCGCACATTTCACCAGTCGTCGCACATATGCCCTACCTTCCTAACCTTGCGACCCCGAAGCCCGATCTCTACAAAAAATCATGCGATGTACTGATAAGAGAGATTGAAAGGTGCAGTCTTCTCAAAGTCCCGTACCTTGTAACGCACCTCGGGAGTCACCTTGGAAAAGGAAGGGATGAAGGTGTCCAGAGAACCGTGGAAGCCCTTTCAGGTGCGGTGGAATCCGTGAAAAGCGACGTCATGATTCTTCTTGAAAACACAGCAGGGACAAAAAACTCCATCGGCGGAACTTTAGAGGATATTGGTGAAATACTGGACACTGCCGGAAAAACAAAGAGGATTGGAACATGCTTTGACACATGCCATGCCTTTGCCGCAGGCTACGACCTGTCTACAGAAAAAGGCTTTAATGAAACCATTTCAGGATACGACACCTGTATAGGTCTTGACAGGCTCAAAGTTGTCCACTTAAACGACGCAAAAGGCGAGTGCAACAGCAGGCTGGACAGACACGAGCATATAGGGCTTGGAAAAATAGGCGACGAAGGCTTAAAAAGAGTAGTAAACCACCCGAAGTTAAGAGAACTTGCGTTTATCCTTGAAACACCCGTTGACAAAAAACGGGGGGACATTGAAAACGTATCACATGCAAGAGAACTCTTTGACGAATAAAGGACTTTTTAAGGGATTTGCAGTATGAGCATCTACATTATGCGTGTACTAACCGGTTACAGTGTTTTTTTGCACACCGGAGTAAATACATAAAAATCCACATTTTTAATAAATGAATGCATGCTATCACGGCACTTTTCATTTCGGAACTATTCAAAATAAGATCTAAACATTAAATACGTGTTAAACGCTATAAAAAATAGAGGGAAAATCATCCAGGCTTTTGAGAGAGGGTAAGAAGGAGATTACCTGCAAATTCGTAATGGAGATTTGAATTTGCAGATCTGCAGATGCATCGTGGAACACATCCCTGACAGCTCTTCTCTTAAACTAAAGTCCTGAATCACTTTTTCCCTTCTTTTTTCATCTAACCTATCACATGGTGGTCTATGTTAGATCACAGAGATTTCTGATAGACGGATTATTTTTAATGAAGTGAAGATCTTTAATGAAAAGCCTTCAGTTCGAGATGAAGCCTTTTCATATCTCTCGCACGACCCGGCAGAACAGACAAATGAGAGAAGAATTTATCAGAAAAAACTGCTGTCTTTCCTGAAAAATTCAGCTCTCACCGGCTGATACCGGGCGCAATGATTGGTGTGTAACCGTTTTAATATGAGCCCTTACAGTACCTTATCGCCACGCTCCTTTGTCCTTACGCGGATAGCATCGGATACCGGGCTCATGAAAATTTTCCCGTCACCAATGTTGCCGGTATTCGCCGCATCGCAGATCAAATCCACGACTTTCTCAGCCAGATCGTCTGAAACGACGACTTCAACCTTAATCTTCGGGATAAAATCGACTACATACTCAGCACCTCTCCAGTTCTGGGTTATACCTTTCTGCTGACCTCTTCCGCGAACCTCTGAAACGGTCATTGAACCTGCACCAACCGAGTCCAGGGCTTCTTTTACACTGTCCACTTTCTGTGCACGTATTATCGCTTCAATTTTTATCATATCACTCACCCTTTACAACAGGCTCTGTCTGCATAAAGTCCGGATATCCACTCATTCCATGTTCACCGATATCAAGGCCTTCTATTTCCTCACGCTCGGATACACGCAGTCCGACGGTCTTCTTCAGTATATAGAACATTATTGTTCCCACACCGAATGCCCAGACGAATACAGTCACTGCACTTATGATCTGCGAAACCATAAATCCGGCGTTTCCGTATAAGAGACCGGATACGTCTCCGTAGGTTCCGTCTGCAAGGAGACCTAACGACAGGATACCCCATAAACCGCATACACCATGAACCGATATTGCTCCTACAGGGTCGTCTATTTTAAGTTTCCACTCGATGAACCAGACGCTTCCTATTACAAGGGCACCTGCAATAAGACCGATTACAACTGCTGCAACAGGGTTAACCCATGCACAGGGGGCAGTTATTGCAACAAGACCTGCAACGACACCGTTTCCTGTCATCGGAACATCAGGTTTTCCGTATTTAAGCCATGTAACTATCATTGCCATTATTCCGCCGGCAGCTGCGGCAAGCACAGTGTTTGCGGCGATTATTGAAATCCTGAGATCAGTTGCTGCAAGTGTGCTGCCCGGGTTGAAGCCGAACCATCCAAACCAGAGGATAAAGACACCGAGTATTGCAAGGGTAATGCTGTGTCCCGGAATACCCACAGGTGTCCCGTCCTTTTTGAATTTGCCGATACGGGGACCGACAAGCCAGGCACCTGCAAGTGCAACGAAACCGCCTACTGCATGAACTACTCCTGAACCTGCAAAGTCAAGTGCACCGAGCTGGGAAAGCCACCCTCCGCCCCACATCCAGTGCCCGTATATCGGGTAGATTATTGTCGTGACCAGAAGACTTGCAATACAGTATGTACTGAATTTTGTCCTTTCTGCCATTGCCCCGGATACAATTGTTGCAGCCGTTGCACAGAAGACCATCTGCCAGAACCACAGTTCTATAACCGAAACATCATAAGAGTCCCCGATAAGGAAGAACCCGTTGAGACCTACGAACATTCCGGTAATTCCGGTTGCTGTCCCCATCATAAGGGCAAAACCGATACCCCAGTACCCAAGAGCACCGATACAGAAGTCCACCATGTTCTTCATCATGATGTTTGCTGAATTTTTAGCTCTTGTAAGACCGGCTTCAAGCAGTGCAAAACCTGCCTGCATAAGCATCACCAGAAATCCACAGATAAGAACCCAGGTGAAGTTTATTGCTGTGTCCGGATCGGAACTGTATGTGTCTGCTCCTGACGGATCAGCACCCATTACAGGTGAGATCATCGCAAGAATAAAGATCAAGAAAATGATCTGCATTACTCTGACTTTGTTTATCATCAGATTATAACCTCCTCAACAAGAAGGAAGTTTCTTTCTATTGATATTAAATGTTTTCTTTTAGACAAATTGAGGAACAGCGCATAAATACGGCATTAACAGACTTTAAAATTTAAAATTTCCAGTATAAACACTCAAAACAGGAGTCGTGCACAAAAGTATCTGAACAGGAAGTGGCAGGAATATTATTTCCACCTCTTTCACATGCGCTGTTAGTTATAACATTTAATATACGGGAAAATTACCCGTAACCAATATCAGCCCTTACGCCAATTATCAGAACAGGTGGGACTAATGAAAAAATATCAGAAAATAGTCCTGTTGCTCCTAATGATATTTGCAATAACTCTTGCTGCCGGATGCATGCAAAATTCAGGCAAAACATCAGGTGTGAACAACAACGGCGGAGGAAACATAAGCGCAGGAAACGGCATGAACAATGATACAAACCCTGGACCCGGGGCAGGTGCCGGACCTTCATTCTCGCAGGGTTATTACAGAAACAACTTCTCTGAAAATCTTACAAACGAGATTTTATCACTCCCGGCAGGAGAACTGACGGAAAACGAAAAATCATTGATATTGTACATCACTGAAGAAGAAAAGCTTGCACGTGACACTTACCTTATGTACTTCGATATCTGGGGAAGAAACGTGTTCCAGAACATCGCCGGATCAGAGCAGTCCCATATGGATGCAATGGAGATGCTGATAGACAGGTATGGTCTTACAGACCCTGTAAACGAGAGGAGAGGAGTTTTCACAAATGAAAACATCCAGAACATGTATGACAAATTCGTATCCTCAGGCTCCGAATCCGTGGAAAAGGCCCTGAACAACTCAATATACATAGAGGAAACTGACATAAGCGACCTTGAAGAGGCAATAGCAGGTACTGACAAACAGGACCTCAGGCTTGTATACAGAAACCTCCTGAACGGGTCGCAAAGGCATCTTGATTCTTTCAAAGAGAACCTGGAACTTTTAAGGCTAAAGTCCATGATGGGCCCGGGACCCGTTATACTCCCTCCGGATGAAATAGAAAATCTTACCGGGCCGCAAAACACAACACAGACATAAAAATATACTTCTTTTTCACTGAAACGTCCCCGACAAACGGACAGGCAACTGCCAAATACATGGAAAAAACGGTTTTGTCAAAAGCAAAATAGCATAAGCTAATGGAGAGAGAACATATAATTATAAATATCGGTACGAGACAAGCCGCTTTATTCTCCTTACATTGCCCGGATTCCTGAAGGATTTTACCGGGTACAATGCAAAAAATCGCAGAAATACCTATTTTCATCGCGAAATTGAGGAAAGACAAAAAACCAGAACTGGCATCAGGCAAAAGTGGATAGTTATGATTAAAGGCGAACTTAAAGGTGACGGGGTAGTCCTCGGGGAAGACGGACTTTCACTCTATGAACAGGGCGGATACGGAAGACCCGGTGGGGATAAACTTGCTCTCTCTGCTGAAGAAGCTCTATATCTTGCTGCAAGGGGCAGAATCTGTGTCGGCTGCTACAGTTTTGAACAGCTTCTCGGACAATTTATGGAAAAGTCCTATTTTCTGCGAAAGTTTCTGGTCTACCGCGATATCCGCGAAAGAGGATTTGTAATACAGGCAGGGCCGCAGGACTTCAGGGTTTTTAAGAGAGGACAGAAACCGGGAACAGGTTCGTCATATTACCTGATGCGTGTACTCTCCGAGCGTGATCTCATAGAATTCTCAAAAGTTGCAGAAGAGGTAAAAAGTGCTCACAACATGCGCAAACAGTTTCTCCTTGCTGTAGTAGATGACGAAGAAGAGATAACATACTACGAGGTAAAGATAAGCAGCCCTATGGAAGGCACTGCAAAGCCCATATGCAGTCACATAACAGGAAATGCATACGAAAACGCGGTTATAATCCCTGCAAATCCGGAAGACTCGGAATTCGAGGAGACAATGCTTGGGACAAAATTTGACCAGGAAAGAATTATGCTGTCATCGGTTGAGGCCCTGTACCTCCTGAAAAAGGGTATTCTGGAGCTGAACGGAGGAATGACATACGATGAATATTACAGGCGCGCCGAGGAAAACGATCACGAACTCAGCCAGAAGACCATCACGTACACAAACCTCCGCGACCTTAAGAACATCCCGAGGACGGCATATAAATTCGGCCACCATTTCAGGGTTTATTCCGGAAAAAAGCAGCACTCGGAACTTTTGGTACACTCACTTCCAGAGAATGAGTCAATGCCCATGAGCGTTATATCACGCTCAGTAAGACTTGCTCACAGTGTTCGCAAGAAGATGCTTTTTGCCTGTGTAAAAAAAGACAATATAGAGTACATCGAATTCGCAAGAATCAAACTATAAATATATTTACAGAACCAGCAGTTGGAAAAAACATGCAGTCCGAGATAAATCCGTGGTCAAGCAGGCAGAATATTGACACGGAAAAACTATTCCGTGATTTTGGTATAAAACCCGCAGGACAGGCTATAAAAGATCTGAAAAATCCCCCTGTCTTTTTCAGGAGAGGAATCGTTGCAGGCCAGAGAGACTATGCCGCTGTTGCAGACGCAATAGAAAACCACAAAAAATTCTATGTTATGACAGGCTTTATGCCGTCGGGGCACCCCCATCTGGGACACCTGATGGTCATGAAGGAAGTGGTCTGGCATACACTGATGGGAGGTACAGGCTATATCTCGGTTGCAGACAGGGAGGCACACGCGGTACGCGGGATATCCTGGGATAAATGTAAGGAATTCGGAAAAGAGTATCTCAAATGCATATATGCTCTCGGATACAGGGGAAACACATACTTCCAGAGCGAAAACAACCCCTTAAAGGACCTTGCCTTCGAAAGTGCCACAAAAATAAATTTCTCGGAGCTTTCGGCAATATACGGCTTTACCCAGGAGACTTCCCTTGCACACGCAATGAGCGTTGCAACTCAGGTCGCGGACATCCTCTACCCGCAGACGAGAGAAGGGCCTGCACCGACAGTCGTTCCTGTAGGAATCGACCAGGACCCTCATATAAGACTTACAAGGGACGTTGCCGGAAAACTCAGGATGTTTACCGTAATCGACCTTGAATCCGGATCTCCCGGTGTAAGCATACGCTCAAAAAATGCCCCTGTTAAAGCGATGGACAAACTGGAAAAAGCATTTCCTGGATGCAAAAGATACGAAGGTCACATTGACGTATACGGTGCAGACAGGGACTTAGTTGAAAAAACGGTAAGAGAGACAGAGCTGGACTGCGGCGGATACGGATTCTACCTTCCTTCAGCAACATACCACACCTTCCTCCAGGGGCTGATGGGTGGAAAAATGTCGTCAAGTGTTCCCGAGAGTCTTTTCAGGTTCGACGAGCCTGAAAAGGATATCAGGAAAAAAATAATGAACGCTCTCACCGGGGGAAGAATGACCCTTGAAGAGCAGAAAAGACTAGGGGGAGAACCTGAAAAATGCTCGGTGTACCTCTTAAACCTGTTCCATATGCAGGAGGACGACGAAGAGCTGAAGGATATGCGGTGTGCATGCAGGGAGGGAAGACTTATGTGCGGAACCTGCAAAAAAGAGACATTTGAAAGGGTCAAAACATTTTTGAAGGACTTCAATGAAAAGATGGACGAAGTCTCACATATGGTGGAGGAATAGACTTGGTGGAGCTTACATACAACGAAAAAAGGCTGCTTGCCGTATTAAAACCTCTTAAAGACGCGGAAGAGGCGAGAAAAAAGACCCAGAGAACGATTAATGATACGGTAAAGGATGTTACTGATATAAGAAAATCGGAATTAAACCCCCTGCGTGACGTCCTGAACATTCTGGAAGAGACCAGAAACATTGCAATAAACCCCATAAAAAAGGCCCTTGAACTCTTTGAGGATGCCGCCGAAGAAAAACTTGGCCCCGTATCAGACCTTGACCGTCCTGAGGCAGCCTATCTTGCAAAGATAATGGACACGACGGAAGAGGCGGTCGTCCAGTACGCAGGCCTTCTCCAGACAAAAGGCCTCGTGGACCTCCGGAAGAAAGTATCGGTAAAATACACCCTCACGGAAGAAGGCAGAAAATACGCAGCCGAAGGCCTGCCTGAAAGAGTTCTTTTTGACTCATTCGTGGACAGTATACCGGTAACAGACCTCCAGTCCCACCCGCAGGCAAAGCTTGGAATCGGGTGGCTCAGAAAGAAAAGATGGGTCTCGATAAAGGACGGCATCGTAACGAAGATGTCGGATGCCCCGTTCGGAGACGATGAGATTGCACTTAAAAACCCCACCGCCGAAAGCCCCGGGATAAAAGACCTCCTGAAGAGAAAACTTGTAGAAGAAAAGGAGACACCGGAGTTTCGGGTATCTCTTACGACAGAAGGAGAGATACTTGTAGAGACCGGCCTTGACCTGAGAATCGAAGCAGGAACACTTACTTCGGAGCAGATAAGAACCGGGGAATGGTCAAATCTCAAACTCCGCAGGTACAGTGTAAAAACTCCTCCAAAACGTATCTTTGCCGGAAAAAAACACCCTTACCAGAGCCTTATAGATGAGATGAGGAAAATCCTGATAAGCATGGGTTTCACCGAAATATACGGCGGAATTGTGCAGGGCTCATTCTGGAATTTCGATGCTCTCTTCCAGCCCCAGGACCACCCGGCACGTGAGATGCAGGACACGTTCTTTTTGGACATGAACCAGGAGCTTCCGGAAAACTACGAAGTGATAAGAGATATCCACGAATTCGGCGGAGACACCTCGTCGACAGGCTGGGGAGGCGTCTGGAAAGAGGAAAAGGCAAAGCAGTGCGTATTAAGGACGCACACGACAGGCCTTTCAATCCAGTACCTCAAAGACCACCCGCAGGGCCCGTCGAAGGCCTTCTGCATTGGCCGTGTATACAGGCGCGAAGCGATTGACCCGACGCATACGCCGGAGTTCGAACAGCTTGAAGGAATAGTCATGGACGACAACGTCTCGTTCAGGCACCTTATGGGATTTTTGAAAGAGCTTTACCACAGGATGGGATTCGAAAACGTCAGGTTCCGCCCGGCGTATTTCCCTTACACAGAGCCTTCCGTGGAACCCGAGGTGTACGTCGACGGCCTCGGGTGGGTTGAACTCGGCGGGGCCGGAATATTCCGCGAGGAGGTAACAGCACCCTGGGGAGTAAAATACCCGGTCCTTGCATGGGGGCTTGGGGTATCACGTGTCGCGATGCTCAAAATGGGCCTGAAGGACTTAAGGCAGCTCTACAGGAGTGATATCGAATGGATAAGAGAGAGCCCTGTCAACAAAAAACTGGAGGACTAAAATGGCGATTATAACTCTTCCATACAAATATCTCGAGAGCCTCACAGGTGTCTCAAAGGATATCATCATAGACAGGCTTCCGATGATTGCGGCCGACATCGAAAGGTACGAGGACGACCACTTCGACGTGGAATTCTTCCCTGACAGACCTGACATGTTCTCTACGGAAGGTGTGGCCCGTGCGATGAGAGGGTTCCTGGAAATAGAGACAGGTCTCGAGAAATACGATGTCAGACCGTCTGGAATAAGTTTCTCAGTGGACGAAGGCCTCAAAGAGATAAGGCCCTATATAGCATCCGCCGTCATAAGAGGGCTGAACTTCACCGAAGAATCAATACAGAGCCTCATGGGACTCCAGGAAGCGCTGCACTGGGCTGTCGGCCGCGGAAGGGCCAAGGTTGCAATAGGAGTCCATGACCTCGACAGGGTGAAGCCACCATTTTCATATATCGCTTCAGAAAGAAGCAGAAAATTCGTCCCCCTCGACTTCGACCGTTCCATGACGATGGACGAGATACTAAAGGAGCACCCGAAAGGAAAAGACTATGCACACCTCGTCAACAAATTCGACAGGTTCCCTCTTATAGTCGACTCGGAAGACAATGTCCTGTCATTTCCGCCGATAATAAACGGCGAACTGACAAAGGTCACTACAGAGACCGGAAACATCCTCCTCGACTGCACCGGGACCGACAAAAAAGCGGTGATGATTGCGGCAAACATCATATGCACCGCCCTTGCCGAGGCAGGCGGAAAGGTTGAGAGCGTGGACGTTTCCGGAGAGATAATGCCGTCTCTTGAGCCGGCGGAAAGAACCGTAAAAGTTTCGGAATGCAACCGTCTCATAGGCTTTAACCTCTCTGTCGAAAGCATGACAGAAATGCTTGAGAAGATGCGTTTCGGCGCAGAGCCGCTTGACGAAGAGAACGTCAGGGTCCTTATACCGTGCTACCGTGCCGACATTATGCATGACTGGGATATATTCGAGGACGTCGCGATAGCCTACGGGTTCGACAACTTAAAAGCAGAGCTGCCCGACACTTTCACAATCGGAAAGGAGCATGTTCTCCAGAAAAATATGGGCACGGCAAGGACTATCATGGCAGGCCTGGGCTTTATCGAGATGATGCCTTTTACTCTTTCAAACGAGAGAATCATGTATGAGAACATGCAGAGAAGCATTCCCGACTACGCACTGTTCGTCCTCCACCCCATATCGGAGGAGCAGACCCTCGTAAGGACAGACATACTCCCGCTTTTAATGGAGACTCTCAAGATAAACCAGCACAGGGAGCTTCCCCAGAAGCTGTTTGCAACCGGAGACGTCGTCCACGGAAGGGAGACATTCCAGAAGGTTGCAGGTGTAACAATGCACACAGACGCCGATTTTTCGGAGATTTACGCCATATTCGATGCTTTTATGCACGAACTCGGTGTCGAGTACACTGTCAGGGAATCCGAGGACCAGGCATTTATTGACGGAAGACGTGCGGATGTCTTTGTAAAAGACAGGCTTGCGGGTGTTTTCGGGGAAATTCACCCCCAGGTTATACAAAACTTCGAAATGGACCAGCCGGTATCGGGATTCGAACTGGACTTAAGGATTCTTAACGGGCAGTGCAGCCGGAACACAGAGTGAAGAATCCTTTTCAGAACATTATCAATATTTTTTGGCTTTTTTTCAGGAAAACCGGTTATTATTCATGCGGATTTTCCGGTGAACCTGTCTTTATAAAAATTATTCTGGCTGATATACAACGCTGCAACAGGATTATGGCCAAGGGCCCGGTCTTTGACTATAAGAGGTGTTGTTTCTCCCTTACAATGGCGAAGGAAAAGGATATCATGACCGACACAAAGTCCTGCCATTATGTTTAACTCTGTTTTTTCGCGGTTAAGCACCTCTGCCTGGAGTATCGGATTGCAAAAGATATTCCCTTTCAGTCCCACATCCTGCGGGCAGATTTCGCCGCAAAGGCAGCAAACCGAGACAACTTCAAAGCCGTTTTCTTCAAGAATCCCGGATAATAACTTTGATTCAAACAATAACGCATAGCACGTGGCAATTCCCAGTTTCTTCATTCCACGTATCTTTGCATACTCAATTATTTCATCAACCCTTGTCCAGGAATATTTTTCCCGCGGCTTTTCAGGATCAAGAATCCTGCTCATCAGAATCTGCCAGCCCTGAATCACTGCCTGGTTTTCAGGCAGATTATACTTTTCTTTTGTTTCCTCAATTAAATCCTTATACTTAACTGTAGGACAGGATGACGGCACTCTGCCTTTCTTTTCTATGGTACTGCACCTTAGAACATTACATTTTACACAATGCGGGCTAAATTTCTCCATAATTATGCTCCGTTTTTTACATATTCATGATTACCCCTATAGTTATTTATACAAATCAGGAATACAAAACTAATATAGTTATAAAAAAATAACTATTATGGATTCTCCGTTAAAATCCGATATAAAATCCAAATGCCTCATAGATTTATTTATTGAAATTCTGGGAAACAAATGGAATATTCTCATAATCTGGCACCTGCGTAATCATGCACTACGATTTACGGACCTGCAGAAAAAAATGCATGGAGTAAATTCAAATACCCTTACATCTCATCTCCGTGAACTTGAAGATCAAAAGATAATATCCAGGGTAATGTTTCCTGAAATTCCGCCCCGCGTTGAATATTCACTGACTGAAAATGGAAAAGCACTTTTCCCCGTATTTGATGCACTCAGGATCTGGGGAACACATTACCTGGAATCCGAGGGCATGAAAATGGACGTCTGCTGATTCATATAATTAAGTTAAATGAAGATATATCTCCCGGAAATTTTTCGGTATAAATAAACCTGCAGACCGCAACCGGGGAATGAGAATATTTTCAACCGGCAACAAAAACCAGTTACGTCCTGGATTTTACTGCATCCAGGGCAATTCATACTTATACCGGAGAACTCATTTATTTTTTCGGACTGCTAAAGTCAGGCTCAATGTTACTACAGAATTAATTGAATAATTCTATATACTGATAAACTGCACTTCCTTTTGATACTGATGGCTAAAATACTGGTCTGGTCTATATTTTTTGCCGCTGCAATATTCATTGCACTGGCACCGCCCGTTATTGCGGATAACACTACAAACACCACAGGTTCAGATGATGCTTTTCTTACGGTAACATCAGACCCCTCCGGCGCAGATGTAGCAATTAACGGCAAAGACATAGGAACGACACCCGTTACAGGCTATAAACTTGTCGCGGGGACATATACCCTGTCCTTCTCAAAAAATGGATATGAAGATAAATCACAGAGCGTCACACTCTCTGCCGCCGAACAAAAGGCGGTTTCAGTAACCCTTGAGCCAGTACCGACTCCGACACCAACTCCAACACAAACTAAAACACCTGCACCTACACCCACACCTTCCCCAACACAGACTAAAACGCCTGCACCTACACCCACACCAACCCCAACACAAACTAAAACGCCTGCACCTACACCCACACCAACCCCAACACAAACTAAAACGCCTGCACCTACCGTGACTCCTGCTCCTACTCAGACAGCCGCCCCCGGGATAGGATGGTACAATGTCCACTGCAATGTCGACGGAGCGTCAGTCTATTTTGACGGAAACTACATGGGAGAGATAAAAGGAGGAATGCTTTCAGTCCAGTGGACAGTAGGTTCATCAGGGTACTCCACTGTCACTGTTGAAAAACAGGGATATACGACAGCATCACAGAGTCTTCCGGCAGCACCTCCGGCAGGCCAGACTGTTGATGCATATGTAACGCTCCAGGCGCAAACGACATCAGGCGGACAGCTTACAGTTGACACGACTCCTTTGGGTGCAAGTCTTTACGTGGACAAAATCTTCAAAGGGACGACTCCTCTGACTGTAAGTCTCAGTTCAGGGGTCCATTACATCGACATCGCGAAAAGCGGCTACAACCAGGTCACAGACACTGTCAGCATTTCAGACGGAGCGAGTAAAACAAGATATTATACGCTTGAACAGGCTTCCTCCTACGGGACTCTTGTAGTAACATCAAACCCGACAGGTGCCCAGGTCTATGTAGACGGTGCAAATACTGGAAGAGCTCCCGTGAAAATAAACAACATCCCGGCAGGAAGCCACACAGTAACTGTTTCTGCAAACGGATATTATGACTGGACGAACAGCCAGTACGTAAACGCAGGCTCGGTCGCAACAGTCAACGCCGCCCTGACCCCCGTCCCGGACCAGACGACAGGGCATATATATGCATCGTCAACACCCGGAGATGCTGAAGTTTACTTAAACGGAGCTTATATGGGGCAGACCGGAGAAAACAGCCCGTATGACCTTGTGGTGAACCCGGGCACCTACAAGGTCTCAATTGAAAAAACAGGATACCGGGATTATGACACCCAGGTCTCCGTTTCGGCAGGCCAGACGGTAAACGTAAACACAGACCTTGTCTTCATTACCGATCCCCTCACAGGCTCGATAAGCATAAATTCAAACCCATCCGGTGCAAACGCCTACGTAGACGACGTCTACAAAGGGATTACAAATTTTACTGTTCCGGGAATATCGTCAGGACAACATGAAGTAACCTTAAAACTCTCAGGATATGATGATTCTACAGGAAAAATCACTGTCACTGCGGGTGGGACGGCAACTGTATCAGTCGACATGAAACCTGAGTCAGAACCGAAAAAGTCTCCGGGCTTTGGCGCACCACTGGGAGTTCTGGCTATAATTACGGTATTTGCGATATTAAAACGCAAATATAACTGATTTTTTTATTTTCGCACTTTCACACCACACGCGGCGAGGTCGTTTATATCCAAAATTCCAACTATTATGACGTCGGCATGCAGATACCTGCATGAAACGGCAACAATTGAAGAAATAGTAGGTTAGTGAAGAAAATGACTGATTTTATTGAGACCGGAAGCTCAAAAAGCGCCGTCAGAAATCTCGAAAAGCCTGTGGAAGACATCGCATCCTTTGATGCCATGATAAGCAGAATCGTCTCCGAAAACCCGTTTGAATGCACTGATTACTCCTATGGCGGTGAAGATTTCCTTGGGATAACCAGAAACAGGGAATACTATACCGCAAAAATAAATTTTGAAGACGATAATGCAAAAGTGACAGGCTCAGTATCAGTAAAAGCACCGTCAGTTAACTCCTTCGGCTCGGCAGCGGAAAAAATCGTTTCTGATACTGAACTTGCAGGGACAATAGGTGCAGACCCTGTAAGGGACAGCTCGAAAGATGCATATTACTGCCAGCTGAAATGCCACGATGCAAACGGTGAAACATATTACGTAACCTTTACCCGCTCAAAAGTCAGGGTATCCTCCTACGAAGACGACGCAATTATGGCAAGAATAGAAAACTGGGCAGACACGGTTGATATTTTGTCATAAGAAAAAAAGCTTTCAAAAAAAGATTTGGATTTTTCCCGCGATTTTTCCGGGGCAAAACCATCTTTTAAACTTAACTGAGGATAATATGGACCCTGAAGCTTTGCATGACCTTATTATCGAGACGAGCAGGGATGTAAAATGTATCCGCGAATCAATATCGGCAATAAAGGAAAAGGAGAATGAGATGGATGCAAGAATCAGAAATCTCGAGAAAAACTTATCCAAAGCACCTGTCTCGTCCCTTAAAGAATCGCAAATTTCAGCCGGAATAGGTGCCGGTGCCGGCGGCATCGTTGCCTTTCTGATTAAACTCTTAGGGGGATAAAAGATTCATTTTTTGTACAGAAAATAAACCGTGACATACATTTCTGCAATACTCCCCCTTTCAATAATTAAGATTTCTGACTGTTCATTGGTTAAAAACTGTCGGAACTTTTTCTGGCATCAACGTTTAAGTCTTATTGGCTTCAAAGTATTCCTTTATTAAAAAAGAGGGCTTATGACAGAGATAAAACCGATAGGGATAACAAGATCTCCGTATAAAATCCGCGGCGAGGCACCGAGGCAGGGAAGAGAGGAAGATTCTGTTGAGACCGTTATAGAGATTTATGACGAATTTGAGGAGGGTCTCGGAGGTTTTGAAGGTATAAGCCACATAATAGTCCTTTTGTGGTTTGACAGGGCCGACAGAACGACGCTTTCCGGTACACCTCACGGGGCTGGCGGTGAAAAAAGACCGGTATTTACCATAAGAAGCCCCAACAGGCCAAATCCTATAGGTTTTGACATAGGGCGCATCGTATCCGTCGACGGGAGAAGAATTACCGTATCAGGTCTTGACGCCCTTGACAACACCCCTGTCCTTGATATAAAGCCGTATGTGCCTTCTATTGACTGCGTTCCCGGTGCCAGCTACCCGGATAAAAAGAAAAAAGCATAATTCTCCGATTTTTTGAGTTTGAGTTAAGGAAGAGCAACAGGATATTTCTCCTGTTGGCTAAAAAAATAAGTACTTTCCTGTACCGCCGGCACACGTGCGATAATATTTAGTAAATACTTAATTAACAAATTATACAAATTATCTTTCAGGTTAACCGGATGAAAAGAAACACCTTTTATGCAGCGGCCTCAAGGAATAATAGTAGCCCTGATTTTCTGCCGGGTCGCCCTTTACTCCGGCTCAAAAGACCTCCCAGTGCCTGTAGTCACAATAGCGGCAATAGCCGGCGCTGCTGCAATCTATATACTGAGACTGAGACTCAAAATCGATGATGCCGTAATAGTCGACGGGATTAACTCGAAGATAAATGAAAAAGCGGGAATGAGAAAACTGCAGGTCCTGTGGGTGGTATTTTTAGCACTGACAATCTCAGGCTTTTCAACTGCAATGAGCATAGAAAACCCGCGTATCGGGGACAGGATTCTGCGTGGGTCTATAACGCAGCTGATTTTCCTTGCATCAATTCTGCTTATATACCCCGCGTTCAGGATATACTACTCACGAAAATACAGAGGAGACTAGGAAAATGAAGAATCGGATTAAAGTATTTCGTGCAATGTATGACCTCACGCAAAAAGCGCTTGCCGACGAACTGGGCGTCACAAGACAGACGATTCTTGCAATCGAAAAAGGGAAATATGACCCTTCCCTTGACCTTGCATTCAAGATAGCAAAACGGTTTAAGGTCACAATAGAGGACGTCTTTACATATGAAAAAGAATGATTTTTTATTTTACATGGCATGCCAAAAATAAAGGCCCATAAAGATAACCTGAAAACACAGGTATATACAGCAAGGGTCTATTGATGTACATATATGTTCACACCCCCTGAATATTTTATATTCTCATTTCTGATAGGCTTAACAGGAGCTCTTGCACCAGGCCCTACCCTTATCGCCACTATACGTTCATCGGTTGACAGGGGATGGACTGCAGGGCCGATGGTAACCGCAGGCCATGCTGCAATAGAGACAATACCTGCTCTCCTGATAATATTCGGGCTTTCAGCGGTATTTTCGTCGTACACAAGTTATATTGCGGTTTTCGGTGGGGTAGCACTGGTTTTATTCGGCATTCTGAGCATAAAACCAGTAATAACTCCGTTTAAAAGTGACAATAATACAGGAAAATTATTCAGAAACCCGTTTACTGCAGGCGTTATAACATCCGCATCAAACCCGTATTTCTGGCTGTGGTGGTTAACTATCGGGAGCGGTTTTCTTTTAGACGGGATTAGGGGTGGTGTTATTATGGCTGTTGCTTTTATGGCAGGCCACTGGATGTCTGACTTTTTATGGTTTACATTTGTCTCAACAGGAGTTTCACGCGGAAAAAAGATTATGCCAGAGAAATTTTACGGGAAAATAAATGCAGTATGCGGAGGGTTTCTTGTGATATTCGGGATATATTACATATATTCCGTGACCGGATTTACATAAAACCTTAATTTTAAGGACAGGTTTTTTTGCCAAAAGACGACGGGAAGGAGACTTTCTGAAAATAAATACCCTCTGGTTTCTGAATGATTTATACAGGGAGTATTTTTAATATGAAATGCAAAACGGCAGACCTGCATCTTCTTTATAACCATATAACCGGATTGTTAAACCGGACAAACACACCCATTTTATTCATATATATACCGACGAAAACGACATTTACAGGAAGTGCCCCCAAAAAGAAAAAACTGATTCAAAGAAGTAAAAAAAGGCAGCATTGTTTTGCAGCCGCAATACTTCATTGGCGGTTTAGTCTTTTTTTGGCATCTCATACCAGAAAAATTAGCATTACCAAAACCTCCTGAATTAAAACCAGAATAAAAAAAACAGATCAAACAACGGCAAAAACAAAAACCAGAAATAAGCATTACCAACCCCCCCAAAGATACCGGAAAAACCCTTTTTCAAATATATCAGCCAGACATAGGAAAAAGGGTTTTATCCGGTAAAAAACAACAGCAAAAATTTGTTGTGAAAAAACTTAAACCAGATACATTTTTCACTTTTTTCATTTTTCTGCAAAGGCCAAAAAAAGAGTGCCCCGCTGATTTTAACAGATTTTTAAACTTGCAGGTATTTCTTGAATTTTAAAAACCCGGGCACTTTTTGTCAGTAAAAATCACTGATAATTACTGTCAAAACACAACCATTATCCTGGAGCGGGCCTTCTTTCAAGGAACAGTCCTATAATAAAAATTCCCGTCGTTTAACCTGACCGTTAAACAAAAAGAGCGTATCCATTGTATCCATATATATAAGGATAAGTATGACATTTATTCAGGGTGCCAAAGACGAAGGGCATTAAAAGGATTAAAAATTGAAATCCGGAATAAAATATGTCAAAATCGTGTCTTTTGCATCCTGAAGAGCAGAAGAACATCCAAAATAGTTAATGATTAACTGTTTAAAGTTTAACAGTGAAGATAAGTCCCATAACAACAGCATAAAAAGATTAAATCATAAAATCTTCATAAAACCCTGGAAAATTGCGGAAAAAATATCCAACACTCCTCATTTAAAAAAAGTTTTTTCCGCAATTTAAATCGAGAAACAAATAATCTCAGAAAGTTCTTAAAAACTTCTCATCCAGGCTGTTATGTTATTTTATCTCGACACTCATTCAACATTATATTCTGTTAATTTCGTGGATATCCTAAAACCATAGGTACGCTATGCTTTAGGAAAATGTTTTTCTCCCGCATGCAGTGACTGTACCAGTAGTTCCTGAAGTTAAAAGTTCATGGTAATGAATAAAATAAAAAATATTTCAAATTTAACGGATAATATGCAGATATTTTTTATTATTACTAGATTTTCATCGTAATGTTTAGATTTAATTAAAAAAAGATTAATTTATGTATTATAAATTAGTTGATAGTTATTTTTAGATTAATAATTTGTTACTCTCAATAGATTATGAATAATATTAGTGTATATTATATTAAAATTGTGAATAAGATCAAATTTTAAAGTATTGATATAATTTTAAACTGAATGAAATCAAATGGCCTTGTTTATCAAAAATGAGATAAAACTGGTTTTTTCGGTGGATAACTAAGGGTTATTTCAATATTAATTAAAATAATGAATCAATGTCACAGGAATTAAGGAGGGGGTAATAAGAAAATGAAATATTCAGGTATATTTCTTAATTACAGTCAAACAAAATTTTCTGTAAACGAATTCTCTGATAGTCATCTGAACAGTCTCCAGTGTCCTTAAATTCAATTCCTCAGGTGATGAATGGTCAGGCAGTCTTGTCCCGGACGGTTAACTACTATGTCTTTGCCGATGGTGTAGGTGAATATCACGGTTACCAGAATAACACAAATCTGGGGACTGACCCGGTTGCAAATTCACAGGAATTATACAGGCGTATGACAGACGAGGACTGCTGTCATGAATATGACGGAATAAATTACTGCTGGAATGAAAGGAGCAACCCTGTCGACGACAGCACTGGTTCGGTCTACCGGAGCAGGACAGAGTCGGCCGACACAATAGGCGCGAACAGCGCGGAATTCGCGTATCACTCAGGTCACGGCTGGAATGACGGCATACTTTTCGGGACTGCAAACCAGTATCATGAGGTATTTAGTTCAAACATGAGTTTCAGCACAGCAAAATGGGTTGTACTGGACTCATGCAGTGTATTAAACGAGCCAACGCATGGCAACCGGGAATCGGTATTTAACGGGCTTCATATTCTTATGTCATATGATACGACGGGGTTGATAAATAGTAATACGGGTCCGCAGTTTGTCGAAAGAATGAGAGGCGGAACGTATGGAGGAACAACTTATGCTTCCACCAAAATTCGAATAGCTTGGAAAAAGACCCTAGAAAGTATTATTGAAAATTCTACGTATAGAGGAGCATATATGTGGGCTGACCCCTGCGGGGACGATTATCTTCCGGGATACGGACCTTTTGAAGAGCCGGTGAAAAATAACGAAAACTATGTCATTAACTGGGAGAATTTTCCATGCAAACCTGGGAGGGTGTAAGGCAAATGAAAACTAAATTAACTGGTGTTTTAATCCTTTTTGCAATAGTAATTATCGGAAGTTTTGTCTTCTTATATTCTGAGGGGTCTGAAACAAATTCTGATGATAACGTTAGTTCTGTACAGAATACAACAATAACTACTTCCGAATCCAGCAACGTAGCAGGCAGAGTTTCGCATAACCTTGTCCTTACTTCACCTGCAAAGGAATCCGTTGACAACGTTATGGTTTACAAAACAGTTGCTCCTGTTGTTAACAAAGAAGTAACACTGGAGTATGCAAAAAAATTTGATGTATCCGGGACACTCCGGGGAGAAACAACTGTTCAGTCTGAAGATTTGAGGTATTATCTTACAATAACAAAAAATTCTGGATCCATAGACTATTGCGATCAAGATCGTCCAAATGAAAATCAGGACGCACCACAGTATCTCCCTTCGGATGAAGAGGCAATAGAAATTGCGACAAAATTCCTGGAGGAAAAAGATCTTTATCCAGATGGTGCAGTTAACCCGTCAGTTGAGCGTGAGAATGCCTACACTGTCGGAAAAGGTGACGAGATTTATTTTAGTCAAATCGGTGTCTGGTACAGTCGTAGTCTTAATGATATGAAAGTCGAAGGTACCCAGCTTGTAGTCTATGTCGGCGGTGGCGGAGATGTCATAGGGTATTACGCCAACTGGCGTGACTATGAACCTTATAAGGAGTACCCCGTTGTTTCCTCCGGCAAAGCTTTTGAAAGTCTGAAGTCCCGGGGAGTCTCTGTTGGTATGAACAGCCAGGATTCCCTGGTCTCTTTTGATGAAGTGTATCTTGCGTACCAGACGACAGCCGGCGCCTATTCTGAGGACTACCTTGAACCTGTCTGGGTCTTTAAGGGGAATGTCCTTGTCAACAATGAATCCGTGATGAGTGCTGAAGAGTATGTCCCCGCACTGTCAGAAGAGCCTGCTGAACTAACCTCAAAATAATTTTTTTCAGATAATCTGACTGATTTTTTGGAGAAGGAAAAACAGGCATCATTTAAAATATCCCACAGGCTGTAATACTACGGCACCCGTATCCTTCGAAGGTTTTATCACTTATTAAGTTCACTTAAAATGTCATGTGTGGTGAATGCCCGACTGTGATCGACAGCGTCGCATTGAGCCTGCGCCATGCACCGTTCCTGAAAAAAGAAACGCTTTTTGATGAAGAGATGCCTCCGGTCCGGGGAAGCCTTCTTTTCGCATATCGCAAATTCGGATTTTTCTTTGGCTTTAGCTATTTCTTTAGCTATTACTTCTGGTTTAGACAGTAGGAAAACTGCACCGGAACGAATTTCCATAAGAAAAATACAAAAAAAAGATTTTACGGGAATTTTTTTTGGTGCAGTTACGGCTATGTATTTTTAATTTTCAGTAAAACCCGGGTAAAACCGTTCACCAAAAAACAAATCCAAAAAAAGGCAGCTAAAACAGCAAAAAAGGGATACAAAAATGAGAGGAAAAGAGATAAGACTTGAAAGGATAATGAAACGTGACACAGGAACAACCGTCATAGTCCCGATGGACCACGGGGTCTCAAGCGGACCGATACCAGGGTTGATTGACCTTGAAAGAAGCGTCGACCTTGTTGCAAAGGGAGGTGCAAACGCCGTCATAGGACACATGGGACTTGCTCTCCACGGGCACAGGAAAGTAGGGCCTGACATAGGGCTTATACTTCATCTCTCGGCAAGCACCGACCTCGGGCCTGACCCGAACAACAAGGTCATCATAAATACCGTGCAGAACGCACTCAAAATGGGTGCCGACGGTGTCTCTATACACGTAAACATCGGAGCGGAAAACGAGGCGAACATGCTCTCCGACCTCGGCAGGGTTGCAATAGAATGCATAGAATGGGGAATGCCTCTTCTTGCGATGATGTACCCCCGCGGAAAAAAGATTAACGGCGAGAACATGACAGAATCGATAAAACTCGCGGCACGTGTAGGATCAGAGCTCGGAGCTGACATCGTAAAGACGGTATACACCGGAGACCCCGACTCGTTCAGGGAAGTCACCGAAGGATGCCACGTCCCGGTAGTTATTGCAGGCGGGTCCAAGACCGACGACTACTCGACGATGAAAATAATCGAAGGTGCAATGGAAGGAGGTGCGGCAGGCGTTTCAATCGGAAGAAACGCATTCCAGCACAAATACCCCGACAGGTTCGTGAGGGCTGCGACTATGATAGTCCATGAAAGAAAGACGGCCGAAGAGGCCATGGAAATCCTGAAAGAAGATGCGTGAAAATGATAGGAAAAGAGATCAGACTCGAAAGGATAATGAACAGAAACACAAAAAGAACCGTCATTATCCCGCTCGACCACGGGTTTACGCTCGGCCAGATAAAGGGGCTTGAGGACATGCCAAAAATTATCGGCGAAATTTCCGACGGCGGTGCGAACGCGATAATAATGCACAAGGGAATGGTGAAGGCTGGCCACAGGAAACACGGCCGCGATATCGGGCTTATCGTCCACCTCTCCGCGAGCACGTCAATGAATCCCGACCCGGACGACAAGGTCATGGTCTGCACCGTTGAGGAGGCCATAGCACTCGGCGCCGATGCGGTCTCAATCCACATAAACCTCGGTGCTGCACACGAATCGAGAATGATAGAGGAGGCCGGAGCCGTATCAAAGGAGTGCACGAAATGGGGAATGCCTCTTCTTATCATGATCTACCCGAGAGGAGAAGGAATAGACCCGCAGTCTCCGGATGCAATCGGGCACTGCGTAAGGGTCGCAGAGGAGCTCGGTGCAGATATAATAAAGACAAGCTACACGAAAGATGCGGAATCGTTCAAAAGGATAACGTCGGCATGTTCGGTCCCTGTAATAGTCGCAGGCGGAGAAAAGGCCGGCGACCTGGAGACCCTTAAAGTCGTGAAGGAAGCCGTTTTGTCAGGTGCCGCAGGCGTCGCACTCGGTAGGAACTCATTCCAGAGGGAAAACCCGAAAGAGTTCATAAAGGCCCTCTGCAGCGTTGTGCATGACGAATCAAACCCCGAAGACGTATTAAAAGCCTGAGGTTAAAAACGATGAAAAAAGAGTTATGGGTCGACCTGACCGACTGGGACAAGGACGCTGCAACAGCCGCAATAGAAAGCGGTGCGGACGCAATACTGACTGACGATGCGCACAGGGTGAAGGAGCTCGGCAGGATAAAAACAATTGCAAAAAACGGTGACCTTGTGCCCGGAAAGGACGTCTACGAAGTCCTCCTCAAAGACAGGATAACGGAAGACAAAGCGGTTTCACTTTCGAAAAAAGGCTATGTAATCGTCAGGACTACCGACTGGACGGTCATCCCGCTGGAAAACCTCGTCGCACAGTCCGACAAAATAATCGCAGGCGTTTCGGATGAAAACGAGGCGGCAATGGCTATCGGTGTCCTTGAAAAAGGCGTCTTTGGGATAGTCCTCAAAAACAAAGACCCCGCCGTAATAAAGAAAGTCTCGGAAATGGTCAGGGGCTCCGGAATAAAACTTCAGCTTTCGTCGTTTACGATAAAATCAGTGACTCCGGCAGGAATGGGCGACCGGGTATGCGTCGATACGTGCTCTCTTATGAAAGACGGAGAAGGCATGATGGTCGGCAATACATCGTCGTCTTTTCTGCTTGTGCATGCAGAAACTCTTGAAAACCCCTACGTTGCACCAAGGCCCTTCAGGGTCAACGCAGGCGCCGTCCACGCATACGCCCTGATGGCTGACGGAAAAACGTCATACCTTTCAGAGCTTAAGGCGGGAGACCGCGTACTTATCGCCGGCTCATCCGGAAACACAAGAGAGGTGACGGTAGGCAGGGTAAAGATAGAGAGCCGCCCGCTGCTACTGGTGGAAGCGGAATCAGGCGACAGCAGACTATCTCTGGTACTCCAGAACGCCGAGACCATAAGGCTCGTCGGAGAGGACAAAAAAGCTGTGTCCGTCGTCGACATAAAACCCGGCGACAAAGTCCTCGGGCGTATTGAATCAGGCGGAAGACACTTTGGGCACTCCGTAGAAGAGACGATACTTGAGAAATGAAGACCTATGGACAGTGGAGTTGTTATAGGCATAATAGGCGGCTTCGGCGGGATGGGGCGCCTTTTTTCCGGCGTTTTTGAAGCGGCCGGGTACAGCGTGACATGCTCGGGCAGAAACACTCCTGTTTCAAACGAAGAGATCGCCCTGACCTGCGATATCGTAATAGTATCCGTCCCCATTCATGATACAGTAAGAGTAATCGGGGAAATTGCCCCGCTTCTAAACGATGAACAGCTCTTGTGCGATTTCACATCGCTTAAAACGGAGCCTGTCAGGGCGATGCTTAAATCCAAGGCGAAAGTAATCGGTCTTCACCCGATGTTCGGCCCCTCGGTCTCCGGCATCTCGGGACAGACAATTGTCGCATCTCCGGCACGCTGCGATGAAAGGACACAGGAAGTGCTTTACAACATATTCAGGAAGCAGGGAGCGGACGTCTGTATAATGACGCCTGAAAAGCACGACAAAGTCATGAGCATCGTACAGGGGCTTGTCCATTTTTCCACGCTCTGCGTTGCCGAGACCATAAAGAAGACAGGCATATCTCCGGATGAACTGCTGCCGGTAATGAGTCCGGTATACAGGATAGAAACAGGCCTTATCGGAAGAATACTCGGCCAGGACCCTGCCCTTTACGCGGACATCCTGCAGCAGAACCCGCAGAGTGAAGATGTTATGGAAAAATTCCTGGAATCCGCAGAGAAATTACAGGAAATCGTAAAATCAAAGGACATTGACAGGTTCACAGTTTTTTTCAGTGAAAACAGGAAAGTGTTCGAAAACGTCATCCCGCAGGCTACAAAAGACACCGACCTTCTCATAGATACACTGGCAGGCAGAAGATGACTATAGCAGCACTCGGACCAAAAGGCACGTTTTCACATGAGCTTGCCGAAAAGATAAAAAGAAAAGACGAGGAGGTCCTTCTTTTCCCGACGATTAAAGACGTCTTCAGGGAGGTCTGTCTCAGAAAAACAAAGGGTGTCAGGGGAATCGTCCCCGTCGAAAACAGCGAGGCCGGGGGTGTAGGAGAAACTCTTGACGCAATTATGACCTCTGAATGCAGAATTTTTGCCGAATACTATATGCCGATACACCACCTCTTCGTCTCCGGGTGCAGCCATAAAGATATCTCGGTCATATATACGCACCCGCAGTCTCATGAACAGTGCAGCATATTCCTGGAGAAACTGGAAAACATTCCCGTAATTCATACAAGCAGCAACGCACAAAGCGCAAAAGAGGCAAAGACGACCGCAAATTCCGCCGCTGTAACAACAGAAACCGCAGCGAAATTATATAACCTGCCTGTTCTAAAAAAAGATATACAGAATTCGGGAAACAATACCACAAGATTTCTGGAAATTTCAGCAGAAGGCACGTTACCTGAAAATCCTGAAAAGTGCAGCATTGTCATTATTCCTAAAGAAAACCGTCCCGGTCTTTTATACGGCATCCTGGAGATTTTCGCCCGCAAAAACATAAACCTAACAAGGATTGAATCCAGGCCGTCAAAGGACGGCATAGGAAGGTACGTCTTTTTCATCGACTTTGAAACCGGCGAAAACTGCAGGGACGCGATATCGGAATTAAAGACAGTCACAGTTTTAAAAGAACTCGGATGCTACAGCAGAAAGGAGTTATAAAAAATATGGATATAAATATTGCAAAAAAGAAGAATGTCTCAGCGGAATTTACAGCACCCCCTTCAAAAAGCTATACTCACAGGGCCCTTATCGCGGCGGCACTCGCACAGGGGACATCTGTTATAAGAAAACCCCTTGTCGCAGACGACATAGATGTTACAACAGAGGCCTTAAAAAAACTTGGCATTGAGATAATGCAGTGCAACGAATGCGTCATCGTAAAAGGTTGTGGCGGTGTCCTTCCCGATATGGGGGACGTCACAATAGACTGCAGAAACTCAGGCACGTCTTTAAGACTTCTCGCAACGTTTGCACTTTTGTCCCCTTCAAAGATAACGCTTACAGGCTCGGAACGTATGAAACAAAGGCCTGCGAAAGGACTTTGCGATGCACTGAAGCAGGCCGGTGCGGATATCAAATTTCTGGGCATGACAGGATATCCTCCCTTCAGGATATCAGGAGAACTCCGGGGAGGAAGAATCATAATAGATGCATCCAAGAGCAGCCAGTTCGTTTCATCGGTTATGCTGTGCTCACCATACGCCGACAGCCCCGTTGACATAATGCCTAAGGGAAGTGTCGTCTCGCGTTCTTACGTGGACATTACAACCGATATCATGCGTAAATTCGGCGCAAACGTATACCTTACCCCCGACAGGACATGGCACGTCTCCCAGTCCGTATACAATGCAACGGACTACACAATCGAAGGCGACTATTCATCTGCCTCGTACTTTTTTGCAATAGCCCCCGTATGCGGGGGAAAAATCAAAGTAAACAATTTAAACACGGAGTCAGTGCAGGGTGACAGGGCTTTTCTGATTGCCCTGCACGATATGGGATGCAAAATCTCAAAAGGGAAGAATTCCGTAACCGTTAAGTGCGACGGCGGCATCAAAGGTGTTGCGGCTGATATGACATCATGTCCTGATACAGTTCAGACTCTCTGTGCCGTTGCGGCTTTCGCATCTACAAAGACGGTAATAAACGGCATTTCCCACCTTAAATACAAAGAAAGCGACAGAATTGATGCGATTGAAGATATGGTAGTCAAATCAGGGTGCGGATTCGAGGCGGGTGAAAACTCCATCTCGATAACACCGGGAGAGGTGCACGGATTTGCCGCAGACCCTAATGATGATCACAGGACCGCGATGTCCTCCGCAATCATAGGGCTTGGGACAGGCGGTGTCACGGTAAAGGGTTCCGAATGCGTCTCAAAGTCATTTCCGGGTTTCTGGGACGAATTAAGGAGGGCAGGACTATTAGAAGAATAGTGATTACAGGCTTTCGCGGAGCAGGAAAGAGCACAATAGGAAAGATCCTTTCAAAAAAACTCGGTGTTGAATTCATCGACACCGATACCGAAATTGAAAAGGCTTCAGGAATAGACATCCCGCAGATATTCTCCGAATACGGGGAGGAACACTTCAGAAAACTTGAAAAAGACATTATTGGAAAACTACCCGAAAAGGACTGCGTAATCTCTACAGGCGGCGGGGCGGTTCTGGATAATGAAAATGTCAAAAATCTCAGGAGACACTCATATGTCGTCTTCTTAGACGTCGACCCGAAAACTTCCTACATGAGAATTTCAGGAAGCGACAGACCGGCCCTGACTGACAATGAACCAGACGACGAAGTGAAATACCTTATCAGAAAAAGGTACGCACACTATGCAAGGACTTCCGACACCTGCATAGACGCGTCCGGAGACCCTGACGAAATATGCGATGATATTACTTGCAGGGCCTTTCTGAGCGAAAAAAAAGCAAAAACCAGGGTCAGGACAATAACCGGTGTTTTTTCGGGACTTAAAATGCCTGATGGTGCAATGGAAAAACTTACAGGTTTTCTTGAAGAGCACCCGGGAGGACACATCTGCGCAATAGCGGGAAACCCGTGCGGGCACAGCAAAAGCCCTCTTATATACAACACTCTCTTTGAAAGATACGGGATATGCGGTCATTATACCTATCTTGAAACGGAATCGGCGGAAAAGGCAGCCGGTGCATTCAGAAAGGCAGGGCTCCGCGGAATAAGCGTGACCATACCTTTCAAGGAGGACATGCTTAAGTTCGTGGACAGGAGGGGCAGGCATGCAAAAGCCCTTGGAGCTGCAAACACTGTTGTCGACTGCTGCGACAACCTTTTAGGGTGCAACACCGACTGGGTCGGCATCTTAAGACCTCTTGAAAATTCCTGGATTAAACCTAAACTTGCCGTAATTCTTGGTGCGGGAGGTGCTGCAAGAGGTGCGGTATATGCACTGAAGCACACGGATATTGATGTATATATACTCAACAGGACCGGGGAGAGGGCGAAAAAACTTGCACTCGAAAACGGCTACAAGTGGGGGACTCCTGATATGCTCAAAAGCCTGAACCCTGACCTTATAATAAACACAACCCCTGTCGGGATGAAGGGCAACGACACTCTGGTAGATAAAAGTGTATTTAAGCCGGAAATGATGGTTTTTGATGCAGTCTACACACCTCCTGAAACAAGGCTTTTAAGAGAGGCGAAGGAAGTCGGGTGCACGTGCATATACGGCAAAGAGATGTTCGTCTACCAGGCGGAAGAGCAGTTCTTCAGGATGTTCGGGATACGGGTTTTGCCGTCTGAAATCAGGGAGATTCTCGGATGAACACGTTCGGAAGGTTTTTCAGGTGCACGACCTTCGGGGAAAGCCACGGAAACGCCCTCGGTGTAGTAGTCGACGGGTGCCCGCCCGGAATAAAATTCTCCGAAAATGACCTTCTCCCGCTTCTTGCAAGAAGAAGGCCTGGTTTAAGCCCTCTGTCTTCACCTAGAAAAGAGGAGGACAATCCTGTAATTCTATCAGGCATTTTCAACGGAAAGACGACAGGCATGCCGGTCGCAATGGCCGTATTCAACAAAGACCAGAAAAGTGGGGACTACGAAACACTTGAAAACCTTTTCAGGCCGGGACATGCCGACTTTACATACCAGTCCAAATACGGCGCCAGGGACTTTCGCGGCGGAGGCAGAAGCTCCGGAAGGGAGACCGTTTCAAGGGTCCTTGCAGGAGGCCTTGCCCTAAAACTCCTGGAAAGAGACGGAATATCTGTTTCAGGAAAAATTCTTGAAATTCACGGTGAAACCGATCCTGAAAAGTTTTCGGACGAAATCCTCTCGGCTAAAAACAGCAATGATTCTGTCGGCGGAATCGTTGAGACAAAGATTTCAGGGTGTCCTGCAGGACTCGGTGACCCTGTCTTCGGGAAACTTGACGCATCCCTTGCATCCGCGATAATGTCAATAGGAGCCGTAAAAGGTGTTGAAATAGGAGACGGGTTTTTGTCGGCAAAAAAATTTGGCTCGGAAAACAATGACTGCATGGACAAATCGGGGTTTCTTTCAAACCACGCCGGTGGAATTTTAGGAGGAATTTCAACAGGTGAAGACATAAATGTCAGGTTTGCCGTTAAACCGACGCCTTCCATTAAAAAAGAGCAGAAGAGTGTGACCGTCGCGGGCAGTGAAACGACGGTTTCAACAGGCGGGCGCCACGACCCCTGTATTGTACCGAGAATAGTTGTCGTATCGGAGTGCATGGCGGCACTCGTCATTGCAGACTGCATTTTATCGCAGAATTCGATATCAGGCTACTAACTCTGAAAATTATCAATATTTTTTAATATCCGGGGGTTTTCTGCGGCATTTCATCAAAATCTTTGAAAAAACACTTCTCTTTGTATAATCCGGAATAGTCCAAAATTATTTTTTTAATTTCCTTGCGTGTTTTTTCATTTTTCGCCAGGTAAAAAAAGATTATCTCCCCGTCGGAAATACATACAGGAGAACACCCTGAAAGTTTTCCCAGTTTTGAAAGCCTTCTTTCAAGGTAGACTTCGTGATTTTCACGCGGGAAATGCTGGTATATCATGACAGCCGAATCGTCACCAGTCTGCCTGAAAACGGACATTAACTCGGAATATAAGAGGTGTTTTTCAGTGTTTTTTCCCACTTCAAGGCCGTTGTCGGGGTCAAAAAGTACCAGCGAGGATTTCAGAGATTCTTTTGCGAGACCTGTAAAATACGCCTGGCGGTTCTTCTTGGTGAAATAATCTTCTTTTTCGGTTTCATTATTTTCAGAACAAAATGGATAAATCCGGCATTTGAGACCTTTGTCTGAAAAAAATTTCTGAATGCTCATGAAGTCTTTTTCACCGGATTTTTTGGCTGAATCGTCCAGGAATTTCATAAGCTCCCTGTTGTTGTACCCCGGCCTTTTTCTGCCGTTTAAGGAGTTTTTGCACGGCAGTATTTTACCGTCTGACGTGCCGTCGTCGCACGTCAGCATCGGGACAAACAGGAAATTACTGAATATTGACGATTTTTGCATAATCTCCATAATGATGTCATATTTGAACAGGTCCCTGACATCTCCGAAGTACTGGTTTTTCAGTATAATACCCCGGTAAAATAAGGGACCAAAAAAATTTAAAAGGTTGCTATGGCATTGATGTCTTGTTTTGGAGGAAGGAAAAAAATATTTTTGGGATTTTTTATATGGGATTTGTGTTATGACTATTCTTATCTGTCTTCCTGATCTTAACTGATGTCTGATTGCCGGATTGTATTTTTTCACTTCACCTTTATTTTTTGCCGCCTGGAAAAGTTCTTATCCGGGGCTTTGATCTACTTTTTGACTGAAAAATCCTTTTTGGAGGGGATTGTGCAAACGGTGCCCGTGCTTTTTTGGTCTTTTCAGTCAGGAGGTTATACGATGTTTACTTTGTTTTTACAGCTTCTGCTATTGCTTTTCCTGCGTCATGGCAGAGTTTTATCTCTGACTCGTCCGGGCGGTAGTAAACTTCGATGGGGTCACGGAATATCTCGATTCCCGCGGTTTTCAGGTCGGCATCGATAAGTTTTACCGCTCCGCCGTGACCGCCGTGAGAGCCGAATGCAAATCCTTTCTTCTTCTGCGTAAGCCTCCCGGGCTTAAGGCCGCGGAGATAGCTCATGAAGCCTGCAACTGTCGGCAGGTATTCGTCCTGAAGTGTAGACGAGCCGACAATAACGGCTTTTGAGTCAAGAACATCGGTCACCACATCAGACCTGTGGACACCTTCGTACCTCCCGTCCTTCAGCAGGCAGAACTTCACCTGGCATCCTCCTTCCATTACACCCTCGGCGATTGCCTGCGCCATTTTCGTCGTTGATCCGTGCATGGTGTCATAGACGATTGTCACCTTGTCCTTTGAAACACCGTGCGACCAGTCGGCATATGCCTGTATGATCCCGCCGGCATTTTTGCGCCAGATGACACCGTGGCTCGGTGCGACCATTTTGATTCCAATCTTAAGGTCTGTGACCTCTGCAAGCTTTTTAAGGACTTTGGGTGCGAGCGGTATAATCAGGTTTGCAAAGAACTTCTGGGCATGCTTCATCGCTTCATCTACACCGAATTCATCGTCGAAGCGCTCTGATGATGCTATGTGCTGTCCGAATGCGTCGTTCGGGAATAATATCTCATCTTCGGCAAGGTATGTAAACATCGAGTCAGGCCAGTGAAGCATAGGGGCTTCAACGAAAACAAGTGTTTTTCCGCCGCCGAGAGGAAGGGTGTCACCAGTCTTTACGACGTGGAAGTTCCAGTCTTTCGTGTCATAATGGCGCCCGAACCCTTCGACACCGAGCTGGGTGCAGTATATTGGAACTCCGGGAAGCATCTTCGTTATCTTCGGAAGACCACCGGAGTGGTCCATTTCGACGTGGTTTGCAACAACATAGTCTATCTTTAACGGGTCAATGACGTCTTTTATGCGTTCAAGCATCTGGTTTTCAAAGCCGGGATACGTTGTGTCGATAAGGACGTTCTTTTCCCCCGTTATAAGATACGCGTTGTAGGTAGTTCCCGGAAGCGTGTAACCGTGATAGTCACGCAGGTTCCAGTCTATTGCTCCTACCCAGTATACTCCTTCTGCAAGTTTTGTTGCTTTCATTTTCTTCATTCACCTATTGTTCGTATTATTACTAACATTCTATTGTATACGAACAGAACCTATAAAAACTTAGCGGATCACAATGAATAGAAGAGATGACCAGTTCAGAACAGGCAGCAGTATTTCCAGACGCAATGATTTTTTCAAAAAACAGCGTTACAACAGTGATTGACAGCCCGGCAAGAATTGAAATTCTTAAAATTCTCGTTGAAGGCGACCAGAGGTTTGACGAACTGGTAAAAAGGCTGAACAAAGCGAAGTCGACAATATCGGTCCACCTTCACGACCTTATTGATGCCGGAATTCTTGCCGAAAGGACTGACGAAACCGACGCGAGGCGAAAGTACATATCCCTTGACTGCGAGTACCTCGGGACAATCGAGCAGTCAGACAGCAGTATTTTTTCGGATTACAGGTGCATCCTTCCCGTAACAGGGCAGGAACCGATGAGACCGGCATCCGTATTCCGCATGATATTCAATTCGGTCAGGACAAGCCTTCTGCAAAAGGGCGTCAACGTCGAACCCGTACTTTTCAGCGCGGGCTTTATGGCGGGAGAAGAGATTGCAAAACTGGTTTCGGCTGATTCAATGGATAAATTCCTCGACAATCTCTACGATTTCTTCTTAAAAAACGAGCTGGGAGAGATTACTGTAGAAAAAAAGGGTGGCCCGTGGGTTATAACAGTTAGAAACTGCTATGAATGCCAGGAACTCCCAAAAATAAACAGGCCCGCCTGCTACTTTGATTCAGGCATGCTTTCTGCGCTGTTTTCGATTCAGACAGGAGAGGACATCACTGCAAAGGAGACAAACTGCTATGCTATGGGAGACCCTTTCTGCCGGTTTGTCATAGAAAGGGTCAGGGAATAAATCCCTTCTTTCAATGATTCTTCCCAAAAAGACTTACCAGGCAATATTTCACGGGGCGCCTCAGAAAACTGATGAGAGCAGAACGGCTATGTTGTGAGCTGCAACGACAAAAAACAGAGTGCATACACAGATCATAATAAGGACCCCCGAGCGTTCCTTTAAGTGCTCTGCACGGCATGCAACGATTATCACGAAAACCGCAAACAAAAGCTTCACCAGAAAATGAAGATAAGGGTCATGCACTACAAAGTCCATCACAGGGTTTAACTCCGAACCCCCGAGATCCAAGATTACTGTCGTTGTCAGGATGTCGATTGCCAGGAGACCAGAGAGGACAATAAACAAAAACCCGACAATAAAACAGTAAATATTCATTGTTCTCTTATTGTGTCTCCTGCAAAAAAATTTAACTGCATATTTTATCTTATCATAAGAAACATCTCAAAAAAAGGCACCTGCCAAAAAAATTCAACCCGTCTTTTCCTTCATATGAATCTTATTCCGAATCCCTGCCCCTGTATACAAGGTGCTCCATTACAAGGACAGTCAGGACGCCAACTACAAAGCCGTTCGGAAGAAGAGGCTGGAGAAAAACAGGCAGTTTCATCGCAACGTCCTGCGGGACGGCTGATGCAATTGCTCCCATCGCAACCGAAAGACCGACTATAATTCCTGAATCAAAGTCAAACCCTTTCTCCTTCATATCAGAAAAAAACACAGAGACCGACGCCGAAAACTGGGCTGCCAGTACATATATTAGAAGGCAGCCTGTGATGACAGGGGGAATTGCACAGATTAAAGACGCTGCCTGCGGAAAAAGACCGATTGCAGCAAGTATCAGGGCCGCCGGAACAAGTGTCCAGCGTGAGGCACAGCGGCTTTCAAGGATAATTCCGGCACTTGTAGAGTAGTTGACGCCTCCTACAACACCGGAAATACCAGAAAGGACGTTTACTATCCCGGTTGCAACGACACCTCTCTTAAACCTTCCTTTCATTTCGGCCGGCTTTACGATCTCGGATACACTCTGAATAGACCCGATATCGTTTACCATCAGTGCAAAGTAGCAGATTACAAATGAGAGCATAACTCCGGGCTCAAACACAAAAGAACCTGTAAATCCTGCAAATATGCCTGCCTGCGGCAGAGTGGACGCAATTTGGAAAGAATACGGGAAAATCAGCATATACACAGCTGTTCCGGCTAATATAACCCATAAAAGAAGTGTATTTTTAAAAAATCCCTTAAGATACCTGTTTGCCGCAAATATCAAGGGCATCAGTATAAAGGCAAATAATAAAGAACCTGCAGCGCCGGTTCCTCCCGACTCAGTTGTCAGGAGCTGTGCCAGTGTTGGGACCATGGTGAAAACAATAAGCATCAAAACAACCGTAACGACACGTTTTGTAAAAAGACGCGCAATATAAACCAGAAGTCCTGAGGCACCTGCCAAAAGGCCTATGATTCCACCGACAATAATAGCAGAATATACGGCATCAGTTGAAAAAGACTGTGATGATACTATCCCTATAAGGAGAACTGTTGCAGGTCCGAATATTACAGGAAGCCTATGCCCTGCAATTACCTGAATTATGACAGCAAACGCAGTCATCAGAAGAAGTTTCTGTATATAGTAGACCTGATCGGAAAAACTGCTGTACTGCAGGTTTGAAACGACAAGGCCTATTATAACGACATACGACAAAAGAACGGCCGCCCACGAGATTCCCGACTGAACCAGATAACCAGGAGGCGGAACATCATCGGTTCCATATTTAAAATTCATTCAGACTACTTATTAAATTTGAATAATAAGAGAAATAAAACTGGTGATTTTAAGAGAATCAGAAAAGTGAGAAAAAACCTATGAATAATGCTTGTCAGGGCGAATGCGATACATTCCTGGCAAAAAATAAAAAATGTTTAATCATCTGTATTCGGAAGAGACAACTCTCCCGAAATCATTTTCGTAAATCAGATTTCCGACTTTTTTTCAGGCCACCGGCGCCTCTGCGGTCACTGGAACTTTTCTGGTTGTAAGTCCTGTAATCACAAGAACAACTCCCCAAACCATGCTGAACAGCGCAAATACCTGAACTACTACATCCGTTGCCATGACCGGAAACACCATGACATAGAACCCGAGTATCAGGGCGATAATTCCCGCAATCAACAGAAGAATTTTGTAGCCTGTTCCGGCATTACCTGAAAATGCCATCCAGATATTCGTAAATCCTGCCAGAAATGCCCATATCGCAATAAGGTATGTGACAAGAAGCCATGCTGAAAACAGGCTTGAAACTACGAAAAATCCTATAATTACGCCAAGTATTCCCAGAAGGATAAGCGCAGCCGATGCTCCTGCCCCTTCCTTGCTCTTTATTCCCTGGACTATGGTCATAACGCTGTAGATTATTACCATAATTCCGATAAACATGCCTACGAACAGTATAAACATAGGAGTCCATAAAAAGGCGATGGCTCCGACAACAATTGCCAAAATCCCTAAAAGAACAAATGTCCACCATGCAGGGGTGAAATTTGTGGAACACCCGAAAAATGAACACTTATCAACTTCTTCACTCATAATAATCTCCAAATCCGGTAAATCCCCGGTTATACTCTTTATCAGCCATCATACTAAAAAGACTTTACGATAAAAAGGCTGCAAAAACAAGCCACATCCGGATCAGCAGACTTACCCCTGCAAAATAACCAAAAAAATATTCCGGCAGAAAAATTATATAAAACAAAATATTGTATATAATTCAATATGTCAGGAATAACACAGAGCCGGCTGATTTCATATATTCCGCCACTCTGTTGCAGTTCTGCACCGGAAAAACAAAGCTGATGTTATCACGGATTTTTCCGGATAAATTTTTCAATTATCAAAATGTAGAGAATTTGTAACAAAAAGGATAGTTTACATAACATATGAACAGGCAACAAAGTCCGTTCAGTTAACTGATGATATCTATGACATACCCATACCTTTACCCGGGAGAGGCGGTTCTTCTGAAGGTACAGGACATTTCTATAAACGATATGGCGTTTAGTCTGACTTTAACAGACCGGAAAGTGGTGTTAAGCCAGGCAGGGACAGAAAACCCTGAAAAAACGGAAATTCCGCTTCCGGTGATTAAATCTGCGTCCACCCTCAACGGAGAACAAAATAAAAAAGGGCTCTCACTTTTCATAAAGGCTCCGGACGGGTCTGACAGGGCAATAGATATTCTATTTAACAAAGAAGGGTCGGACGAAAGAGAAAATGAGATAAAACTCCTTCAAAAAAAGATCTCTGATAATCTTCATTCAGTCAGAAAATGCGCCAAAAGTGAAAGAACCGGGCATATATCCCAACCCGGTCAAAAAGCATGGCCGGATAATCCCGCAAGAAAAACCAGAACAACAGGAATAAACAGCCCTCCTGTTAATTATCCGGGCGGGCAAAAGCCCTGGCCCGACCGGACTGTAAGGATAAACAAAAGACCCGGGACAACCAGTCCTCCCGTCAGTTATCCGGGCAGCAGCAAAATGACCGGTACCCGGGACAAATATGAAAATACATACAATTCAGAGAAAACAGGACCTGCGGTAAGACGTGATTTCAGGGCGCACACCGGCAGATATCCCCCGGGAAGTGAACCGGCAATTAACTATTCAAAAACATGCAAAAACTGCGGGAAAATAGAAAACGGCCATAAAATAAACCCGGACAGTCATTCAGGCAATCACAGAACAAATCTTTCTTCAGGCAGCAGTCTGCCGCCTGCCGGTACAATACCTGTCCACAACATAGGGGTCAGAACACCTTATTCGTCCAGAAAAACACGTTCATACCGGCCCGGACTTTATTCCGGAAAATTTTCGGGGGAATTTCGTGACCTCGAAATTCATGCGGGAATAATACCTGAATTTCTTACATCCCCGTCAGAGGCTTTTCGGATCACTGAAAACAAAGACATTTCAGGGGCCTTTATGGTACTTTTAATATCCCTTATTGCATTCGCCTTTGGCAATACGATTTTTTTCGGGATTCTGGCATCATCCCTTGATTCTGCACAATACCCTGTACTTTCTGCACTTACCGACGCAGGTACAGAACTCTTCATATCCGCTGAAATTATACTGGCAGGAGTTGTTGCCGCTGCATTTATCGGGTGCATAATTCATTTTGCGGCGTGTCTTAAGGGATATAGCAGCGATATGCAGAAAGGTCTGAAAATAGCGGCATATTCGGCAACCCCTTTTTTATTATGCGGGTTTATACCGGTGCTCGGAATCATTGTTGCGCCCGTATGGAGCCTTATCCTTATGTTCACGGGGATCAGGCAGGGGTACTCTGAAGATATTAACCAGGCGGCAGGGATCTGGATTTTTCCGTTATTATTCATAATAATAATGATTATGGCATTTTTTGCGGAAGGGGGAAGCTAGTCCAATAAGGCAATTATTGAAACACCCGGAATATATATTCCGGGTCTGCCTCAACATTATATTTATGAAGAGTGACGTTTTAAAAGTTAATTGATTTATTTATAAGTCTCAAAATAATGAATATACAACTCAAAATAAAAGTGAAATAAAATGATCAGGACAAGAAGGTAAATTGAATGAAATCAACCCGAATAAACATTGTATTTCTGGCTTTGGCCGTAACTGCAACGTTTTTTATCATATCTTCGCTTACCGGCGACATGACTGCTCTGGCCGGGGAGGGTACTAATACGGCTACAATATCAGTTACAACAGAGGGGTCCAATTGGGACAACTACAATATAATTGATTATTCATCATCAATACTAGGCGGAACCGCAAGTTCATGGAGCTGGAATTTTGACGATGGTAATACTGCAACATCTAGTTCAGGAAAGCATACGTATTCCAAAGCAAATACATACAAAGTTGAAGTCTCTGCAAAGCTTTCAGACAGCTCAACAACAGTTAAAAATACCACAACGGTCACAATCAAAGAACCTGCCCTTGTCGCTTCTGCAAAACTCGACCTTGATTTAAGCGATGAAACCCTGAAATACGACAGCAGAACACCCGGTGCAGTTTCATGGAGTTGGAATTTCGGGGACGGGGGTACTTCAACTCTTGACAATGGCACGCATGTATATACCAAACCCAACGATTATACCGTTAAACTTACGGTCAGAAGCCCGGCGGGAAATACAAGCTACTATTCTGAAAGAATTGATATGAACAAGCTTATGGCTTATTTTGAAGCCAGTCCCGTTAAGGGAGGCGCTCCTCTTACCGTCACATTTGATGATAGATCATACAAAAACCCTGACAAGGACTATTACATCAAAGAATGGTACTGGAATTTCCATGATTCCGGTTCAGACAACAATACACTAACAAAGAAAACAGGTGCCAATGTTAAGCATACCTTTGAAAAGAACGGGAACTATACGGTAAGCCTGACAGTCACCGATAAAAACAGGAATACTGACACTTACAGCACAGTAATTTCGGTGGGGGATGAGGATGCTCCGGAGGCCAGATTTACCTTGGACGATGACTATGAAAAAAGCGGAAAATCCCCTCTCAAAGTAAAATTCATCGACAAATCAAAGCCTTCGGATAAAACAAAAGTAGATTTATATAAATGGGAGTGGACAGTTTACGATGAAAAAGGAAGTAAATATAAACAGATACAGAAATACAAATCTTACGATCCTGAGTTTGAATTCACTGACCCGGGCACGTACACAATAAAGCTTGTAGTAACCGATGATAAAGGATTCACTGACACCGAAACAAAAAAAGACTACGTCAAAGTCACTCTGGACTTATCCGCAACATTTACGGCTTCTCCGACATCAGGACATAAACCACTTGACGTAACGTTTACTGCAACTCCTGCAGGCAGCAATGACTACCCGGTAAGCAAATACTACTGGGAGTACGGTGACGGTTATACGGATACAACTACATCAAAAATGACAACTCATTCCTACAAATCAACCGGAACATACACGGTAAAGCTTACGGTTACCGACACAAAAAGTCATACTTACACATACTCCAGAAGCAACTACATAACGGTCAGTGATATTTCCTCGATAACCGCCGCCACAACGCCAACTCCTGCCCCTACGAAAACTATTGTAACCACCGGTTCATCCGGGACAAAAATATTCGGGATTCCCGGAACGGAATATTTCAGGTCTGAAATGAACAGGTTCTACGGGTTTTATGAGGAATACGTAAACCTCCTCTCAGGCATTTTCGGGATGTAATAAAAAACATATTTTACCTTTTTTTAACGGTTATTCACTATTTTCAGCGTTATTTATCCAGAAAAAAGTGTACCGCAGAAATGGCGGGGCATTGCTGAATATTACCAGTTTGCCTTCAGACTGAGATAATACTAAATACTATCATGTAATATCAAACCGCATCCAAAGAGGGGGGAATTATGAGATGGGAATGGAAGAACTCAAAGCCAAAGTAAAGGAAACAAGGGAAAAATACCTCCGTGACGCAAACGCGAGGCTAAAAGAGATTAAAGCCATGAGAGGGGATATAAACAGAAGAAAAAAGGACGCATCAGCCATTATCCTGAGAGATCTTGAAGATCAGATGGTAAACATTGACATGTACATAAACCTTGCCGACGTTGAGATAGAAATTACAGACAACTCGGATGAATTCAACTGGGAAAAACACCGCTTAAGAGTTGACGACGCCCTTGGAAAAGCTGAGAGAGAAATGGAAAGAGGATACGAGATACTGGAAAGACCTGAAAAAAAGATGCACAGATTTTAACAGTGATGTTTTCAAAAGACTTCAAAACAAAAATTCTTTTCGGGGAGCTTATATTTTAGAAAAATTTAATCCGGGCTTTCAGGATACAGGTGAATGCGCAGGCTGATAACCGGCTCGTAGAAATCATGGCATTAGACGATTTAAAAATTTGCAGCCCAAAAAAATTTGTTCAAATTAATTCAGATTATTCTTATCAGGTTATAAGTCAGTCCTGTTACTAAAGAAAACATAAAAGAAGCAGCAAAAAATACATGCAGGCATTCCGGGGTGAACAGGGCAGTCCTTCATATATATATGTAAATAAGTCATATTTCCCAGGAAACGACTGTTATAGCAACAATCTCACTGGACGGTGTTAATATTAAAAAAGAAATCCTTCACATAGCATTTTCGGAGTCGGCGGGTGGGATGATTAAACACTCTCTCGGAAAAAACGGGAATTACGCATTTACCGTCATGCCTGACGACCTTGGAGTTGGGCCTTTGAAAAAATATGATATAGACAAAAGAATTGATTTTTTCTCCGGTTTCTGCCGGGAATCAGAATACATGGAATATGCAAAAACAACAAAGTCTTTGCTTAAAAAATTCAGGGACGACATTTCGGGGGAATATGAGAAGAAAGTATTGTGGTTTTCAAGGAGGTCTGTACAGGAATACTGCGGTTTTCTAAGGTTTATCTCGGAACAGGACAATTCCCCGCAGACATATGTCATTGACCTTACAGACGGAGTGAATTCAGTGGATTCAGGCGGCATCTGCGGAAGCACCCCCTACAAAATGGTCCCCGCACATACAGGTGAACTAAACCAGGAACAGATTGTCAAAGCTTTTGAACAGGTGAAATGCCTCAAGGAAGCAGAAAAGGATTATTACACTTCAGTCTGGAAAAGATTAAAAAAAGAAAATGCCAACATCAGAAAACTCTGGAGAAGCCAGATTTATTCCGCACCGGACTGCATATACGACCGGACTATAATTAAAAAGACAAAAAAACTTAGCAGGGAAGGAAAAAGATGGGTTCCCGTTACAAGAATCGTAGGAGACGTACTCGGAAGTATCAATGATGAATGCAACCAGGCCGGATATGCCCTTATATTCGGGAGGCTGATATACCTCTGCGACTCCGGGGTTCTTAAAGACAAAGGGAAACGAAAGTCGATGCGGACATTAAAAGTTAAAAATGTGAAATGAAATTTTCAGTGATTTTTACTTTTTTTTAGGTCAGGTCCTGCCCGGCATATCCGTTTACTCAAAAGAGCTGCTTAAAAATTTATATTGCGGTTAAAATCCAAATTATCAGGCACATTGACAATAAACCGCGAACAACTGCCTGTATTGTACTCACTCATTGCAGGGGCGCTTTTTGCTTCCGGAACTCCGCTTGCCAAACTTTTTCTGACAGACATTCCTCCCCTGTCTTTGGCGTCAGTCCTGTACCTGGGAAGTGCAACAGGTCTTCTAATCTGCTTTGCCGCTTCAAAAATCATATCGCTGGTGAAAAACGAGACTCCAAGGTCAAAAAAAGAGGCACCTCTCTCCAAAAAAGATATTCCATGGTTTTTGGGGTCAGCATTTTCCGGCTCTGTACTTTCAACGATAATTCTCATGATAAGCCTCCAGCATGTCCATGCAGTCACGGCATCGATGCTTCTTTCATTTGAGGCGGTTGCCTCAACCCTGATTGCAGTGACCGTATGCCGCGAACCTGTAGGAAGAAGGGTCTGGGCAGCCCTCTGCCTGATTACTCTGGCCTGTCTTGCGCTTGCATATTCCCCGGGAAGCGAATTCGGATTATCACTCGGAGCCCTGGGAATCGTTCTCACGTGCATATGCTGGGGAATAGATACAAACATAGAAAGAAAACTCTCATCAAAAGACCCGTTTGAAATCATTCTTGCAAAAGGTATGACTGCCGGGACCGTGCTTTTCATCATCGCCATGGTTTCAGGTTCCGCCTTTCCCTCACCTGAAATATTAATTCCTGCAATGACTGTGGGTTTTATTTCATTCGGGGGGTTTATGATGATACTATATATATACGGTTTGAGAGAACTCGGCGCCGCAAGAGCAAGCTCTCTTTTCGGGATGAACCCGGTATTCGGAGTTATCGCATCTTTTCTGATTTTCAGGGAACTGCCAGGCATCCTTTTCTTTCCGGCTCTTTTTCTCATGGTATCGGGACTGTTCCTCCTTTCAACCGAGAAGCATTCGCACCTGCACACGCACCCTGCGGAAACGCATGAACACAGGCACCACCACCCCGATATTCACCATGAACACGAGCATACGCCTGACGATCCGCCTCTTGACAGGTTCGGTTATCACTCACACCTGCACACGCATACAGAACTTACGCATACGCATGCCCACAGGCCTGATATCCACCACAGGCACAGGCATTACTGACCTGAGGTATAAGTTTTTATTGGATTTACCTGTCAGAATACAAATAAAAAAATTAAGGGATATACCTTTTCGAAAAACCTAAAAGTTATTTTCAGCTCTTCAGAACTACTATATTGATAAATAAGTATATAATAGAGCTATTTTTTATAAGTAAGCCATAAATAACCACATAAATCCAAAAGGTGACCGCAAAAACCGATTCAGTAAATATAATATAATCAATACGATCTGCTCTTCGCAAAAGGTAACAAAAAAACGTCATTAAATATTTTTCAGGACATTAAACGGCAGTATTAAATAGAAAAAAGGTAACATAAAAATTTGTAAAGGAGGGATTGAAAATGAACAAATTTACCGCAATGATATTTGAAGAGGGGGGATGTTACGTTGCGGAGTGTCCCGAGTTGGGGACCGTCAGTATTGGGAACACAAAGGAAGAAGCTTTGGAGAGCCTGAGGGAAGCTACATCTCATTACCTCGGGGAGTTTAGTGAGAGAAAAAGGAGTAGTCCTACAATTACGTCTTTTGAAGTTACCGCATCATAACCTAAATGCGGTACCAAGCATTAACCCTGCTCGGAACAAAGGTTTCTATGCGGCCGCACTTCCGCTATGACGGAACTGCGGCCTTTTTTTATTTTGGATTTAAAGGCTGTTTTTTTAAAGTTTTGAAACAAAACAGAATTTTAAGCCAATGTCCATATTCCTGAGATGTTTGGAATAACGAACAAATGTTCGAATACGCGAACACATATCTATGACTATGAATTCAGGTAAACTCCCCGTATTTTTCCAGACAGTTATTATACGGATGAATCATTTCCAGCAATTGATTCCGCGATATATGAAGATTTAAAGGACTAAAACCACCTGACGTCATTTCTTCGCTACATTAATTTCGTATAACGCCCCAAAAATAAATAAATGGCACTAAAAACCCTTGTAATAACACCCGCCGGAGACGAGAAGATCTGGGACAGGGATGCAAATCTTGACAAAGACAGGCATATCAAGGCGGAATATGCCTTCACAGGAAGATTTGCAGAAAGATGCCATGAATACACAAAAAAATTCTACCCTGACGACAGGGTCATTTTATCCCCGAAATACGGGTTCGTCCTCCCGCACGAGGAGATCCTCTACTACCCCGAGAATTCATTCAGCGAATCAGGCATTGAATACGATACGATAGAGAGCAACGCCGAATCCGACGGCCTTTTAAACTACGAAAGGGTGGTCTTTTTAGGCAGCAGAAACCTGCACGGCGAATATATGGATATAGTGTCTCGCGTCTTTTCCGATAAATGGGTGGAGTACCCCCTTCTTGATGCCGAAAATACCGAGGAGATGCTCGGGAGGCTTATTGATGCCATTACAAGGGATTTACCCTTAAGGTTCAACAGGATAAGACTGACAAAAGTCGAAATCTCAGGACTCTTCGGGAATTTCCACCACGTAATCCCGATAGAAAACGACGACAACCTATCGATAATAACCGCCCCGAACGGCTACGGAAAGACGACGATATTAAGACTTCTAAGGTCGGTATTCGTCGGAAACCTGGGTGAAATACGCGATATCCCCTTCGACTGCTTAAACCTTACGTTCTCATCCGAAGACAAGACAGAAAAAGGTGTTTACAGCAAAAGGTCACTTGAAATAAGAAAAAGTCTCGGAAAGAGGCAGGGGATAAAGCTTCCCCTGGGGGACATGTGGTCTGTCAGCTTTAAGTCCGAAACAGATACCGGCGATACGCTTGAATACACAGTGAACCCCGACAACTTCGACGAGGAGAAGACTTCATGGGAGCTGAGCAGAATAATACCTCCTGTTCCCGTAAAATTCATATCCGCACAGAGATTGTGGCAGAACGCAGACGATGACAAGGGTCATGAAGGTGATCTCCTCACGGGACATGGCGGGGGGGTGAAAAGGAGCTACGAACTGACTATCCTTAACTACTCCGACGATATAAAAAGGCGCATCCAGGCGATGTTAAGTGATTACGCCGCAAGCACACAGCAGCTTGACGTGACATACCCCGGGAGGTACATGGACCTCTGTCTTGAGATGGATGAAGGCCTTCTCCCGTCCGCTCACAGCATCACTGAAAAACTTCTTAAAATACGTCTCGAACAGAAAAAACTTAAAAATCTAGGGTTTCTGGCATACAACCCGAAGACATGGTCGGAACAGGAAATTCCCGAAAGCGACATAGAAGGGGAGACAGGGGTCCTTGCGGCTCTCAAACTCTATATAGAGGATACCGAAAAGAAATACCTGATATTCAAGGACCTCGAGAAAAAGATTGACCTTCTCATCCAGATAATAAACTCCCTTTTCCTCAACCTCTCCTTCGAGGTCAGGGCAGACAGGGGATTTTTCTTCATGGCTTCAGACCGCGAGTCGATATCCCCTGAAAAACTTTCATCCGGTGAGCAGAACCAGCTTGTAATGTACTACGACCTGATATTCTTCACCGACCCGGGGACCCTTGTACTCGTCGACGAACCTGAAATATCGCTTCATATCGTGTGGCAGAGGCAGTACCTCGACTACATCAAAAAAATCACGAACATTACCGGGTCGGACTTCATGATTGCAACACACTCCCCCCAGCTCATTCACACATACTGGGACTACACTGTCGACCTCTCAGGTGAACGTCCCGATGTTTAAGAAGAAAAGATTTGGCAAATGCTCTGGAAACTACAGGCTTGAGGACATCTGGGCCGACGCTGACGAAATTAGCGGGGCAATCAGAAAGATGGAGAAAAACTATCCCACCCTTAGCAGAAAAATATTCATCATAACTGAAGGCCCTTACGACTACGAATTTTATTCACGCTTCTTTTCAGGAGACCTGTGTGAAATAAGGATTGCAAACTCAAAAAAGAACGTGATATCCGTAGTAAACAGTATACTCTCGGAAATTTCAGGAAACGCCTCCGACTCAGTAATAGGAATAATCGACAGGGATTTTTCATTCTTTGAGGATTCGGAGGAAACAAACATAACTAACGAAGACGGCGAAGGTTCACGCCCGGAAAACCTTTTTTTGACTGATACGCATGACATAGAGACGATGATTGTCTCAAACGACCTCATAAAAAGAGTCCTTGACCATTACGCCACAAACTCTGCCGGCAAAAGTTTTCAGAGGAGCATGCTTGACGCCGTAAGAGGAGGCGACATCCTCTCAAAACTTGTTGAATGCTGCAGTTTTATCGGGTTCAGCCTCTACATAAACGAAAAATACAACCTGAATATCACCTTCAAGCACATAAACTGCAAGAAAAGAAATGTTTTCACTGACTTTACAGATGTCACCTCTATGAGTTTTGACAAAGAAAAATACCTCGTGCTCCTGAAGAAGAGAAACAAAGAAAAATATGACAGATTTCTGGAGGCATTATCCAGGGAAAAACCCTGTTTCGAAAGATTTCTGAAAGACCCTATGCAGCTGTGCCGGGGCCATGACCTTATGTGCGTCCTTCTCGCAGACATAAACATAAATTACCCGCAGAAATCCGGGGAAAAAGTTCGTTCCCGCGACCTTGAGCGGCTTTTCAGGAATATGTACGACGAGAACAGGTTCTATGAAACAGGACTCTTCAAAGACCTTAAAAGGTGGGCTGAAAATAAAATACCCAAAATATCGGATGAAATTTTCTTAAACAGTACAGGTAACGCACAGTAAAGCCGTTTAACCCGGTTTCAGGAGTTTTGGAGTGCATTAATTTTGGGATGCGGCACAAAAGGCTGCCCCTGCAGCAGGCTAATGTAATACGAAAAATAAATAAAAAGATTTTATACACGTAAATCAGAGTTCTTTACATGGGATTCTGGCTGGCCTCTTTTATCGGTTTTATTGCAATGATTATATTCAGTTCCGTCCTCGGGCATTACGAAGGAGCGGCGGGACTTCTGGGGCCTGTAATAGGCGGTTTTGCCGCAGGTCTTCTTGCAGGAGAGGGTGTTTCAAACGGAGCAAAAGCAGGTTTTTGTGCAGGGATATTCGGGGGAATTGTAATCTCGATTCTTATCCTCATATTCGGTGCAGCACTTTTTGGCATCGGGGGATTTATCATCGGTGCCGCGATAGACTTTGTAATAATCATAATACTTGCACTGACTCTCGGAATACTCGGCCTTATCGGAGGGGCTCTTGGAGGACTTCTGAACAAAAGCTAAAAAATACAGGCTTTAAAAAACCCTAAATTTGTTTTTAAGGAGATTTTTTCTATACACTTTAAATGTACCTTTTTTTTACAATATACGCAAAATACGGCGAAAACAGGAACAGGTTTTTAAAAATAATGTCAAATCAAAATCTTTTTCTTTAAAAAAGACCCTGAGGTACTATAATAACATTATGATCATGACAAATGATGACGGGGAGAAGGGAAAAGGCATTAAAAAAGGAAGATTTGTCATTCACGAGAAAAAATTCCGGACTGTACAGCACCTCTTAAGACTTGAAATGGAAGGTGTCTTAAAATGCTGGATGATAGTCGACGGGATGCCCGAAAGTCCTGACGAAGAATGCATTGCTGTTGAAGAAGACGAATGCACAACAAGAATGCTCTACTTCTCAGGTCTTATGAGAGAAAGACAAAAGACTCCTGCCAAATTCAAAATAGAAGACTCAGGAAAGTATGAGATTCTTATCTGTACAGATGAAAATATCGAATTTATCCTGAACGGAAAAAATAATTCGGGAAAGTTCATACTTTTTAAATCCGAAGAAATCGGGCCGAAAATCTGGATTCTACAAAAATTAACGGATTAATATTTTGCCGGCACCCCTGTACCCACAACTTAGAGCAATGAATTGCAACAGTAGTTATGAATAATAAGATCTTTTTTGCACTAAAAAGACAAATGTACCTTCAGTTCTTATGCAAACCCTGAAAAACAAAAAAGTTTATTTTGAGACATACGGCTGCACCTTCAACTTCGCCGACACGGAGAAGTTAAAGGAGATTGCAGTCAGGCAGGGCTGCACGGTTTCAGGACCGGAAGATGCGGAAGCGGTCGTGATAAATACATGTACAGTCGTTTCACAGACCGAAAGAGCCATGATAAGAGCGATTAACGAGTTTCCTGACCGCGAAATATACGTAACGGGCTGCATGCCCGTAGTGCAGAAAGAGACTCTCCTTTCGGTAAGGCCTGACATACACATAATTCTGCCCGAAGATATCTATAAACAAAACCGTCATGCCGGAGGAATGGTCGACAAAAATACCGGCGTCGTCCAGGTGGGTACAGGATGTCTCGGGAACTGTGCATACTGCATAACAAGGCATGCAAGGGGCCGCATGAAAAGCTTCAGTTCCGAGAATATCGTTGAAGAGACAAAGAGGCTGGTAGGCAAGGGTGCAACCGAAATACAGCTCACGGGCCAGGACTTAAGCGCCTGGGGAAAGGACATCGGGTCCGACCTCTCAGAGCTTTTGTACCTTCTAAACGAAATAAAGGGCGATTTCGCGGTAAGGGTCGGCATGATGAACCCTGCAACCGTGATTCCTATTCTTGAAAAACTCGTCCCGGCATTTAAGCTCAAAAAAATATACTCATTTGCACACCTCCCCGTGCAGGCAGGCTCCGACAAAGTCCTGAAGACAATGCAGAGAGGATACACGCAGTCGGAGTACAGAAAGGTCGTCGACGAGTTCAAAAGACAGGTCCCCGGCATAAGGATTTCGACCGACTTTATAATAGGCTACCCTACCGAGACCGAAGAGGACTTTGAGGAGTCGGTAAAGCTTTTAAACGACACTAAACCTACGAAAGTGAACATCACAAGGTTTTCGGTCAGGGAAAACACTCCCGCCGCCCTTTACAAAGACATGCCTGACTGGATTAAAAAGAACAGGTCAAGAAAACTTACAATAGCTGCAAACAGTATATATGACGAAAACAACGAAAAAATGATAGGAAAAGTCCTCCCAGTTGCAGTGACGGAAAAGAAAAAGAAAGGGTCTGTCATCTCAAGGGATAAGTCCTACAACAATATCGTGATAAAGGAGGACATCCCTTTAGGGACAAAGCTTGACGTAGTGATAAAGTCCCACAGAACACATTACCTTATCGCTGAAAGAGTTTGAAAAGAACTGAAGTGACTTATATTGGTGACTGTAAACTTCTGAGAACACCCTGATTTTTAAATCCCGCATGCCATACATACGGGGTCTTTTTCCATATTTTCCCGGAAAGTGCCTCTTCTGCTCATTATATCGTCCATGCTGTCTGAGGCTATATTTCTAAGGACTTTATCCGGCCTGTAACAGCACGGGGTCACATCGCCGTTGTATCTTACAAAAAGCGTAGTATTGAAAAGACGGCACGGCAGCGTATGGCAAACCGGGAGATAAATCTTTAATCCGGTTTTAGCTGCAAAATCATCTGCCCGCCTGAAAACTTCATCCTCTTTTCCTGAGAATTCAGGTCTCCAGAGATAAGACCTTTCAAAATTTACTGCGTCAACACCAAGACGGCGTGATACTGACAATGTTTCTTCGACTGTATCAAAATTACAGCCCATCATAGCAACGTTCATGTACGTTTTGGGATGTGTTAATCCTCTTTTTTCTCTGCATTTATGAAAATATTCGATATTGTTGTAAATTTTTTGAAAGAACAGAGAGAGATCAGGAATGCTAAAAGCAACAATATCTAGGTCAGAGGAGAGCAAATCTCCAGCAATTTCGTGAATAAGTGTTGCATTGGTAGTAAAATTTACGGAAAGCCCCTTTTTTGCGCCGTATTTTATCATCTCAAAAAGATTAGGGTTCATAAGAGGTTCACCCCACCAGTGCAGGGAGGGATACCTGAACCCGTTATAAGATACAGCTTTTTTAAAAATTTCCGGTGATATACTACCCCCTTCTCCGGGAATGAACTTATTTCTCAGGCAAAAGGGACAGTTCATATTACAATGTGTAGTCGGTTCTATCTGAAGGACAGGCGGGGAAGAACATGCAACCCAATACTCATAATTATCCACTTTCCAGTTTGTCTGTCAAAGACAAACATGATATTATACAATAAATATAATTTTGATATCCGGTTAAAATTTTTCCTGGTAGAAATGTTACCGGCTTTTATCACATAAACAGGCAACAGTTCAAAATTCACTGTTTATTAGCATTAAAACAGGGCTAAAATAAAGATCTGTTTTTTTTTGAGTTTAAAATAAATTTATGCTAAATTTTTTTCAAAGCACTTTTATAGTCACTTTGTTAAATAGTGGTGCTTAATCGATTGCGTTTGTGTAACAGAAATAGTATATATCGTCGAAAATAACCAGTATACAAAAAGATAAAATAAAAATGACAAATAATTCAAACTATTACTGTAATACAGCAATCCGTTTCCAAAAATCACAGTTTCCTTACGAGGCGACTATAAAGTCCAATGGTCATACACCCCAGGGAGGTAAAACATTTTATGCCGAGAATCTTTTCAGATGGATAGCATGGGTGCAGCCCGGGTGCAATGCCACGATAAATTTCAGGCTGAAATTGAGTGAAAGCTATAAGGAAGGTAATACTATTCCGGTGAAAAACTGTGACAGATGAACTGAAAAACGGACCTGAAGAAAGCGAACACACTGATTACCTCCACCTTATATATCTTTTTTACAGGCACCCGAAAAAGGCTTTTGAGATTGTAAATAAAGGCAGGGCTGTTCACGGGATAATAGCTTTTATAATATCTGTACTTGTAGTTTACATGATTTTTCACTTTATCAGATCACATATATACAATGTATACGACGGGCTTTTTCCATTTCTCAATCCATGTTCCATTTCTCAGGATTATACAGCATTTTTGCCTGATATGGCCGTGTATTTTATTTCCTTTGGAATGGAAGCAGTCATTCTTGTTATAATGCTTAAGTTATCGGGGTTTGGTTTTCAGCTTAAACCGGCTTTAAGCGTAATATTTTACAGCTGCGCCATAGCATTTCCTTTTATTGAACTCTGGTGGAGTATAGACACTGCCTTCAATTTTTTTACCGGGATGTCAATAGATGTTGCAATTGGCTGCCTTTATTATACCGGAGTTGACGACCTTTATTATTCTCCAATCAGCTACATTTTTTACATTTTTGCTGTGCCTCTTGCGTATCTTGAATATACCGGACTTAAGGGAATGTTAAAAACAAGAAAGCACCTGATTCTGCTTCTGGTATTAATTGCGGTCATAGTCCAGTGCATTTTATATCAGCCCCTTTACGATTATATATTTGATATTCTTCTGTGATGACTTATGAAATGTACAGATATACAATATGAATAAAAAATATTTTTCACAACAGACCATAAACCGACATTTTTCAGAGAGGAGAAATAATGATTAGCTGTCTCATTGAACCGGTTCTAAGAAATGATATCGAAAAAATAATAGAAATTGATGCATCACATAAACCTGTGATTTTATGAAAAAAAGAGCAATTACAGCAATATTAATTATAATCATAATTTCTGTTATTGCGTATCCCCTCTTTTCAGACCTTACATCAGGGGAGATATTTCCAACAAGCCGTATCAGTCCGGTGATAAATGCACACTGCCTGATACTTGATATTTCAGGTGACAGAATGCTGTATCAGTTTGAGAATGTCAGCGGGATGTACAAGACATATCTCTCAGATTTAAACGGAACCGTATATGATGAAGTCAAAAACGAAGTTCCTTTTTTCCCGGAATTGGACAATGCGGGCGATAAATTTGCAGCCACTGAAAACCTGTCAGAAGACCTTAGAATATATAACAGCAGAACACGGACAGACACACGTATAAATGTACAGGACATACACGCCCGCTATATATACGATATATCCTGGAGCCCTAAAGGAGACAAAATCGCCATTACTGTGGCAACAGCGAGTTCTGACTACTCCATCTGTGTATATGACCTTAATACCGGCGAATCCGAAAACATATTTAATTCAACCGAATATTTCAGTCCGCCCTCATGGAGTCCTGATGAAAATTATCTGTCCTTTATTGTCCAAAATGATTCGCGGAGTACAGAAAGCACAATGTATATAGCGGATTTGAAAAATCTTAGTGTTACGGCATCCGGTCTTAAAATAGAAAACAATGCTCATACAAACATCCCTGAAAGAACTGCATGGAGTCCGAAAGGAGATATAATTGCATATTCTTCTTCAGGCACAATTGGAATCTGCAGTCCGGACGGTAAATATCCTGACCTGATTAAATGCTATAAAGACAACAGTATCTGTAAGCACCTTGAATGGAGCCCTGACGGAAGTAAAATTCTTTATTGTTTCATTCTGCCCCCCGGAAGTCCGGAAAATGAAAGAATCGGATTTGCAGATCCCAAAACCAGCGAATCAGAAGAAATTCTGTCTGCAACACTTCAGTACGGCCATACTCTGTCATGGGCTGATAACGGCACGAAAGTGGCCTGCCTGGAAAATTCCGGATATGACAATGGTTTTCTGATTGACACCGGCAGTCGGTCAGGAAACAATATCCCGGTGATTATATTCTATATAATAATCCTTGTTATCCCGGCATGTATTGTTGTGGGATGGTATTTTGGAAAAGGAAAAGAAGAGAAATGAAACCAGAAAATTTCAACGGGACGGCAGAAGATTATCTCCACCTCATATATCTTTTTTTACAGGCACCCGAAAAAGGCTTTTGAGATTGTAAACGAAGGCAGGGCTGTTCACGGGATAATAGCTTTTTTAATATCCGCATTTATTGTCCTTTATATATACCATTTCTTTGGATCTTTTCTATATAATGTTTATATGAGCCTTTTCCCGGAGCCTTAACAGGTGCAACGGCAAATGATATATAAAAATATTTAATATAATACCTTGATTAAGAATGGATTAATCAAAGTGTATATTATGTGCAGAAAATGTTTGATAGTCACAATTTATAATTATGACATAATTTAGATCCTACTAAAGGAAAAACAATAATGGATAAAAAAAGTATTGTTCTCAATAAGGATATCTTTGAAATTTTATCTTGCGATACAAGAATAGACATACTCAAATCACTTAATTCAAGAAGAAAAACAAATTCAGAAATTTCAAAAGAACTTTCTTTAAGATCATCAACAATTCATCGACATCTTGAGAAACTGGAAGAAACCGGGTTAATAAAATCAATAGACTCAGAAAATAAATGGGTATATTATGAACTTACTCCCGCAGGAGACGCATTGATTAATCCTAACAAAAACAATAATTTTATAATTTATCTATCTTCCCTGCTTACATACATAACAACTATAGCTGCATTATATACATATTATACAATTCCAAGACTCAATTCCAAATCTTTATTTCCTCTTTTAATAGAAGACCCCTTCTGTGTTTTATTTGCAGTATGCATTTCTGCGATAATTTTACAGACAATAATAATACTTGTTTTTTATTTTAAAAACAGGACCCTGATTTAAACCTTTGGTAGTTATTAGTTTTCAGACTAATATTTTTGAACATTTAATATCATTTTGACGAAGAAATAGGAAATGTCAAAAATATATTGGGTATGTATTTAAAATCCCCGTATATTTTGGCAGGACTTTGTTATGATGGAAAAAAAAGAATTATTCTCTCTTTTATTGGCAACTTTTCTGATTATATGCTTCTTTAGCACAGTTTCAGGATATCAAATGAGAGATGAGGCATTCCAGGCTGTTTCTGCAGATTATACAAAATATCTTATAGACAGTCACGGGGACGTCCCAGAGTATAATCAAAAAGGGGAAGTCATGCAGATTGGAATTGGAGAAAAAATTTCTGACAAGGATGCTATGACTAAATGGTATAAACAGTTAGAAGATATTCTGGAAGACACCAGCACGGATATGGATGAGTATTTCTACCCCGATGGTCCTGTAATTTCTTATGGCTATGATCTATTGGGAACAATTTGCGTTGGTATTTATGAAGAGGAAGATATTGATAAAGAAACCATCAATAAAATAATTGGGTTTATTGATTCGGATGCTACTAAAAAAGGCATTAATGATGTTCCTATAATTTTCATATCAGAACCTATGGCAAAATTATGTTCGGACAGAGATGATAGCTGGAGACCTGTTATTGGGGGTATACAATGTGTTGCCAATAGTCACGCAGGTACAACAAGTTTTGCTGCAACGAGAAACGGACAAAATGGAATTGTGATTGCCGGGCATATGGGTCAACCAGGAGACAGAGTATATCAACCAGATTCATCAAGTTCAATTGGAACAATTACTGTATCATCAAATGGTGATAATTCAGATTCGGCATGGGTACCTTAAAGCAATGTTAATGATGATATCTTTGAATTTTCATGGGCACAAACTGATGTATACGGGTATAGTGATCCATGGGCTAATCTTGATATATCAATGTCCGGAATAACAATTGGGACTGTTAATGGAATCGTGGTTAAGAAAGAATCGCTCTATAATACCTATTTTCATAAAAAAAATACCTGATCAATGGTATGCAAATTTCCAGTCTGCAGAAGGTGACAGTGGCAGTCCTGTTTATTACAAGGATACACCTCACAGGATACGTTTAGCAGGTATCTTATAACAAGAAATGCAGAGGGCCAGTTATATATACTGTAGCGCAAATAAAAAAGAATTAAATTTAAAAGCGGTGGATATAATTACTACTAATGATTGCCCAAATCCTTCAGGCCGGAATGAAACCAATGAAAAACTGAAATTTTCCGAATACTTTCATCTCATATATCTTTTTTACAGGCACCCGAAACAGGCATTTGAGATTATAAATAAAGGCAGGGCAGTCCACGGAATTCTGGCACTTTTCATATCGGTATTTGTAATACAAATATTATATTATACACTTGTTTACTTAATCTACAATGTAATCCTGAGCCCTTTTCCATACCCCCTTTATCCTGTCATATACGGCTGGTGGCAAAATATACCGGTCATATTTACATTAATTATAATATTCGGCATTGAAGGAATAGTCCTTGTTGCCCTCCTGAAAATTCTTAAATTCAGGTTTCAGTCCATACCCGCATTAAGCGTAATATTCTACAGTTGTGCAGCGGCCTTTCCTTTTACCAAAATCTGGTCTGTCCTTTACATGATATATTATTCACTTACCGAAAACTGCTTATTTACAGGACTGACACCTTACAGCACAGGAGGCATCATAAGCACCTGCATCTTCTTCATATATGTGGTGCCCCCCCTTGCATATCTTGAATATACCGGGCTCAAAGGAATGCTTAAAAAAAGACCACACCTTATTTTGTATTCGGTGATAACTGCGGCTGCAATCCACTGCATTCTTTACGTGCCTGTATTTCTGTATTTAACCGGACTTCTCAGGATGACTTTCGGAATACTGTGATTGAGAAAGCATCTTTAGAATCTTCAATAAAATATTTTAAGATTGTATATACTATCTATCAACCGTTTTCAGGCGGTTTTTCCTTTTTTACTGCCGTAAAATTTTTCTGCCGAACCGACAAGGGTCAGAACAGCAGGCATAATGACAATTGCACCGATTAGAGAGAACACTACCGCGATTACCGTTGAAAGGCCGAAACTGGAAACAATCGGGAACACAGAAAGCATAAGTGCCGAAAAACCGCTTGCGGTAACAAGGCCCGATACCGTAACCGCAGACCCTATCTTCTGGACAGCCTTTGTAATGGCGTCGATATTCCTGTCGCAGCTGTTCCTCTCTTCAATATATCTTTCCATCACAAGAATCGTGTATTCTGAAGCAACACCGATTGTCATCGAACCGAGACATGCACTTATCGGGTTGTAATGAAGGCCGATTGCGACCATTGCAACAGCGTTCCACCCCACTATGCACACAATCGGGACAATCGGGGTTAAAGCCTCCTTCTTCCTGTATGCCAGTGCAAGGAAAAAGAATATCAGGATAAACCCAAGCATAGTCATTTTGTCCTTGCTGTCTGCAATCTGGTCCATAAGGTTTGTGTAAAGGTCGAAGTCGCCTGTCGGGTAAACCTCCATGTGGGCGGGGATTTCTGACCACGTAGCATCGTCTGCTACCTCCTGCTTGAGTGTGTTCTGCTCATTCAGCGTAAGAATTGTCGTTGTAAAAGAAATTACAGCCTCAGTTGAGCCGTCTAGATACTCGCTGAGTGAGTCCTCCGGGATTTTTGAAAGGACAGTGTCCAGAGTCGCCTGGTCAAGAGGCATCTTCCCGCCGTTGTACTCCCGTACAAGAGTTGCAACGCTGTCAAAGCCTGTTATTTCGTCGTGCGTTGATGCGGCATAACTGCCGAACTTATCTATCCACGAAACGGCATCAAGCGACCTCAGGTCGTCTCCTCTCAGGTAAAGCGGAAAAGGCGTAACCGAACCTGCCACATCCTCGACCTTGTCCAGGGTAAGCTGGGCCGGAAGGTCGGGAGGGGCCATGGATTTTGTGTCCGTGTCTATCGGAATCGAAGGGTCCACGTGTATCCCTGCGTATGCTATCACGATCGAGATAACTATAACAGGAATCGCAGCAGAGGAGACCTTTTTGACAATCCCCTCAAGAAAAGTGCTGTACCTGTTCATCAGGACGACAGCCTTTGACTGTTCGTTCTCTTTTGGTTTGTACTTTAATATGGCTGCAAGGGCGGGAAAACCGAAGAGGGACGTAAGATAACAGCAGCCAACACCGATTATTGATACTACAGCAAAAGTCTTTATCATCGGAACAGGCGTTATAAACATTGCAATAAAGCCCATGGTTGTCGCAAGCATTGCAAGAAGAACAGCAGGACCGGTGTTTTTAAGTGTGCTCTCTGACGACTCGGCAATCGATTTTCCATACCTCCTCTCCTCGTCAAAACGGGCATGGAACTGGACCGCATAATCTATACCAAGCCCCAGAAGAATAGGAAAAGACGCTATTGCACCGTTGTTTATCTCCACACCGAACAGGCTCATGACCGCAAACGTGTACAAAAGCCCGAAGGCTAAAAGGATGAGCGGGAGATACCAGTGACGCATATTGGAGAACAGGATAAAGAGGACGATTGTCATCAGTATGAAGGCTCCGCCTACGAGAGTGATTCCTGACAGCACCATATCCTCCTGAAGTTCGTCGTTGTATGGAGTATTTCCCGTAATTTCTATAGAGATACCCGGCGGAAGAGTGGCCTCCCCTGCAAGAGCCTCAAGCTTTGGAAGAATCAAAACCGACGTATCGGTTGAAATTCCCTGCTTTATTTTGACATACAAAAGGGACGTCTGGCTGTCAGGGACCAGAAGATTCTTCTCTGAATCCGGAATTTTAGAGAGTATATAGTCTATATCAACCTGGTTCTGCGGCAGAATTCCCCCGTTAGCTTCCTTTAGCACATCCCCTATAGAGACAGTCTCTGAAACGTAGTCAAGCCTTTTTATCTCGCCCTCGAGAACAAGAAGGTCCTGCATAAGTTCGTAGTTTGTCGTATCCGACGTCTGGACAAGAAGAATAAAAGTATCGGAGACGAACTGGGTATTGTACTGGTCGTATCTCAGACCCTCGGGAGAACTCTTGTCAAGGTACTGGTCGGATGTAGACTGAAACTTAAGGCCTGACATCGTAAATATTGCGGCAATTAAAAGAACAGTCATTATACCTATGACAAGACGCGGGTTTTTGTTTATCAGGTGTGAAATACCCCCGTAAAGGGAACTTATACCAAGACTTATAAAAACATCTCCTTAAATTTACTATAGGGTTTTAGTTCCGGATTAGGCAAACAACTTTTCTATATGCATTTACATTGATTCGTTGGTATATAAAAATAAAACGCAGACAGGATAAAGCATATTCCGCTTACCGGCACAGCCGGCACACTTTAGGCATATTTTTAACTATAATAGTTTATTATAGATTAAATATCCGGGCATCCGGCCAAATATTCAAAAAGGATTAACTATATATTGAGATTACCCGGCAAAGTCCTGCCGCATAAAATATAAAGAGGATTTCAGATGAAAGCGCAAATGATGTTGTTTCTGGTTATACTGACTGTTTTTGCCGTTTCTGCACAGACCGCATGTGCAGGGGACAAGTTCTACACAGACGGACCTGACATAAACATATCGGTGTATGGCACAAACGAGGTCCAGGCAGGGGCCGACACGACGGTTACCCTGCTTGTTCAAAACAAGGGTCTGATAGACATGAAAATTGTCCAGGACCAGTATATGACTCCTGATTACCTTCCCAACACAGCAAAGGCCGGAGTAGTTGCATTAAAGCCCGGCAACTCGCCTTTTGTAGTGAAATCCGACCCGCAGGTGTTCGGAGACCTTCCCTCGGGATACATGAAGACAGTGTCGTTCGACGTTTTTGTGCCTGAAGATGCGAAATCGGGAAATTACCAGATGACTGCCGTTGTCGAGTACCAGTACATGGAGAACTCAGACCAGGTCGGGACCGACGCAATATCCTATGACTTCAAAACAGAAACAGTAAAAATTCCCGTAAACATCGTTTTAAAACCGTCAGTCTCTTTTGAAATCACAAATTTAACCTCACGTGACCTGAATGCCGGCGGTGAAGGTTATATCTACATGGATATAACAAACAACGGGACCGATACCGCAAAAACGCTTTCAATCTTTCTTAACCCGTCAGGGCAGAGCCCTGTAACACCTGTTGAAAACGGCGTATTTGCAGGTGACCTCAAACCCGGAGAGACAATAACTACCGGGTTCAAGGCCGCTATATCAGACGACGCGTCATCTGATCAGACATATCCTGTTCAGGTATACGGCGTATACAAGGACTACGAGGGCCTTCCCGCCAAAACCGAACCTGTAAGTGTTGGAATCGGCTTTAAGAGCAAAATTCAGTTTGACGTGACCGGAGGTCCTGCTGTAGCTTACTCAGGTCAGGAGTGCCTGATATATGTAACATATAAAAACACTGGCGGTGCGACAGCATACTATGCACAGGGGAGAATAAGTGTCGTCGACCCGTTCTCAAGCAGCGACACGAACGTGTATCTCGGCGACATGAAGCCTGGAGACTCGGCCCTTGCAGTATACAAGGTGACAGTAAGTTCAGGTGCGACTGCCAAAAACTATTCCCTTGACTCTGAAATCAGGTACAACGACATTGAAAACAACAACTACGTTTCAGACACGATAAAAGTGATAGTAAAGGTAGAAGACAGTATGACAACGGGAATAGCTGTCATCGCTGTAATCGTCATACTCATACTTGCTGCTGCAGGCTACATTGTGCACAAAAAAAGAGCGGGAAGAAAATAACGGTTGCAGGGTGTTACAGGAATGAAAGGAGAAATATTTCATGTCAGGGATTAATACCCGGACTGCAGGCCTTTTAAGCATTTTTCTGGTCCTCATATCAGCCCTCGCAGGGACCGCTCTTTGTGCAGGAGAAGAATTTTTATACAGCCAGCCGTCTGTAGCCGCAACAATTCTGGGCAGTTCTGAGGTCTACCCCGGAGACAACGTCGCATTTACGATAGTGGTTGAAAACCACGGTGTCGACAACGAGGAATTAAGAGGCTTGCAGTATATGGAGACGAGCATAAACCCGACTACCTCCCTTGGAACGACACTTGACCTTCAGGCAGGCAATGCACCTCTTAGGATTAAGACGGAACCGTTTATGGTCGGAGACCTCAAAGAGGGCGGAGAGGCAAACGGGACATTTTACGCCCATGTGGACGAGAACGCCCCGAAAGGTGTATACAATCTGACGCTTTACGTGCACTACACATACGCCTTTGCAGAAAGTCTTATTGAAGGCGACAGGTGGAACTACGTTTATAAAGACAAAACGCAGGTGATAAACCTCCCTGTCACGGTTAAAGGTGCCGTAAAACCTGAAATCCTCTCGGCCAGGACAACAGGGCTAAGCCCGGGCGAGAAGGGAAATATAATAGTCACCGTCGAAAATTCGGGATACCAGACAGGATACAACGCCGGAGCAAAAATTTCAGGAGTTTCAGGCATAATAAGACCTGTTGACGGAAGCGTATTCCTTGGCGACTTTGCACCCGGGCAGACAAAGGAGATTGTTTTCAGTGCAGTGGTAAACGATTCGGCCGGAAGCGGGACTTACCCGGAAACAATTGACATCGTATACACCGACGAATACGGCAAAATCAAAGACTCGGTTTCAGAGACTTTCGGGATAAACATTTCTAAAGGTGCAAAGTTCAGGATAGTTTCAGGCAACATCTCGATGACACCCGGAGATGAGAAGACGGTTGAAGTATCTTTCCTGAACTACGGGGACGAGACCGCATACGGTGCAAGCGCAAGAATTGTACCCGACAGCCCTGTTGACAGCACAACCGACACCGCAATTCTCGGCGACATAAAACCGGGAGATACAAAAACAGCTGAGTTCAGAATATCGATGGACTCAGACGCACTCATAATCCCGTACGGTATAAACACCGAGATAAAATACAGGGACGAATCCGACAACCTGATACTGTCTGACCAGATGAAGCTTCCCATATCAGCAAACAACAAAAACGAAGTCCTGAGTATAATCACAAATCCGATTTCACTCGTAATACTTGCCGGGGCGGTCTTTCTGGTTGTCTATTATTCCTACAGAAGAAAAGGCAAACTCTAAAATTTTTATTAACTAAGGAAATTTCTGTTTTTTATAGCATAAGAGCAATAGATCTATCCAATATGGATGCAATAGAAGAAGGCTTCAATGAAATTTTAAGACAGATTGAAGAGGAAGAGAAGAACAAAGAAAAACTGTCGGATGAAGTCATGAAAAACAGTGCCGCGCTTCTTGAAAAAATGAGCGAAAAGGCGGCCCCGCTTGTAAAAAAACATGGCATAAACATGCTTGTCAAAGCAAGAACCGATATGCACGGCGAGATGTACGACAAAATCTACAGCGACAAAAAAATGTTTGTCCTCGGAAAAACAGAACCCATGCCTTACCGGCCTGACGACATGACAAAAAAGGTCCAGAGCCAGTTCTGTACACTCTCTGAAGACGGCAGTCTCGAAGAAGTGATGTATTCGTCAACCGAAATCCTTACAGACTCATATATTCAGGAAATTTCTTCAAAAGAAGCGGTTGATATATACGGTACAGAGATTATTTTCATGCTCTACAAGTCATTCGCACAATACCTTGATGATGAAAAAGAGCTTGTATCAGCCCTTGAAAAAACCGTCTCGTTTATTCTAGAGAAATAAAAAATATTAATTTCAGGGTATAATCCCCTGATATCTCTTTTTTGTTAAGATTTTTGTCCGTGCAGACAATCCCTGGTAAAGAAGAGAACCATAACCTAAGAACTGTCAGAAAAAACTCATTATAAATGAAAATTCAGCATCCAAAAGTTTCTGTAATAATCTTTCTTATAGCAGCTGCGATGGGGACAGATACTTCTTCAGAAAGCATGCGGGAAGACAACAAATGTAACAACTTTTACAACACAATAATTTTCCCGGCTTTTTTATCAAAATCCCTGGTACAATTTTAGGGTTCAGCAAAATTTTCCATTTCCATACGTATAACCATCCGGTTATACACAGGGATTTTCTTTAATTAACTAATTTATAAATGAATAATCATTTAATATTATAATAGTGTACAATAAAATTGCAAATGAACTCTCTTTGATATAATTTTTATTTTTTTCAGTTATTACAGGCGCAGAGACAGCAGCATAACATGAAAATTATCACTGGGATATGTTTTGCCATAAGTGTACCGTAAATTTTGTGTGGAGAGCAAATGATTGATATAAAAAATCTGGTAAAAGAGTACAACGGCGTAAGAGCTGTTGACAATCTCTGCCTTAATATTGACAAAGGCGAGATATACGGACTTTTAGGCCCTAACGGTGCCGGAAAAAGCACCACAATACTGATGCTTACAGGACTCATCCAGCCCACATCGGGTGAGTGCCTGATAGACGGAACCGAAGTCTCAAAGAACCCGATTGAAGTGAAGAAAAAAATAGGATATATGCCCGAAGACGTTGGTTTTTACTCCAACCTGGATGCTTATGAAAACCTTCATTTTTTCGGAAGGCTTTATTCAATTCCCGAGAAAGAGCTTAAAGACAAAATTGAGGGGCTTTTAAAGCAGGTAGGACTAAACGGTGTGAAAAAGCCCGTAGGAGGTTATTCCAAGGGAATGCGACAGAGGCTTGGAATCGCAAAAGCCCAGCTCAATGACCCGTCAGTCATAATCCTTGACGAACCGACGGCAAACCTTGACCCGAAAGGAGTTGCGGACTACAGGAAAATAATACGAAATGTTGCAAAAGAGGAAAGGACGGTTCTCGTGTCATCGCATATCCTCTCCGAGATAAGCAAGGTCTCGACAAAAATAGGAATTCTCCAGAAGGGAAGACTTGTCAGGGAAGGAACATGGGAAGAACTTTCTTCAGGGCAGGAAAGCCTGAAACTCAGCGAAATCAGGATAAATATCGAGACAACAACACCCATGCCTGAAATATCACACTCTGAAATCATATCTGCAGAGTATAAATACGACCACAGATTCGCTTCAATTGTCGCCAAATCAGATATCAGAAGCGATATTGCAGGAATACTCACCAAAAACAGTATCGTTTTGAAAAATCTCGCCCTTGATTCTACAACTCTTGAGGATGCAGTCCTCTCATACTACAATGAAAATTCAGGGGGAACACAGGCATGAAATCCGCGGGTCTTGTTGAGATCTCGAAAAAAGAGTTTCGGGATCACATAATGAGCAAAAAATTTCTGATAATCCTTGCAATTATTCTGACTGCAACGATAGTCGGCATGATAGGAGGAGCTTTCGACTACAACAAACAAATTCAGAACTACGCCGAACACCAGGTTGAAGCTCAGGAAAACGGTCACTCATCATACTCATACATGTGGTCAAAACCCTCGGTCATGACTATATTCAGCCAGATTGGTACAATAATTGCATCTTTGGGAGCAATTCTCGGGATTGCGATGGGCTTTGACCTTATTACACGTGAAAAGGAGAGCAAATCGTTAAAGATTCTTCTCTCTCACCCGATATACCGCGATGAAGTAATAAACGGAAAAGCAGTTGGAGGAGTCGCAGCCCTTATTCTCGCTCTTATCGTGACATTTGTGGTGTGTGTGGCCCTTCTTATGATATTCAGCATAATCCCCGGAGTCTCAGAGATAGAATACATAATGATATTCGGAATAGCGGCATTTCTGATGATTTTCTCGTATTTTGCAATATCACTGTTCATGTCCACGGTATCTGAAAACAGCGGAAGTGCACTGATATACACGCTGATAATATTCATATTCCTGACAGGTCTTCTGCCGGTCCTGGTCTCCGGCTCTGTTATGGACCTCCTTGCAGGAGACGCACCACAACCACCGGAAAGCCTCTTCAAAACCTCTTCGACGGGTGCATTATCCTCGGTTACATACGCTGTATCATCAGACGGGGATGACGAATACTATGAAAACCCTTATGAAACAGACGAATGGCAGAATTATGAAAATAAAATAAACGAATACTGGCAAAAACGACAGGCAATATCGGACTTCTTCAACCTGCTCTCGCCTACAAACAACTTTCAGTATATATCATCGTACATAGCATACCCTCAGATATACCGGAATATGTATGATATTAGCTTTAACGTCGAGGACGATTCATCAATTCCCGAGACAGTTGATGTAGCAGATGTCATGGGAGACCTTGCCAAAAATTTCATAGCACTTATTGCCTTCCCGGCCGTATTCTTCGGCCTTGCATATGTCAGATTCATGAGGATGGATATCAGGTAGGATTCAAATGAAAATCACACAATATTTTTCTATAAAATCCAAAAAGAACCTAAAAGGCATCGCATTCACGGCATTTTTAATTCTGTTTCTGGTAATTTCCGCAGTCCAGCCCGTATATGCAGATGACAGCAGTTCTAACAGCGGCTCAAGTAGCAGATTCACCATGGCATGCAAATATCCCGGGCAGATAATAGAGGCAGGAGAAGTGGTTAAATTTGATATAACCATCAAAAATGTTGCCGGAACCAACACCCCTAAAAAACTTCGGGTAGACACTTTCAAAGGGGAAAATGACTGGGAGTTCAAGTTCATCAAGAATGATATGAAAATTGACAGGCTCTCACTTGAACCGGGAGAATCCGATACGGTACAGCTGGAGGTAAAGACCGCGGGAGATACTCCGGTTGACACATACCAGCTGAGAGTTTCACTGGACGATGCAAAACTCTGGCTTTATATTATTATAGACAAAACACACGCAGGAGAAAACGGTGTTCTAAAACTTAAGATAGTCAACGAGCAGGGCGACACCATAAAAGGTGCAAAAGTTTCGGCATTTTCTGACAGGAAATCCAATGCCTCTACAGTCGTCTACTCGACATCCGACGGAGAAGTCAGGACAGAGCTTGTACAGGGAACATACCGGCTCCTGGTTGAAAACGACGGATACCTGAGCCGCGAAAAGGATGACGTTGTTATCCAGAGCGGGTACACCGAGGACGTCGGCACTTTAATGCTCGAAAGAAAGAATTTCGGTCTTGATATCGACACGAAAGCCCCCGTTGTAACTGCACAGATTGGAGACAAGCCTATATTTGAGATGAAGCTTTCAAACGTCGGAAAAAGCGACGATACATTCACACTCTCATACGAGGACATGCCTGACGGCTGGTACGGCCGCTACAAAGAGGCTGCAGACTCCACGAGCGAGGTCTCTGAAGTCTTCATAAAGGCAGGAGAAGAAAAAACGGTATTCTTTGAGGTCATCCCCCCGTACTCCGTGACGAAAGGGGATTATACCTTCAAATCAGACGTCATATCTTCAGACAATTCCTCATACAAGACAAACCTGAAGGCCACAATCAAGGGAAGCAGTGACCTGGAAGTATTCTCCGAAAAATACCTTTACGAGGTGACAAAAGGCGAAACAGTAGAAATTCCCGTTAAAATCCTCAACAAGGGCAACGGTGTAGCCCTGACAAACGTAAGAATAGAGGTCTCAACGCCTGAAGGATGGAAGGTTACGACATCACCGGAGACTCTTCCAAGCATCGCACCAGGCAAAAAGGACACAGTACTCTTAAAGGTCGTCCCGCCGTCCAATATCGCCGCATCCGAATACAAAATAACCGTAAAAGTAGTGTCAGACCAGAACGAGGTCTCTGACAGCATAAGAATTGATGTGAAGGAAAACTCACTCATAGGAATTTTCGGCATACTGATGATAATTATAGTCGGAGCAGGCGTTTATTATATGTACAGAAAATACGAAAGAAGATAAAATGATGATCTGATTTCCTAAAAGATCAGTTCTTTTTTTTATTTTTTCCGGTTTTTTCTTTGTCTTTATCACCTTTCAGGCATATGTAAAGACTTCTTATATCCTCAAGAAGGCTTTCTATATCATCATACCTTAATAAGGGGTCTTTTTCGAGGCATTTCCGGATTATTTTGTCCGCGGGTTTCAGTGAATCGTCCGAAAGAACTGATGATACAGGCTTTATTTCTTCTTTCTCATCCTCAGAGAAGAATTTCCCGATTATGTCTCCGGTATGGACTTTTCTTCCTGTCAGTATTTCATAAAACAAAAGGCCTGCCTGGTAGATGTCCGTTTTTTTGCCGGGTCTTCCGTATTTCATGGGGAATATCTGCTCAGGTGCGGCATAAAAAAACGAAAATCCCATACCCGAGCACTCAAAATTGTCAGATGCACTCCTGCAAAGCCCCCAGTCAGTGAGTTTCGGGGTGCTGTCTGAATCTATGAGGACATTTGCAGGCTTTATATCATGGTGGACTATTTCCTTTTTGTGGGCATAGGACAGCCCCTCAAGAATCCCGCACATTATCTCAAACGCATAAAGAACCGGAATATGCGCCAGAAGGTCTGAAATATTCTTTTCGATGTACTCCATTTCTATGTAAGGGACGGGAAGAATATTTGCAGAGTAGACCTCTACGATATTTTTGTGCCTAAGCTTCTCCCACACTCCTATCTCGCGTATAAATGACCTGCCGGTAAGCTCATCCCTGCTTATGGGTACCTTTACCGCAACGTCACGCCCGTCCTCTTTTCTTTTTGCATGAAAAACTATTGCAATTCCGCCGGCACCGGCAATCGAGACGTCACTGTAATTTTTGTAAAGTTCCTTCGGAAACAGCGGCTGCCTTTCTTCAGGTGTATTTTCACCGGAATCGAAAACAAGAGTATTGTCTCCTTTTTCAAAATTTGCCGCATTTGTAGATTTGCCGGATGAAAAAACCGGCACAAACCGCGGTACTAAGACAAGAAGGGCCGAGAGAACCAGAAGAAGCGGTATATATACCAGGTTCATGCCATAGAGTGCGGGATTTTCGGATGACAGGCACAGGGCATAAAAGATTCCTGCTCCTGCAAGGGACAAAAAATGGGCATGCGGGGAATACCCGGTTTTTCCGGACGCTATCGTAAGACCAAAAAACAGTATTGATGAGGCCGCTGCATATATCAGGGTAAAGATAAGCCCTGCGCATATGAAAAGGCCCTGTTCTGATAATTCAAAAATGCTGTATGAGCTTTCGATAAGCCCTGATGATATAAGGCACATCAGTGAGGCTATGAGAATATTCCCGCCTGCTATCAGGATTTTTTTTGCCGGGTCCCCAAAAAACCAGCCTTTTTCATGCCTGTTGGGAATTATGGAGAGCACGGCCGACATTACGAAGGAGATTATAAGGGCGAAATAAAAAAATCCGGAATTCTCCGAGTACCATATTTCAGCCCAGCTGCTGTTAAGAAGTGACTCGTCTCCACGTACGCTGACATCAACTAAAGGGACTGTATATAAATCCAGACCTCCATCATATTTATGACCTGATTCGTTGAAAGAATCATTGAATTTTTGTGAATTCAGGATATGTACGACAACTTTGGCCGGACTGTTCTCCAAAAAGATTCCTTCCCCGGAGCCTGATATATTTAAAGAGTTATTTGAAAAAATGAAGCTTTCCGGATTGTCTTCGGTGTAATCTCCTGATGTCACAGTGACATATGAAGGCGAAGATTTCAGGCTGGAATTCCCGGAAAAAGACAGAACAAAAACGGCAGCCGCTACTACCATAACAATGGCGAGGGCAACTGCAATTTCGGCATATGCATTTTTCTTCAACTAATTGCCCCTTGGTTATCTGCATTTCCGACATCGCTGCACACACCGTGAAAAACAAGCCTTGCCCGGTACCTTCCCCTTCCGAGGTCTATTATATCCCCGTCTGAAAGCATTACCTCATCACCTGATGAAACCGCCCTGTGGTTTACAAAAGATCCGTTTGTACTTTTGAGGTCTGAAAAGTACCAGCAATCCCCGCGGTGCACAAAACATGCGTGAAAACCACCAATTCTTGTAACAGACCTGTAATACCCTGAAAGAGCCACAATACCGGATATTCTGCTGTAATCGTAATCACCGGTAGCTCTTCCTATCTTCACCAGGTCTGACAAAAGAAAAATCGATTTGCCGTCGTCATCACCGCCGAGAACGGCAAGATACGGAAATTTTTCATAGCAGCTGTTCAGTTTTTTGCTGCACATTAAAAGGCATTTTTCGGATTTTTCACTTATTATCTTAAGATTTAGATTTGAAAACAGGTTCAGGCTCCTTATAAGAGACTCCATCCCACCGGGAATAAGTGAATATTTCCACACCGGAAGTGAGCCTTTTGAGGTTTCAAAACCGACTCCTGCCTCTTTTTTGATTATTCCTGTTTTCATAAGTCTTTCTATGTGCTTTTTGGCATTGTCGTAGCTGCAGTTTATATGAGAGGCAATCTCCTTTACCGAACTGGGATGCTTTTCAATTAAAAGAATTATCTCAAGTCTCACGGGATTTGATATCGCCTGAAGATATGACAGGAGTTCTTCAAAAAAACCCGGCTCAGAACCGTCTTCAAGCGTAGGGTCATCAGAAATGCCGCTGTTGGCAAGGGTGCCCGGAGATTTCATCTGCTTTAATATATTCTTATTCAGGATATATCAATGGTTTTGAAGAGAAGACAAAAAACAAAAATGTCTCATTTAAGGTGATACCTAGTCATAGTAAGATCAGATTAATCTGTTATGCCAGGTTTCAGGAATAATTCATGTAATTTCCGACCAGTGTTTGTCCTGATATACTGCAATAGTCGTTCCGTCATTTTGGTAATATGGTCCCCCCGGATGTTTTGAACTCCAGTCCAGATTTAACCAGTATCTGGTCTGTCCATTTTTCTCTGAGGTTCTGTATGCAATTTTTTTGCAGTTATATCTTTTGCAGATATAATTTCCTATTTTCTGAAGGCCCTTCTTGTTTTTTGCAATATAAACTTCCGCATAGGCATGTCCGGCCTTATTTTTGTTACTGGCCAGAATAACCCGTGGAGTACCGCCGATTGCAAGCAGAGACGATGCCATAACGATAGCAAAATCGTCACAGTCTCCCTTCAAACTGAGATTTATTGTTCTGCTTGCTGGAGAATAATATTCATCACCTTTTGGATCGTTTACGTATGTCCACTGTCCGTCAATTTTTTCCCACATATCGCAAATCTGCTCAATATTATAATTTCCCCCGTGCTCTTTATCGATCAGCGACAGAGCATAATCTCTGGTAGTAGGATTTGTATAATCCATTGCGTCAACTACATCTGAGGTCTTGGTTTTCCAGACTGACTCGGACAATTTGTCTCCGGTCTCAGCCACCGATGACAGAACAGGACTGACATCTACGTTACTGACAGCACTGCCTGCATAATTCAGAGTATTCATTATTTCCGGCCCCGCTAATACTAAAATGAAGATAATAACCAAAACTATAGCAATTTTTGTTAAACACCCACTTGATCGCGGAGGCTCATACTGTTCAGGTACGTCATCTTCATCCTCATAATCTTCATTGATTTCAACGGGATCACCTAGGACTGAGTCATTTAATTCATAACACTGATCATCAAGCCAGATATATTCCTGCCCTTCTATCACGCAGTGTACAATGTCTTCAAGATCAAACCATTCCCCATCTATGCAGATTGTCTCATGCGGCACTACAAATGGTTCTTTATTAAACATATTACAATGAATGTGAATAGTGTCACATCCGTATTAACTATTTAGTTTTATATAAATACACATCTTTATATAATCAACATGATGCAGAACAGTCAATTGGTAGTTAAATTAATTATCTAATCCTCAACAATTCATAGGAAAATCTCATTTGAGACAGTAAAATAAAAAATAAAATTAGTCCACTAAAATCTCTGCCGATAAGAATAAAATTTTGTAAACCCTTACCGGTCTGATGCAATTTTGTATCAAAAAAATCTGTTAAAAGAAATCTGTGAAATTCGATTTGATCAAGAATCTAGTGGGCCCGGTGCGGCTCGAACGCACGACCTCCCGGTTATCAGCCGGGTGCACCACCGACTATGCTACGGGCCCTCCCTTGTGTTGCCTAAATAAATTGACTTTGGAGGTTATTATATGTTGTGAATTTGTTCAGGGAGATTTCCCGGATTTATTTTCAAACCGCACGGCTTTATTATAATATAATTAAGAGATTAAAGGTTAAAAGCAGCGGCTGAAAGGATTACCCCGCTACAGTTACAGGCATAACAGAACACGTGGATTTTTCATTTTTCATAAAACCACAAGAGATTAAGAGAAAATTTTCAGGGAATTGCCTATCCTATGCCTGCAATAAGAGATCAAAATGAGATTAAACCCATGGTAAAACCACCGGATTTTGTTGTATAAAAAAGCGCAGGACAACGGATGAAGATAATACATACGTCCGACTGGCACCTCGGAAAAAGGCTGTACGGAAAAAACAGGTACCTGGAATCGGAAAAATTTCTGGACTGGCTTCTCGGCATAATAGAAAGCGAATCGGCCGACGCCCTGATAGTCGCGGGCGACATATTCGACACAATAACACCCTCAAACAAATCGCTTGAGCAGTACTACAATTTTTTGTACAGGGTGTCAGTGTTGTCGTGCTGCGAAAATGTCATAATCACGGCAGGAAACCATGATTCTCCCTCCCTTTTAACGGCGCCGAAAGAACTTCTCCGGGTTTTAAATGTCCATGTCATCGGAAACGTTTCGGAAAATCCCGAGGACGAAGTCATCATAATAAACAAAAACGGCAGAGAAACAGGGGCTGTGGTCTGCGCAGTACCCTACATCAGGGAAAAGGACATAAGAACAGCAGGTGACAACGAAACGCCAGGTGACAAATCCAAAAAAATGCTTGAAGGGATAAAGATGCACTATTCCGCCGTCGTCCGCACAGCAGAAAAAAAAAGGAGTCCGGGCGGAGAAAAAATGCCCCTTATTGTCACCGGACACCTTTTTGCAGCCGGGGGGACGACGGTAAAAGGAGACGGAGTCAGGGAGATATATGTCGGAAACCTTGAAAATGTCGGAAGTGACATTTTTCCCGACGGCATAGACTACCTTGCCCTGGGACACCTCCATGTCCCCCAGAAAGCTTTCGGGTGCAACAACATGCGCTACTGCGGATCACCTCTTCCGGTCGGCTTTTCTGAAGCAAAACAGAAAAAGACCGTTGTATCCGTGGAATTCTCTGGCGGCATAACGGACATCAGGGATATCCAGGTTCCTGTTTTCAGGCGACTTGAGTCCATTAAAGGTGATACGGACCACATCAGGGACAAAATCTTTGAACTTAAACTCTCTGGAGAGCCAGTGTGGGCCGAGGTAATATACACAGGGAACACGGTGAACGGAGACCTCAGGGGAATTATCCTTGACATGGCAAAAAATTCCCGCATTGAGATACTAAGAATCAAAAACGAGAGTCTTTCTGCCGGAATCCTTTTGAGGGAGGCTGAAGGCGAGACTCTTGACAGCCTCACGGAATCCGAAGTTTTTGAAAGATGCCTTGAATCATCCGGCGTTTCCGGTTCGCAGAAAGGTGAACTCAGGCAGACATTTAACGAAGCATTAAGGCTGGTTCTGGAAGACGACGGAGAAGAATGGGAATATGACCAGGAAAGCCTGAAATCCCGGAGCTGATAAGTTTTGAAAATACTGAAACTGAGATTTTCAAACCTGAATTCCCTCTACGGCGAATGGTCAGTTGATTTTACTTTGCCGGAATATACAAATGACGGGATATTTGCAATTACAGGGCCTACCGGTGCCGGAAAAAGCACTATTCTGGACGCTGTGTGCCTTGCGCTTTACGGACAGACCCCGAGGCTTGGCAAAATCTCCCAGGGTTCAAACGAGATAATGTCCAGAAAAACAGGGGAATGCTTCTCGGAAGTTATCTTCGGGTCCGCAAAAGGAAGGTTCAGGTGCCACTGGAGCCAGAAGAGGTCATACTCAAAACCTGACGGAAACCTGCAGATTCCAAAGCATGAAATCTCGGATGCGGATTCGGGCAAAATCCTTGAGACCTCAAGAAATACCGTTTTAAAACGTATAGAAGACCTGACAGGCATGAATTTTGAGCGTTTCACACGCTCGGTCATGCTTGCACAGGGAGACTTTGCGGTATTTCTCAACGCAGACCCCGCCGACAGGTCACCCATTCTCGAGCAGATTACAGGAACGGAAATCTACAGCAGAATATCGGTTAAGGTGCACGAAAAGACCAGGGAGGAAAAAGAAAAACTATCGGTTTTAAACGCACAGGCAGGTGCGGTCACCCTCATCTCGGATGAGGAGAAAAAAGGACTTCTGAAAGAGAAAGAAGAGAAAAGAAAAAGGGCGGAAGAGCTTTCAACCACATTGAACAGGCTTTCCGGATACCTACTCTGGATCTCCGGAATGGACAAAACCAGGGAAGAGATAGCAGGACTTGAAGAAAAACGGGCGTCAGTCCTTAAGAAGGAAATGAATTTTTCCGGAAACCTAAAAAGGCTTGAGAAAGCGAAAAGTGCGCTTAAAGCCGATGGGTCATACAGGGACTACAAGAGCACAAAAGAGCTTTATGAAAGGAATAAATCAGAATATGAAGGACTTGCCATAGAAATCGAAAATGCCGGCACAGAACTGGCTGAAATAACCAAAAAACACGTGAGTGCCAACGAAGAACATAACCTCCTGAAAAAAAGATACTCCGAAGAAGAGGAGATAATAAAGGCCGTGAATGTTCTGGACGCCGGAACGGAACGGGAAGACATCTCATACCGGGAATACAGCAAAAAACAGGACGAACTTTCCGAAAAGCACAAGGAATATGAAAACAGTCTTGAAAATTTTAAAAGGGAATACGACATAAAAAAGAAAAGATTGTCTCAAATTCTGGATTACCTTGAAATAAACGCCGTAGACGGACTTATTTTTGAGAATTTAGGTGTTATAAAAAGCAGAATATCATCCTTGTACGATTATGAAAAAAAGGCCTCTGCAATAAAAGAAAGCCTGAAAAAAACAATAATTAAAAAGAAAGAATGCCTGAAAAAGCTTGAAAAATATAAAACTGCCCTTGAAGAGAAAAAAGAGGAGCGCAAAACATCAAAATCAAAAGTTAATGAAATATCGGACGAAATCAAAAGGGTCTGCGGGGAAAACGATCCGGAATCACTTATAAAAGAGAAATCCAGGCTTGAAAGAGAGTTGTCGGTTTTTGAAAAAACAACCGCAGCAGACAATAATATTAAGGAGCTTAACATCCAAAAGGAGTCTCTTCTGAAAAGAAACCTGGAAATTGAGACGGAAAAACTCACGTTACTCAGGGCTGCCGGGGCAGTTTCAGAGGAGATAACAACGCTTGAAGAGGTTATGTCAGCGCTTGAAAAGAAGCTTATCCTCGCTGCAAAAGTGCAGAGTCTCAGGGAAGAAAGAAAGAACTTATTTGACGGAAAACCCTGCCCTCTCTGCGGCTCAACAAAACATCCCTATTCTAAGAACATTAATACCCTCCCCGGACTTTCAGGAACGGAATCTGACATAACAAAACATAAGTCAAAGATAAAATCTCTCAGGGAAAAGCTTCTTTCAAACAACAAAAAATACGCAGGGCTTGAGACCGAGTCGGAAGGAAACAACAATGCAATATCAGAAGCTGAAGATAAAGCAAAAAAGACCTTCCTTGCGAAAAAAGAAGAGCTTGAAAAAATAGGCATCGACCCGACTGAAATTAAAGAGGATGACTTCTATAAAAGAGCTCATTCAGAGCTTTCAGAAAAACTGGACTCCCTTAATAAAACCATTTCAGGGGCAGATAACCTTGAAAAAGAATTAAAAGAGGCAGATAAAAGATATGTCCTGGCAAGGGAAAGCGTCTATGACTGCGAAAAGGACTATGACAACTCTAAAAACGCATTTCAAAGCCTCGAAAAAGAGGAGTCCTCGTACTCGTCACAGCTGAATGAAACCGAAGAAAAAATTTCAGAGAACACAGAATTTTTAAAAGATACTCTTTCAGAATTCTTCGGAAAGGATTCACGGGAAAAAATTACTGAAAACCTGTCTGATGTCCCGAAAATCCTTGAAGAGAGAAAGAACATATTCCTGGATAAGACTTCCGAAAAGGAGAGACTGAAAAGAGATACGGAAATACTTTCAAAGGATATAGAATCGGCGGAAAAAAGACTGGAAGAAACGGAGAGGGAAACAGGGGCAAACAGCAGCAGACTTGAAACTTCACTAAACAGGCTTTTAAAACTGAAAAAGGAAAGATTCGATATCTACGGAGATAAAGACCCTGAAAACGAGAAAAAAAGATTTCAGGAGCTTTTGTCCAGTGCCGAAAAAACGGTTTTTGACCTGAACATCAGGAAGGTAAACCTTGAAGCCGGGCTGAAATCAAAATCAGGGCGAAAAGGTGAACTTGAAAGAGAAGTTAATTCCCTTTCAGAAAAACTTGAAGAAAAATCAGCCGGATTTTACTCAAAACTTTGTGATTCGGGCTTTAAGGACGAAGAAGAATTCCTTGACTCTCTTTTATCACCGGCTGAAACGGAGAAACTCGAGACAGAACATAACGAAATCTCAGGGATGAAAAGCAGAACGGAGGCTATGCTTTCCGAAAGGAAAAAGGCATATGAAAGCGAGGCAAAAAAAGCCCTGACCGACAAAGAGGCACCTGTAATTGAGGCTGAAAAGGAAAAAGCGGAAAACGATAGAAACTGGATTTTATCAGAAATCGGGGCAGTTGATTCCGTAATTTCAGAAAATGAAAGAAAACGAAAAACACTCTCTGAACAGCTTAAAAATTGCGAAAGACAGAAGGAAAACTACCTGAGGTGGGAGAGGCTTCATGAGCTTATCGGGTCATCTGACGGAAAAAAATTCAGAAACTTTGCACAGTGTCTCACTTTCGGGATTGTAATCTCGCAGGCCAACCTCCGCCTTGAAGAGATGAATGACAGGTACATCCTTGTCCAGAACCCTGAAAAACAGCTTGACCTCTGCGTAATAGACAACTACCAGGCAGGAGAAGTCAGGTCAACGAAGAACCTTTCCGGTGGAGAGAGCTTTATAATAAGCCTTGCACTGGCACTCGGGCTTTCCGCAATGTCAGGCAAAAATGTCCGCGTAGACTCGCTGTTCCTTGACGAAGGCTTCGGGACACTCGACGACGAGGCTTTGGATACGGCTCTTGACACACTTTCCGGGCTTAGGCAGGACGGAAAACTGATAGGGATAATTTCGCATGTACCTGCAATAAAGCAGAGAATCCCGACAAAAATAGAAGTCATAAAAAAACAGGGCGGAAAAAGCGTCCTCAAAGGTCCAGGGTGCAACAGAAGATAAAACACAAAATGCGGGGAAAACCAAAATTAAAAAACGGTTAAAACATCCTTTTTTCTATAAAATCTTTTATTTCCTGCCGGGCTGAAAATATTTTTTTGTGTGTTCCCGTGACGCTGCCGTTAACTTAAGTGCCAAAGACACAGGTTAATTAGATAAGGTAAAAAATCATCATAAAGCCTTATGCCTCAAAAACTCATGCCTGAAACAAAAGCCTATTCCCTTCTTAAAAAGGCTGGGATCTCTGTTCCCTGTTATTTTTTTGCCAAAAACAAAAAAGAGGTCATTGATGCGGCAAAAAAAATTCCATATCCTGCCACCCTGAAAATATCCTCACCTGACATCTCACATAAAAGCGATGCCGGAGGTGTTGTCCTTGATATACCGGATGAGTCAGCGTTAATCAGAGAATACGAATCCCTTCTTAAAAGAGTGAAGAAAAATGCAGGGAAAGCAAGGATTAACGGTGTGATGATTTCCGAGCAGGTGCCTTCAGGGACCGAGGTTTTAATAGGGGGAGTCACCGATCCCTCGTTTGGCAGGGTGATGTCTTTCGGAAAGGGCGGAACCGAGGTAGAACTCTGGAAGGACGTATCTTTCCGCCTCGTCCCTCTTGACAGGGAAAGAGTCAGGTCAATGATTGACGAAACAAAGATTTCAGCTATAATAAAAGGATTCCGCGGACTGAGACCTCTTGATATTGATGCACTTACCGGTACAATACTTAAAATCTCGGAAATTTTTGAATCAGATGAAAGTATAGTATCATTTGACATAAACCCTGTCATTTTAAGCGAAACTAAGGCCGTATGTGTCGATGCAAGATTTATAACCGACAGCAGCATGAAAAAGAAGGCTCCCGAAACATACGGCAGTGAAATTCCAAAAGACCTTTTCATGCCTGAAACGATAGCGGTTGCGGGTGCATCCCCTGTTCCGGGAAAGGTAGGATACTATGTAATGCAAAACCTCCTGGAGTTTAAGGGAGAGGTAGTCCCCGTGAATCCCGGCAGGGATATGGTACTTGGCAGAAAAGCGTTCAAAAAAGTTTCCGACATCAAAAAAACTCCGGACTGGGTCATAATATGTGTCCCTGCCAGAAAAGTGAACGAAATAGTATCCGATGCAGGAAAATCCGGGGTTAAATTCTGTGTGATAATCTCTGCGGGGTTTAAGGAGACAGGAGAAAAAGGTGAGGCACTTGAAAAAGAGGTCCTTGAAACTGCAAGAAAATACAATATGAGGATAACCGGACCCAACAGCCTCGGAATCATGATACCCGGAATAGGTCTCAATGCGACGTTCGGTCCGGCGCTTCCCAAAAAAGGCCCTGTTGCGTTCATATCCCAGAGCGGTGCGATAATCTCGGCAGTCGCGGACAGAAGCATCACCGGTGACGTCGGGATTTCATCAGTCATTTCGGTCGGAAACCAGGCCGACCTGAAATTTTCGGACTACGTGGATATGCTTTCCGGGGACAACAGGACAAAGGCTGCCGTCTTATACATAGAAGAGATAGTCAGGGGGAGGGAGTTTCTTAAAAGGGCAGGCAGGACAATAAAAGACCTTCCCATGGTCGCAATAAAATCCGGAAGGTCGGCAAAAGGAACTGAGGCTGCGCGTTCACACACAGGCTCCCTTGCGGGGAGCTGGGAAATCTACAGGGAAGCGTTCATGGAAACCGGAATTGTCATGGCATACTCTGTCACAAGAGCTTTTCAGACAGCAGGTCTTCTGGCATCCGAAGGATGGCCAAAGGGAAACCGTGCCGTTGTAATAACAAGTGCAGGAGGATTTGCGGTTCTTTCGGCTGACTACGCAGAAGACAACGGGATTGTCCTTATCGATTTAAGCGACGAAATAAAATACGAACTGGACAAAATTCTTCCGTTTGGCTGGAGCGGCAAAAACCCGATAGACATGGTAGGAGATGCAGGTTCGAAAAGATACGCGGAAACCCTGGATGTGCTCATGAAGCATGACAACGAGTGGGACATTGCTTTTGTTGCCGCAGCGCCCGTAACGTCAATCGAACCAGTAAGACTTGCAAAGGAGATTGTCAGGTTTTCGTCCCAGACAAAAAATATGGTAATCGGGTGCCTTATAGGCGGAGACAGCATGATGCAGGGAATAAGGGTTTTAAACGAGGCCCATGTACCAAACTTTTCGGAGCTTGCAGATGCGTTTTCATCGGCCGGAGACTGCATAAAGGCAGCAGGAAAACTGAAAATTTTCAGTGAAAATAATACCCCGGGAAAATAATTAAAAAATTACAGGTAATACTGAAAAGTCCGGTAAAAAATAATTTTAAAATGAGGTCCCGCTTTTTTCTGTTCCAAAAAATATTTATTCCGCAGGACTTTTTGTGACTTTAGGTTAACTTACCCATAATTTCTGCTATCTTCAGTTTTGGATTTATTTTATAGTTCAGGGAATACATACAATATATCATAGGATAAGCACTTATGCATAACATGAGAAACAAAAAAATTTAGGGAAACACTTACTGCATCTCATTTTTTCTGTGGTTATGCCTGAATAAGAAAACTTATAAGGGTTTAAATCCGCCAAAAATCAAGCGAGGGGAGAATAAAAATTAACGGACAGGACAAAAAGGGTATTAAAAAAATTCTGATCGTCGAGGACGATAACCTTATTGCAGCCCTGATCAGAGATTTGCTTTCCAAAAAGCATTATGCAGTCGCAGGAAGAGTCTCCACAGGAGAAGAAGCCATAGAAATGGCGATAAAACATCTCCCGGACCTTATCCTGATGGATATACAGCTTGAGGGAAGAATAGACGGAATACTTGCGACAAAATACATAACGTCAATGTTCAAAATTCCGGTGCTTTTTGTATCAGGGGAAGAAAATGACGAGATTTTTAAAAAAGCTGCGGAATCTTCCCCTTCCGGTTTTATCATAAAGCCGTTCACCGCCAACGACATATATTCAAACATCGAGATAGCAGTAAAAAACTCACAGCTGAAAAGATCGTCCAAAGAAAGCTACGAACTTCCCGCAGTTCTTGCATACAAGTCCCTTACCGAGATGGACGCATATTTCCTCCTGGACGAGGCAGGAAGAATCATATTCATAAACCCTTACGCAGAGCATATGATCAACCGCAAAATATGTGATGTGGCAACTGATTCCATCAACAAATACCTCCTTTTCTACGACCTGGATACAAAACAGCCTATAAGGGACACATTCAAAAATGCAGTCCGGGAAAGCAACTTCTTCGGCAAAAAGTCCAAAATCGCCGTAAAACTTGCCAGCGGAAATTTCAGAACAGTCTTTGCAAGCTCTCTTGTGGTAAAAGACTCATTCCAGAATCCTATAGGCACGCTTTTTAAGGTTCACATGAAATCAAAGGGAGAATTGTGAAAACAGAAATCCTGCTTAAACAACAGTTAGACGGACCCGGCGTTAAACGAAAAAAACATGGGTTTTTTTAGATAAACTCAGTCAAATTAACATTATTTACTATAGGGAATATGATAATGTTACTTTAAATAGTGTCTATTTACAAATACTAGGTTGTAAACTGGTTATCAAATTCAGGTGATTCTGATGAAATTAAACAGCAAAATTTCAATTATAATCCCTGTTCTCCTGATAGTCGCTGCAATTGCATTTGCGGGATGTACAGGGACGGGGACGGGAACAGCCGCACCTACGCAGACCACAGCTCCAACAGCTTCGCCTGTGCAGACGACATCGGCAGAGCAGATAACTCTCACCGTGTTTACGGCAGCATCGCTTACAGGTGCTTTCACCGATGTCGGCGAGAAATATATGGCGGAAAACGAGAATGTAAACGTTGAAAATGTATTTGACGGGTCCCAGGCCTTAAGGACGCAGATTGAGCAGGGCGCACAGCCTGATATATTTGTTTCCGCAAACCAGAAGCACATGAACGCTCTCGTAGACGAGGGCTACATGGATAACGACACTGTCCAGCTTTTCCTTGAAAACTCTCTTGCAGTAATTGTGCCTGCAGACAACCCTGCAAAAATACAGAACCTTTCAGACCTTGCAAACTCCGGCGTCAAGATTGTAATGGGTACAAAGGACGTGCCTTTCGGGTCATACACGAGACAGATCCTTGGGAAGATGGCAAACAGCTCCGAATACGGCCAGGACTACGTTGATGCGGTCTACGGCAATGTAATCTCAGAAGAGACGTCGGTTTCAACGGTCGTTCCGAAGCTTCTTTTAGGCGAAGCTGACGCTGCATTCGTCTACAAATCCGATGTAAGCAAGGACTACGGCGACAAGATAATTCAGATAGAGATACCTGAAGAATACAACGTACTCGCAAAATACCCGCTTGGTATTCTTGCAGACTCTAAACAGAAGGACGAAGCCGAAGACTTTATTGAATTCGTCAGAGGCGATGAAGGCAGTGCTATTCTGAAGAGTTATGGATTCGACCCAATTCCAGAGTGAAAAAAAAGCCTCCGGTATAGACAAAAGAAAGATTAAAAGACAGGGAGTAACATTCCTTGTCTTTGCTCTTTTAACGCTGTTTCTTATCTTTATACTTCTTCCCGTCGCGTCGCTGTTTCTGAAGATAACGCCGGAGGGATTTATTGAAGCTTTGCAGCAGCCTGCAGTACTCGATGCACTCTCTCTCTCCCTTACAACAGCAGGAATAAGCACAGTCATCGTAATTCTTCTCGGAACACCCCTCTCATACATAAACGCAAGGACAAACTACAGGGGAAAAAATATCGTCGACACGTTAACCGACCTTCCGATAGTGCTTCCGCCGGCAGTCGCGGGTCTTGCCCTTCTCATGGCATTCGGAAGAAAAGGCGTCCTCGGTGTATACCTTGATGCATTCGGCATCCAGATAGCTTTCACAACTCTTGCAGTAATCTTTGCACAGGTTTTTGTCGCATCGCCTTTCTACATAAGGCAGGCAAGGGCAAGCTTCGAAGCAGTGGACATAATCTATGAAAACGCTGCAAAAACCCTCGGTGCATCAAAATTTGAAGTCCTTACAAAGGTTACAATTCCAATTGCGTGGGCTGGACTTGTATCCGGGTCTATTCTCTCTTTTGCAAGGGCTCTGGGAGAGTTCGGTGCAACCATAATGTTTGCTGGAAATTATCAGGGAAGAACGCAGACGATGCCTCTTGCAATATATACGACGATGCAGAGTAGTATGGATGAAGCTATAAGTCTCTCGATAATTCTGGTTGCAATATCCTTTGCAGTCATCCTTACAGTAAAATACGTTACAAAAAGAGGTGTCTGATGCTTTCTGTCGATGTAAATATGAAACTGCGTGATTTCCGTCTGGACGTCAGCTTCAGCGTGTCCGACGGTGAAACACTGGTATTAATAGGTGAGAACGGAGCAGGCAAATCCACAATTTTAAATATTATATCGGGTCTTCTCACGCCGGAATCAGGAAAAATTGCACTCGGAGACGACATTTACTATTCATCAGAGAAGAAAATTTTCGTTCCCCCGGACGAAAGGAGCACAGGCCACCTGTTCCAGTCATATGCACTGTTTCCCCACCTGTCGGTGTTTGACAACATCGCATTCGGCCTCAGGCTCAAAAACGTCCCGAAAAACGAGATTGAAATGCTTGTGAACGAGCAGATGGAGACTATGATGATATCCGAGTACTCGCCGGTCAACGTAAGAAACCTCTCCGGGGGACAGAGGCAGAGAGTGGCACTTGCGAGGGCTCTTGTTTTAAAGCCCGGTATTCTCCTCCTTGACGAGCCTCTCGCAGCAGTCGACGTAAGAATGCAGGCTGAAATGAGACGCGAACTTCACCACAGGATTAAAGCGGAGCATATACCGTGCATAGTGGTTACACATACGCTTTCGGACGCAATCGAGCTCGGAGACAAGGTTGCAATCCTTGAGAAGGGAAAGATAATACAGATGGGAAAACCTGAGGAAGTCTTCAAAAAACCGGCATCAGGGTTTGTCGCACAGTTTACCGGGATGGAGAACATATTCAGAGGATACGCGGAAAGAACAGGGCCCTCCGAAGACACAGAAATTCATGTAGGAGATGTTGTCCTTCATGCCATAACAGATATAACGGGGGATGTCATCGCGGGAATCAGGGCTGAGGAGATATTGTTTTCAACAGGACCTGTCAAATCTTCGGCAAGAAACATACTTAAAGGAACCGTATCAGAAATACACTGGAACGGTCCCCTTTCAAGAGTTATCGTGGACGCCGGAATACAGTTTACTGGCGTCATGACGCATAAAAGCATTGAGGACTTAAACCTTCATACAGGCCAGGAAATATACGTAATATTCAAAGCTCCCGCAATCAACGTGTTCCCCTCCTGACTGCTATAAAAAGAAAAAAGACAGCATTTTCAAAATAGAAATAATAACAGGCTTAATATTTTACTTTTTTTCTTTTCAACCAATTTTCAGGTAAAAATGAAATGATTTTTCTTTTTTCAGGCGACAGTTAATAGATTGTATTGAATATTGCCAGGTTAACCGGTGAAAATGGTTACCCAAAAAAGAGATGAGATAAATATGCAGGGAAAGAAAAAATTCGGAAAAAAATCCGCAAACCAGATGAACGACATTTCAAAGACCGTGTTTGCACCGGTATACCCGGCAATCGCGAAAAACCTTGTCGAAGAGCTGAAGATAAAAGAAGGCATATGCATCGACCTCGGAAGCGGCCCGGGCTCGCTTGCAATTGCAGTCGCAAAGATAACCGACCTTAATGTAATCTCTTTTGATAATTCACGCGAGATGCAGAGAAAAGCGGAAGAGAACATCAAAAATGCAGGACTTTCCGGCAAAATCAGCATTCTGCACGGCGATGTCCACAAAATACCGCTTGACAACGATTACGCAGACCTTATCATAAGCAGGGGGTCGATGTTTTTCTGGGAAGACATAAACAAAGCCTTCAGGGAAATTTACAGGGTATTAAAGCCCGGCGGAAAGACTTACATCGGCGGGGGGTTCGGCTCAGAGGAGATATTTGAAAACGTCTGCCGCGAGATGGACAGGTTAAACCCGGAATGGAGCGATTTAAGGAAGAAAAATCTCTCGGAAGAAAACAAAAAGCGCTTTGAGACGGCACTTGAAAACATCGGTGTTACATATGAAATAAACACCAAAGAAAACGGCTTCTGGATTATTATCTCAAAAGAGACGCCAGGGGCCCTGCCATGAAATGTGAAATCTGTGAAAACCTTTGTGAAATTCCAAAAGATAAAAGCGGAAAATGCAGGATGTACACAAATTCAGGCGGAAATATTGTAGAAAAATTTCCGGACGCGTACTTAACGCTCCTCCCGGTAACGATTGAAACCGTGCCCTTTGTCCACTTCGCACCGAAATCGAAGGTACTTCAGGTGAGCACATCAGGGTGCAACTTTTCGTGCCGGGGCTGCATCTCCGAGATGCTTGCCTCACACCCGAAGGCGGTATCAGGCGCCCTTAAGCGGGTGCCCCCGGAAAAAGTCGTTTCAATGGCGCTCAAAGAGGAGTGCAAAGGTATCGTATTCTGCTTAAACGACCCCATAGTCTCCTATTATACATTTACGGGACTTGCAAAAGAGGCAAAAAAGTCAGGACTTTTTGTCGGGTGCTCGACAAACGGGTATTTCACCGAAAAAGCACTTGAAAAACTAATCCCCCTGCTTGATTTCGTAAACGTAGGTATAAAGGGGTCATCCGATGAGAGATACAAAGAATGCGGTGTGAAGTCTTCCGGACCTGTATTCAGAAACATCAGGCTTTTGAAAGAAGCGGGTGTCCACGTCGAGGTATCATCGATGTACATAAACGGCTCGGAAGACGAGGTTATCAGTGCCGCAGAAAAGGTATCTGAAATATCAAAGGAGATTCCGGTTCAGGTCATGAGATTCGTTCCGTTCGGCGATGCACAGCCCGGACTTGAACCGACAATAAAGAAGGCAGAAGATATAACCGAACGGATAAGAGGAATTGTCAACTACGCATACCTTTTCAACTCGCCGGGAACTGAATATTTAAACACTGTCTGCCCTAAATGCGGCAGGACAATCATCAAAAGGGAATTTTACGGGCCCATGGGATGCCGGGTCTCGGATGCAGCAAAAAACGCGATATGTAAATGCGGGTTTAGGGCACCGCTAAAAGGTGGAATCTCAGAATCCCAGTATACCGAATACGGGATGCTCGGAGGCTACAGGACTACAAGAGCTATTGAGATGGCACATGCCGTCCTTGTTGCACTCGGCGTTAATGACGATGAAAAACTCGGTCAGATTCTCGGAGAAATAATCAAAGAAGACTTTATCCGGGGTCTTCACGACCGTGTACAGGGCATAGACTCATGGATTGGCCTCATAGAAGAACTTTCCAGGCGTTCAGGGAAGGTGAAGAAAGGTGAAGAACTCATAGACCACATAAAAACCCGCGTCGACTATATAGAATCAGAGAGCAAAAAGTCCGGTTCAAGGCCCTCCGTATATTACTCGATGGGATACCCGTTATTCGCCCTAAACGCGGAAAGGTTTGAGACAAACCTTGTGGAAACGGCAGGGGGCAGGTGCGTAAACAAGACGATAAAAAGAAAGGGCAAGCCCGGAGTCAACATATCGGCTGACGAACTAAACAGTATGAACCCTGAAAAGATATTCATATCAGGATTTCTGAGTTCTCCTGCATCCGACTTTATCGACTACTGCAAAAAGCACAACATCGCAGTCGAAGCGGTAAAATCAGGAAGTGTCTACAACGTCCCGGCAGGGTGGGACTTCGGGAGCCCGAGATGGGTTCTGGGGCTTATGTACATAGCAAACAAAATTCATCCTGAAATTTTCTCGTTTGACCTTAAATACGAGCAGCAGGAATTCTACAAAAAGTTTTACGGAATAGAAACAGGAGAAATCGTCCGGAACAGGGACTTCTCATCTCCGTCCGTCGGCCGGACCGGTTAAAACCCGATATCTTTTTTCCGGATTTTTTGAATATGAAAAAAGGCCGGAAAATATATTTAAAGGGGATATGTCAAGACTTATCAAATTTTTTTATTTGCGGGTGAACCCACAGTATCGTAAAAATATATATATTCAATTTCTCTATTTTAACTCATGAATTCTTTTGGGATTATGGAAAACATTAAGGGCTTTTTTAGGAGCAGATTCAAAGCCGGCCTTCTGATTTTGCTGCTGTCGCTAATATGTACACCGAATCCGGCTTCAGCGTGCACAATCTATGTTGTAACGCCCGGCGCGTCCTCGGACAGAAAAACCTACGCCGGTCATACAAACGACGGCGTCGGAAAAGACTGGAGAAATCGTGACGGAATATTCCTCACATACGTCCCGGCGGCTGACCACAAAAAAAACTCCAAAAGGCCGGTCTACTTCGACCCGAACAGCGGGTCTGATGCAGCGGGAGACAAGGGCGGCGGAAGCGACAGGAAAATTTTAGGCTACATAGACCAGATTTCCCACACCTACGCGTATTACACGGCCTCTTACGGAATAATCAACGAAAAAAACCTGGTAAGCGCAGAATGCACCGATTATGCAAAACATGAACCAGGAGCAGAAGAGAAAAAACGCATCTTCTACTCGTCTGAACTGTCCAACATAGCTCTTGAGAGGTGCTCAAAGTCGAAAGAGGCCGTTAAGCTTGTGGGAAAGCTTATCGACGACTACGGGTACTACGGAACCGGCGAGACCCTGATATTTGCCGACGAAAACGAAGCCTGGGTCATAGAGATGTGCGGAAACCCCGCCGGGGACACAGGAGGCCTCTGGGTCGCCATAAAGATTCCGGACGGAGAAATATTCGTCGCTGCAAACGAGTTCAGGATAAGGGAAGTGGAAAAGGACAACCCGGATATCATCTATTCTGAAAACCTTTTTTCGAACGCTGAAAAGGCCGGGCTGTGGAAACCTTCTGACGGGGAGCTGGACTGGCTTTCTACAGTAAGTTACGGGGAGTATTCGCACCCTTATTACTCTCTTATGAGAATCTGGAGACTTGAGAGTACCCTGGCACCGTCTCTTAACCTGAGCCCGTACGTGAAAGACACATACACGCGTGATTACCCGTTCTCTTTTAAGCCGGACGAAAAAGTGACATTTACGCAGGCCCTCAACATGTTCAGGGACCATTATGAAGGAACCGAATTCGACCTTACGAAAGGTGAGGCGGCAGGACCGTTCGGAAACCCTTACCGCTACCTTGGCCCTATGGATGCGCACACCAGTTTCATGAACGAAAATTCAATGGAAATACGTGCAGGTGTAAACGTAAGACCGATATCCGCGATATTCTGCTCATACAGCTACATGACAGAGATAAGACCTGACCTTCCGGACGAACTCAAAGGAGTTATGTGGTTTGGTCCTGCCGTAGCATACGAGACAGTTTATGCCCCCGTATACGCAAATTCACATAAGATATCCGGTTCATACTCTCGCGGAGACCGCCTGGAGTATGACCCTGATGCAGCATACTGGACTTTTGACTTTCTTACAAACTGGGCAATGCTGAAGTACGACGCCATGATAAAGGATATTTCTGAGGAACAGAAAAAAATTGAAGCGAATTCCCTCTCAAAACTTGAAAAAACTGACAAAAAAGCAGGAAAACTCTTTAAAAAAGGCGACAGAAAAAACGCTGAGAAACTTATGACGAAATTTTCCGTAACACGTGGCGACAAAATCATATCCAAATGGAAAGCCCTTACGAAAAAGATGATTGTCAAATATTCCAACGGGCTTGTAACAGACCCAAAGACCGAAAAAGTTGAGGAAAACGGATATCCTGGCTGGTGGTGCGACAATACCGGTTACCAGTATGGTCCGAGGACATACTTCTTCAAAGAGCTTAAAGACACACCCGGACTTGCTTATACCGGCAAAACAGTATCAGTTCCAAAAGACTCAACATTCGGGGAGATCCTTAAGCAAATCAAAAACGATTGAAATTTTTCACTTTTTGAGGAAAAAATAACCTTTTTTTTAATTATTTTTCTCAAAAAAATACCAGAATACGCTTTTTAAGGATATTGTGGTAGAGTACCTCTTTTAAACAGGGACTCTAATTATATATTCTTAATTACGCAATATTTTAAACGCGATATGTCAGAAAACCATCCCGACGAAACAGAAAGGTCAGGAAAAGAGGAAGACAATCCTGATTTCAATAAAAGACACAACTATACAATAACCAGGAGTGCACTGTCCAAAAAAAATGAACATATAACAGCTCAGGGCATATCAGCACTTCAAAATGTTCACGAAGAAGTATACTGGATAGACAAAGAGAAAAAAATAATATTTGCAAACAAAAAAGCATGCGACAACCTTGGATATCTGCCTGAAGAGATAAAACGGAAAAAAATTGATGATATAAGACCAGGAGAGAGAACAAAATTTTCATTTCCGGTATTATGGAAAAAACTGCATAAAAGCGGCGGTGTAATCAGCTATAGCACAGGACACAGGAGATCAGACAATACAGTATACGCTGCAGAATCATGCGCAGGAATGATGGAATTAAACAAAAAAAACATAATCTGCATATTTTCACACAAAACAGGAAGCGAATACAATTCAGAATGCCAGTCACTGCAAACATCATGCAGTCCTTCAAAAAACAATTTCTGCATACTTGACGTCCCGAACGAAAAAAAATGCACCCGGTGTACAATGCATGAAATTCTGAACACAGGGGAAAGTTTTGTCAGGGAGAAGTACAGCACTGACGGCAGATGCTTAAAAATTGCCGGATACCCGGTTTATGACAATTCAGGAAATATTAAAGGAGCTGTTGAATCAGTCCTTGACGTAACATCTGTAAAGGAGACTGAAAGGGCACTGCGGGAGAGTGAAAAACAGTACAAAGACCTTTTCACGACAATGACAAACGCTTTCGCACTTCACGAAATAATTACCGGTAAAGACGGAAATCCCGTTGATTACAGGTATTTAAACGTTAATCCCGCATTTGAAAAGATGACCGGGTTATGTGCGGAAAAAATACAGGGAAAAACGTTTCTTGAAATATTCCCACGCGGAAGAAAGGAGATAATAGAAAGATACGGGCGTGTAGCAAAGACAGGCAAATCCGAAAATTTTTCGGACTACAACCCTGCTTTAAGGCAGTACCACAAGATTCACGTCTACAGCCCGGGAAAAGACCAGTTCGCAGCAATATATACGGATATAACCGACCTTGTAGAACTGAAGCATGAGCAGAAGATAGCTATCGACCAGCTGAACAGAAATTTTGAGGAGCTTGCGATTCTAAACGACGAAATAAGAAATCCTCTCCAGACGATACTCGGTTACATCGACCTTGGAAATTTCATATACTATAATGAGGTAATGGAGCAGATAAAAGCCATCGACAGGCTTGTAAACAGGCTTGACAAAAGATGGCTTGAATCGGAGAAAATAAGGGACTTCTTAAGGAAGCACTATAATTTCAACTGCGAAAAAAGCGACATGAAGTAAAAAAATATGCTTATACTGTTCAATGCATGAAATGTGCATTCTTCCAAAACTTAAACTTTTTTCAGTGCTGTTTTGCCCGGACTATATCAGTCAGATTAAATGCCACCGACTTACAAAATATTCTCCAAGGTTATGGCTACACAATATATGCTTGGAAACGAGGCCATTGCACATGCCTGCTGTGAGGCAGACCTCGATTTTGCAAGCGGCTATCCGGGCACGCCCTCTTCAGAGGTCATAGACACCCTGAGATTTCAGAAAGAGCGTGATTTCTATATAGAATGGTCTGTCAATGAGAAAGTGGCTCTTGAAAACGCCCTCGGCGCCTCGTGGACCGGCGTCCGCTGCCTTGTCACGATGAAACACGTGGGCCTAAACGTTGCGGCAGACCCCCTCATGACAAGCGGCTACACGGGAGTCCGCGGGGGCCTTGTCATACTTTCGGCAGACGACCCGTTTGCACACAGCTCCCAGAACGAGCAGGACTCAAGGATATACGCAAAGTTTGCAGGGATTTTGTGCCTTGACCCTTCAAACCTCCAGGAGGCGCACGACATGATGAAACAGGCATACGGGCTGTCGGAAGAGTTCTCTCTGCCTGTCCTGTTCCGCCCGACGACACGCATATGCCACTCAAAAAGCGATGTCAAGATAGATAAATGCGGACAGGAGCACAGGAAGGGAAGTTTTGAAAAAGACCCGTCCCAGTATGTCGTAATTCCCGTGCACACACGCATTCTTCACAAAAAGCTTGACGAAAAACAGGCCTCACTTGCAAAAAGACTTGTAGAATCCGGGTACAACTTCTGCGAAGTCAGGGGAAAAACTGCTGTCATAACAAGCGGAATTGCGGCTGAATACGTAAAGGAGATAATTCCCGAAGATGTCTCTTTTGCAAAAATAGGCGCATACCCCATAGATTCAGAATGGCTTAAAGGATTCGTATCAAAGCACGAAAAAGTCCTTGTCGTAGAAGAGCTCTCACCTGTAGTCGAGGAGGAAGTCAGGCAGGCCGCAGTAAAAACAACGGTTTTCGGGAAAAAGGACGGATGCGTCCCTTACGAAGGCGAACTCGACCCGGAAAGAACTGCACTTGCATTTGAAAAGGCCGGATTTAAGCACAGTAAAAATTATCCACACCCCGTGCCTGCCGAAGGGCTTCCGCCAAGACCTCCGATTCTCTGTGCGGGATGCGGACACAGGGCGACATTCTACGCCATGAAGAAGGTCTTCGGAAAAAGCGCAGTTTATCCGTCTGACATCGGATGTTATACTCTCGGAATTCAGCTCGGAACCGTCGATACGACTATATGCATGGGGGCATCGATAACTGTAGGGAGCGGGATTTCCCATTCGGGCGACGAAAGCGACGTTGTCTGTACAATCGGGGATTCGACCTTCCTTCATACCGGAATACAGGGTCTTTTGAACGCAGTCTACAACGGCGCCAACATGACAGTCGTAATCCTTGACAACAGAATTACTGCAATGACAGGCCACCAGCCCAACCCGAATACCGGGCTTACGGCAAAAGGAGAGACCTCACCCTCAATATCTCTTGAGACAATATGCAGGGCGTGCGGTGCCTCATTCGTCGAGACAATTAACCCGTACGACCTTACGTCCATGCTTAACACTTTCAAATCGGCAAAGAGCACGAAAGGCGTAAAGGTTGTCATATCAAGACAGCCATGCGTAATCGCCTCGAGAAAACAGGGCATTAAGAGAAGACATTATACCGTAAACCCCGACGCCTGCATAGGCTGCAGGGCGTGCGTAAGGTTCGGATGCCCGGCAATAGAGTTCAGGGACGAAAAGTCGTCGATAAACGAGCTGTGTTCCGGGTGCGGTGTATGCTCCGACATCTGCCCGAAAGGGGCGATAATCCCGGAGGGAAACTAGATGACTGAAAGCTTTGACCTTCTCATCGTCGGAGTAGGAGGACAGGGAACAATCCTTGCGTCAAACATCATAGGAGAGGCATGCATTCTCGAAAAGAGAAGCGTAAGGTCGGCGGAGACTCACGGGATGGCCCAGAGAGGGGGATCGGTCGAGACGCACATAAGAATCGACGGAATCTATGGTCCTCTCATATCTCCGGGAGGAGCTGACCTCATCATATCGTTTGACCTCCTGGAAGCACTGAGATACCGTCATTTCCTCAAAGAAGGAGGTATTATTGTCTCCGCATCAGGAATTGTGGTCCCGGTATCAGCATTCCAGAACAACCTTGAGATACCCTCTGAAGAGTGGATTTTAAGCCGGCTTGAGGACGTAAACCTGATTAAAGTCGATGCAGAGAAAGCTGCCCGTGAAGCCGGAAGCATACTCTCGCAGAACGTTGTTATGCTCGGTGCGGCCTCCCATTACCTCCCGCTTAAAAAGGAGACGCTTCTTGAGGCGGTAAAGATGCTCGTCCCGAAAAAGACCGTTGAAGTCAACGAGAAAGCATTTATTCTCGGTTTTGAACGTTCAGAACAGACTAAATAACTATTATTTTTCAGGCTGCGGAAATTATAATCACATGTATTAATTCAGGTGGTTACAGGGTTTTCGGCCTGACAGCCGTGCAGAATAAAGATATATAGAATCAAATCTCCATAATCCCTTATAGATTACAAAAATATTTTTCATAAAGAACCGTTTTCAGAAATATTATTCTGAAAAACGTGCATAACGAACAGTTTAAATGAAGATGCCCAGAAATACTCATAAAGCAAAAATGACGGAAAAAATGGTATATGGCGGCGCTATTCTTTCGGCAGGGAGCATAATCGTCGCAGGAATTGCCCTTATATTAATTATCATTTCAGTAAACGCCGGAGAAGAATTAGGCGGCATCATATACGTCCTGCCTGTAGCAGCAGTGTTCATCGTTGCAGGAATTGCCGCAATTCTCTACGGCTCAAGAGAAGAAGAAATATAATACTTAAAAATACACTTCTTTTTTAGGAAATGGCATCTGTAAGGATATGTTTTGCACAGGCAGGTCCCGCGTGGGAAAATCCCCGTAAAAGCATGGACAAAGCCGGTATTTATGCAAAAGAGGCATCAGAAAAAGCCGCCGGCATAATAATATTTCCCGAGCAGTATGCAACAGGCTGGGACCCGGAATCAAACGAAAACATGTCCGGCCCGGATGGCTTCATCCCCCGGACTTTCAGAAAAATTGCAGAGGAGAATAATATTGCTGTCCTCGGCTCTTTCAGGGAAATAACGGAAGAAAACACTTACGGCCCGGCAAAACCGAAAAACACCTCGGTCTTCTATGACGAAAACGGGAGGCTTCTGGCAAAGTACTCAAAAATTCATCTTTTTTCACCCGGAAACGAGGACAGGTTCTTTCTTTCCGGGGACATGCCCGCCGTTTTTGATTATAAGGGAATAAGGTTCGGGCTTTCGGTATGCTATGACCTGAGATTTTCAGACCTCTATTCATACTACTGCAAAAAAGGGTGCGAGTGCATTTTCGTCCAGGCAGCCTGGCCGAAAAAAAGAATGAAGCACTGGAGACTATTCATTCATTCACGAGCAGTCGAAAACCAGTACTTTGTCGCAGGAGTAAATACGACCGGAAACACTTCCGTCGACGAATATCCGGGAGGCTCCCTTCTCGTGTCACCTTCAGGTGAAGACATCCTTGAGGCTGGAGAAAACGAAGACTTATATTATGCTGAAATCGACCCTTACGTTGTGAAAGAGACCAGAAAAAAATTCTGTTCACTTTCGGACCGCAGGGACGACTTATACATAAAATGGGGAAGATAGAAGTATTTTAGAGAAATATGAGAGGAGAGCAGCATGTTTTTTTCAGTCTCCTTTCGGCTGCGGTATTCTTCCCGCTGATTTACGGCAGAGTTGAGGACATACTTTTAATTCCGGCGGTTTTCGGGATATTCATAGGCTCTCTTGCACCCGATGCCGACGCGGCCGACTCCGCCATAATGCACGGGCTTATGGGAGGACGCGGCGGTGCAAGAAAGCTGAGACGTCACACGGTTCTCATACTGCCGGTATTCGGCTACATCATAAGATACTTCATATACTACCCCGTGTCCCTTCTGGTATACATCTTCACGTTAGGGCGCATCAGGCCGAAACACAGGGGGCTTTTGCATTCCATGTTAGGCATTGCGGCAGCTTCGGTGCTTTTATGGGTTTACATATGCATAGCATCAAAACTGATTACCAATGATTTTATGACGGTCTCAATTCCTGCGGGGGTATTCTGCGCAGGTGTCCTTTCAGGCTCCTTTCTTCACCTCCTCGAAGATTCGTGTACACATGAAGGCGTTTTCTGGCTTTTTCCTTTAAGCTGCACGAAGGTGTCGGGGACAGTTGCCCCCGGAAGCAGAAGGTACTGGTTAATCGCACTTGTCATCGGGGTCACAGCCGTTATGGCGCTTTTTTTTGCCCTCGACAGGAGCATAAAAAACACTACTGAGATCATTCTTCCTTTCGTACTCTTTGTCTTCGAATGGTCGGCCGTATTTTTAATCTCAGGCGTGCACAGGGGCTGACCGGTACCTCCATCCACTACCTATAACTCCTCTGCGGACAGAAACTCATAATCATGTTTCGTCTAGTCTGTGTAAACTGCGGCGCAGAATACGACCAGAATGAGATAATATACAGGTGTAAACACTGCAATCATCTCCTTAAAGTTGAATATGACCTTGATACGCTGAATATCTCGCGTGAAGAGTGGAACAAAAGACCTCTCCGCCTCTGGAGATACAAAGAGCTTCTCCCGGTAAAAGGGGAGCCTGTAACCCTGCAGGAAGGCGGAACACAGATGTACCACCTGAAAAAGATAGGCGAGGAACTCGGGCTTAAAAACCTGTACGCAAAACACGAAGGCATGAACCCTTCAGGGTCATTCAAGGACAGGGGAATGACTGTAGGCGTTTCAATGGCGCTTCAGCTAGGAATGAAGACCGTTGCATGCGCAAGCACAGGCAACACCTCGGCAAGTCTTGCGGTATATGCTGCAAAGGCAGGAATCCCTGCGGTTGTCCTTCTCCCGGCAGGGAAGGTTGCACTTGGAAAGATTGCCCAGGCCCTTATGCACGGAGCAAGGGTTATTGCAATACGCGGAAATTTCGACAGGGCGCTTGAGATGGTAAACGACCTCTGTATAAAAGAGGGGCTTTATCTTTTAAACTCGGTCAACCCTTACCGCCTTGAAGGCCAGAAAACCATAGGCTTTGAGGCAGTCGACCAGCTTGGGTGCGTCCCCGACAGGTTTGTTCTTCCGGTAGGAAACGCCGGAAACATATCAGCCGTATACAAAGGCCTTCTTGAATACCAGGACCTCGGGTTCATCGATTCTCTTCCGAAGATGACAGGTGTCCAGGCAGAAGGGGCAAGTCCTGTAGTAAATGCAATCGAAAAGAATCTTGATGTTCTTGTCCCTGAAAAGAACCCTGAAACCGTAGCGACAGCCATAAGAATAGGTGCACCTGTCAACGCCGAAAAGGCTCTTGCAGCAATAAGAAACACTGGCGGCTGTGCACTCTCCGTAACCGACGACGAAATTCTTTCCATGCAGAAAGACCTTGCAAGAAAAGAGGGGATAGGTGTAGAGCCTGCCTCGGCCGCGTCTGTTGCAGGAATCAAAAAGATGGCCGAAGAAGGCCTTCTGGACAGTGACGAGAAAATTGTATGTGTGGTTACAGGACACCTCTTAAAAGACCCTGAAACGGTGATCAAACAATGCGACCCGCCGACAGAGATAGATGCAGATTTAGAGTCACTTCTTTCTGTGCTGCACTGATAATACTATCATCCCTCGTTTTTTGCGTATCAGGGCTTAATGCATCGTATTATGTCTATGAAAACGCATCTTCATACCACGCGTCGGTTGATATCCAAAATCTTGACGGTTTTGAATTTCTTCAGCCCGGAATTCTAGGCGAAAAAGTTCCGCTTGAGGTCTCAAACGTCTCACTTGCATATGAAAACGGGACAAACGCCACATTTGAGGACAAGGGCAGAAGCATCACCTTTGAGAAGGGCAACTATACCGCAGGCTATGACGCAGAGCTTAAAAACAAAGACTTTCAGGTACTCTTCGACAATTTCTATAACGTAACGCTGTACCTTCCGAAAGGCTATGACGTCAGAAACCCGCTTCTGGGAACGGTAAGCACAGGCGGGTCTGCAACGGAAAACAACGGCACAGTGCAGATAGACTGGACAAGGAAATCCTACGCGGAAGCAAGGTTTTACGATGCCTTTCAAGTCGAGATTCTGACAATTTTCGGGACTTTCTGGATTGCACTTGTGGCAGTCTTTCTTGTACCATACATACTATCAAGGAGAAAGAGTCAGTAAATCAAAAAACAAAAAATGATTATTTTTTTATTGCCCGAACTGTTCATCCAGGCTGTTTTCAATTTTATCCAGGGCATCCGCAATACGCGAAGACAATTCCTTGCCCCTGCTGTCATCAACGTATACCAGGTACTGGCCGACAACTATCGGAACGCCAGGGTTTTTCAGCTTTCCTATAACCCTCGAATTGAATGACAATATAGCCGCATCCCTTGAAGCCGAGCTGTTGAAAGCCTGCGTATATACAACAAGTCTTTCATCCGGATCAGTGCAGTTTCCCGAGAACGTGTAAGTCTTACCGCCTTCTGCTCCCGGAATGTCCCATACAGAATCATTGACGCTGCATATTGAAAGTCCGGCAAGTTCCGCAGCCTCAACTACAGGGTCATTTTCCATTTCACTGTAAGGAGACGACCCGTGCATAAACACGGCAATACTCACAGGTATAATCATTATCGCGATTACAAGCACAATACACCCCAGAATAAACTCCTGCTTTTCATTCATTTCTTCACACCTCCTCCTTTTTTACACCCTTTTTCCACCACGGTTTTTTCAGCTTCAGGAAAATCACCGGCGGGACTGCCAGGACAAACGTCCCGAGAAGGACTGATGCGATATAGCCGAAAGTGTTCGAGTAATAGTTAGGCGGCATAAGTCCTACCAGAAACGAAAACGACACTCCTACAAGACCGAGACCTCCCACAAGCCATACTCCAACCTTTCCGCCGGGTATTTTAAAAGCACGGGGCTTGTCGGGCTGGCTGTAGCGCAGTTTTATAAGAGCTGCAAAAACGAGGAAATATACTATGCACAAAAGCTCGACAGTCATAGCGGAAAGAATCCAGTATGCCTGGTTTACGGATGGCAGGAACACGTAGAGAAGTGAGATTGCAGAGCCTATAAGGGCCTGGGTGACAAGTACGGCAACAGGGGCCCCGTATTTGTTCGTCCTGTCAAACATCGGAGGCATGTTTCCCTCCTCTGCAACAACACCAAGGCCCTTTGCAGGACCTATAAGCCATGCTGCAAGGGATACAACACCCCCGATTGCTATTAAAATGCCCATCGGACCGACAAGGCCGGAAAGACCTGACGAGTCGAAGAAGTACTGTATAGCCTGCATGACACCCGATGCAAGGTTGAGCTTTTCAGCAGGTATCACAAAAGCGATTGCAAGGGTTGCGGCAACGCTGCAGAGAAATATTATTACTGCCGATATGCCGATTGCCCTTGGAAAATCCTCCTGTGGGTTTCTGACCTCAAGGGCGTGAAAGCCCGCCATCTCCATTCCGGCGAACAGAAGAATCACCGTCGAGAAGAAAGGCAGGGTCCCGAGGTTTATCTCCGGGACCAACACTGAAAAGGAAAACTGCGGCAGTACAATTGCTTTGCCCGACAAAAACCACCATAAACCGAGAAGAGTTATCAGAACGGCCGGGATGATGCTTCCGACGATGACACCGAAATTGCTCATTTTTGCTGAAGCGTCCTCACCAAAATAGGCGACCGCCGTAGTCCCCCAGAATGCAATCATCATCACGGTAAACATATAGTAAGGGCTCTGCGAAAGCTCAGGCGTAAGCCCGAAGGCAAGGGTTGCAGCAATAAATGAGAGGACTGTCGGAAACCACACAAGATTGTTCGACCACTCGCAGAAAAGAGCGATAAAACCGTCCTTTTCACCGAAAGCCTGCTTCACCCACGCATAGACACCCCCGCCTTCCGGCCATCCCGTGGCAAGTTCGGCCCCGGCGAGGGAAATAGGGATTAAAAAAAAGATAGTCCCTATTATGTACCAGCCTATGCACGACCACCCATAAATTGCCATTGACGGAAAATTTCTTATGCTCAAAACCGCGGCAACGTTTATCATTGCCAGGGTAAATACTCCCAGATACTTTTTTTTGCCTGAAAAAACACTTTTCGGCTCATTTTCAGCCATGATATCACTCCTTTGTGCAGTAGATCATGTACTCCCCGTTTATGTTTTCGACACCGTGTATGTCATGCGAAAATCCCGGGAACTTTTTGTCAAACTCCTGCAGTGCAATAAGATAACTTAAAACAGGGCCATTGGATTTTCCGGCAGCCTCACCGGGCGCAAGAACTGGTATTCCGGGGGGGTAAGGGAAAACGCCTGTTGCAACTATCCTGTCCTGCATCTTTGATACAGGCACCTGCTCGACGTCCCCTTTTACAAGTTTTTTGTAAGTGTCGGCGTAAGTTGCAACCTGCTCGGGAAGCTTTTCGTAGGCTTTTTCAAGAAGTTCTCCCTGCTTTGTGCTTCTCATATAGTCATGCATCTCCTTTACGAGTTCCGTTAAGGTCATACCTCCGTATCTTTCAGGATAAGTTTTTGAAAGAACCGGGAAGACCTCTTCAAGAGGCGACCCTTCGTCGTAGTGCTTCTTGAACTCGAAGAGTTCGGTAACAAGAGTTCCCCATTTTCCTTTGGTTATCCCCATCGAGAAGAGAAACAGGATATTGTAGTCACCCGATTTTTCTATGACGATACCCCTCTTGTCAAGGAACCTGACTACAATAGCCGCAGGAATTCCCCATTCGGCAAGTGAACCGTCATCGTTTACACCCGGCATAAGGACTGTCACCTTAATCGGGTCAAGCATGCAGTAGTCGTCGGGAAGACCTTTGAACCCGTGCCACGAATCGCCCGGGTGAAGCACCCAGCAGGACGGATTTTTGCCCAGGAGGTCCAGGGAAGCGTCGCAGAACTCAATCTGCTTTCCGGTGTTCATGTCGGTAACATGGTCAGGCTGCCACATGCCGAACCACCAGTCCTTTCCGGTTCCTACCTCCCTCTTTATCCTCGCCATCATCCTTCGAAACCTTATCGCATCCTCAATAGGCTCCTGGGTCAGCATCCTGCCCGATGCTCCGTCCATCATCTTCGATGATACGTCACAGGACGCAATTATCGTATAAAGCGGGGATGTCGACGAGTTCATCATGAATGCCTCGTTGAACCTCGAGTGCTCAACAGGAACCCTGCCGTTTCTGACATGGACCATGGAAGCCTGGGAAAGTGCTGCAAGAAGTTTGTGCGTAGACTGCGTGGCAAAGACAGTCGGACCTTCGGGGTCCTTTGCACCGTCCCTCATTGCAAAGCGGTCACGGTAAAGCGGGTTAAACCTTGCGTAGCCGTACCATGCCTCGTCAAAGTGGATGCTGTCAACACTTTTTCCAAGCTCTTTTTCTACCCATACCGCCTGATAGCAGAGGCCGTCATACGTGGAATTCGTTATAATCGCATGAACGGGTTTTTTGTCCTTGCAATCTTTTGCAAGCGGCGATTTCTCTATTTTTTTCTTTATTGTGGCAGGAGAGAACTCTTCAGGGCTAATCGGGCCGATTATTCCGTACCTGTTCCTTGTCGGTATCATATAGACAGGGACAGCGTGCGTCATCGTTATGGAGTGTTCAGCCGATTTGTGGCAGTTTCTGTCGACAAGGACTATGTCCCCCTCGGTGACACGGCCGAAGAATACAATCTTGTTCGACGTCGATGTCCCGTTTGTGACAAAATACGTCCTGTCAGCTCCAAACACCTTTGCGGCATACTTTTCAGCCTCTCCGACAGGACCCGAGTGGTCAAGAAGCGACCCCAGCTCTCCTACGGATATGGAGAGGTCTGACCTGAACAGCTGCTCGCCGAAAAAGTTGAAAAACGCTCTTCCAGCAGGAGATTTTCTGAATGCGGTTCCTCCTGCGTGCCCGGGCGTATGCCATGAATATTCAAAGTCATGCGAGAACCTTACGAGTTCACCGAAAAAAGGCGGCAGAAGCCCGCTGCGATACCTCCTTGCAGCGGCGGTTATTCTTCCGGCAAGAAACTCCGCCGTATCGTCCATAACCCATACGAACTCGTTTACTTCGCGGATTATATCAATTGTAAGGGTAGTAGGAGGGTCACGTGTAGGCTCTCCAATCATAAAGAGAGGAATATCCTCGTTTCTTTCCCTTATTGCAGAGATCATTTCACCGGCCACGTTCCTGTTATCATCCCCTTCACCGAGGTTCCAGTTTATAAGTATACAGTCTGCCCCGGGAAGGTTTGAAAGGGCGGCTTTTGCATCTTCATATGACACGAATTTCGTTACAAGTATTCCGTAACCTGAAAGGTCGTCAATTATGCGGTTTATCGCATTGCCTTCAGGAGTGTTTGAATTAACGGAACCATCAACTACAGCAACCTGTAGAACTTCTTCAGGATTCATAATATACCCCCTTTATCTTCACCAGATGTCAGGGTACGGCATAAATTTCTTTTTTAGCGGACAACTGGTTAAAATGATTACCTGCTCCAATATTATTTATATATATCGCGAATTAAACGCCTAAAATGATTTTTAAAAGATTTATCAGCATAAAAATGGCAATATATGAAGATAAGAACCTGTATATTTTCCTGTCAGACAGTTAAACTATTATTCTATCCTGTAGATGTTATGTATAATTCCATCCTTTTTCAGGCCAGACCTCACAAGTTCCATGGAAAAAGGAACATTTACGTTTTCAAAAAGTTTTCTGGACCCTCTTCCTGCAACCACAGGGTATACTAGAAGACTTAAAACGTCTGCCAGGCCCTCGTTTAAAATTACTCCGTTCAAAGTCCCGCCGCTGTCAGAGACTACCCTCCTGAAACCGTACCTTCTCTCCGCTTCCTTTAGTGCAGAATAAAGGGATATCCTGTCAGAACCTGAAACAATATAGTCATAGCCACGCCCCTCAAGGTAGCTGACGTAATTTTTCGGTGTCGTTTCTGATATCAGGACGACGACGTTTTTTATGTGCGAAAGACGCCTGTAGAAATGGAGTTTACCTAAAAGAAGACCCCTGCTGTCAACGAAAATCCCGCAGGGCCTTTTGTCCGAAGGGTCGGTCTGCGGTTTTATGAAATCACTTTCCTCCTCGCGGGGAAAATCATCACCGCACATTTCGGCTCCCTTTACGGACGAACCTGAGCCTATAATCAGCGCATCAGGTTCAAAAGACAAAAGAACTTCATAATGAAGTCCTATATCAATGCCCTTTTTGGCAAATGCATCTGCTGTAAAAGCGTTGTCAAGGGTGACACTGTTGTGTACGATAACTTCAGGCGACATGACCTGAGATAGACATTTTTAGTATAATAACATATGACCCTGCAGCGCGAAAATGATATAATAAAGCAGAAAAAATTTCTTTATAAAAAATATTTAGTGGTGGTGGGACTCTTTTCCGGGCTTTTCCTCCCACGGGGCAAGCCCCTGCTTTACGCGGTAGTCGTTTATCGCCTTGTGGATTGCGTCCTCTGCAAGGACAGAGCAGTGCATCTTCTGCGGGGGGAGACCCTCAAGTGCCTCCGCAACGGCCTTGTTTGAGAGCTCCCACGCCTCTTCAAGAGTCTTTCCCTTGATTAGCTCGGTCGCCATGCTTGACGAAGCTATCGCGGCACCGCACCCGAAAGTCTGAAACTTCACGTCGGTTACGATGTTGCCCCTCACTTTCAGGTAAATCTTCATTATGTCGCCGCACTGCGGGTTTCCTTCTTCTCCTATCCCGTCAGCGTCCTCTATAACTCCCTGGTTTCTCGGGTTTTCGAAATGATCCATCACTGTTTCGTTGTAATTCATATACACCACCTTTTTTTATCCTTAAATCTGCGGGCGCAATAACGTTTTCCGGTACAAAGCGGATTTACAGCATATCCCGGTAAAAATCCGCCCTGTACAGGAAAAACCTTCGCCCGTATTCTCTTCTCAGCCTTTTCCTTTTTTCTTTATTATTCCTGATTTATGTCCTCAGTTCCGAAGGCGTCAGAGGAGACATGTTCCTCAGCTTTTGGACAATTTCAGGAACAACCTTTAAAACGTAGTCGACATCCGCATCAGTCGTGTCCTCTCCGATTGTAAGCCGAAGCGACCCGTGCACTATCTCCTGCGGAAGACCGATTGCAGTGAGGACATGCGACGGCTCAAGAGACGACGAGTTGCAGGCGCTTCCTGTCGATGCCGCAACTCCCCTGCGGTTTAGCATAAGGAGTATCGACTCGCCTTCGATATACTCGAAGATTACATTCACGTTGTTTGCAAGCCTCTTTTCAGGGTGACCGTTGAGGCGCGATTTTGGTATCTTCAGAAGGCCGTCGATAAGCCTGTCGCGAAGCCTTGTAAGCCTTTTGTTCGTATCCTTCATCTCCTTTACCGAAAGCCCGAGGGCCAGGCCGAGACCGACGATTCCGGGGACGTTTTCGGTCCCTGCACGCCTCTTTCTCTCCTGGTCCCCGCCGTGGAGCAGGGGGTCAATCTTTACGCCCTTTCTTATGTAGAGGACTCCAGTCCCCTTCGGGCCGTTGAACTTGTGGCCCGAAATCGACAGCACGTCGATGTTCATCGAGGAGACATCTATCGGGACATGCCCTGCCGCCTGGACTGCGTCTGTGTGGAACAAAACACCCTTTTCACGGGCTATTCTGCCGATTTCCGCTACAGGCTCTATAGTCCCGATTTCGTTGTTTGCAAACATTATCGTGATTAAAATCGTATCGTCCCTGATAGCTTTCTCAACGTCCTCCGGGTCGATGAGCCCGTACTTGTCGACAGGAAGGTACGTGACCTCAAAGCCCTGCTTTTCAAGCCAGCCGCAGGTGTATGAGACTGCATGGTGCTCGATTGAACTTGTAATAATGTGCTTTCCCTTGTTTTTGTTTGCAAAGGCAGCACCTTTTACCGCCCAGTTGTCAGATTCCGTCCCGCACGAAGTGAAATATATCTCTTTAGGATCTGCTCCGATTGCGTCTGCGACCTGCCCGCGTGCCTTTGAGACGGCCTCACGTGAGACCTGTGCTATTGTATACAGTGAAGACGGGTTCCCGAAGTTCTGCGTCATAAAAGGGACCATCGCTTTGACTACCTCAGGTCTTACAGGCGTCGTTGCGGCGTTGTCCATGTAAATCATATGCTCTTCTGGTTTTTCCATATCCTGGTTATCTCCTTTTTTTGACTGGTGCTTATAGTAGAATTTAACTGTACTGCTTCTCTTCCGGATTGGTTTTGCACCGGAATTATCTTTTGCTTTTCTCATAAGAGAAGCAAATCCGGCCGCAGCAGTTGCCACCGGCAAAATTTCTCTTTTTTTGGACTTTCATGATTTTACCGCAACAAGCTCCTCCTTTACTACAGGAACTCCACAGAACGGGCAGTGAAAGTCGCACCTCTCCTTTCCGAAAGGCCTTATCATCATGGAGAGGTCTGCAAGAGGGTGACCATTGCTCTTCATTTCAAGCTCTTTGTACCACCCGAAAACGGCACGCTCCGTCTCCACCCCTTCCCTTTTAAGCGCTTCCTCAAGTCCCTTTAAAATTTTAACCGCAGTTTCGGGCGTTGAAAGGCACGGGGTCAGGTGTGCGTAAGGATAAATCATGACCTTTCTGCAGCCTATCATGTCAAGACATCTGATTACGTTTTCTACAGCGCTTTTTACCACAAATTCGGGGTTTATTTCGTCCTCCTTTTCTGCGCACGAAAACAGGACGAGCCCGTCTTCAATTCCGCCCTCCCTTTTTTCCAGTTCCCCGGCGGATTTTGCACGCTTAACCGCCCTGTACCTCATATAGTCGACGTGGATGAACACTATCCTCATAGACTGCCTCCTCCTATAAGCCTGCTGAGACCTTCTCCTGTAACTATACCAAGAATTCTGCCGTCGTCGTCCACCACAGGAAGTGCGGATATCTGGTTTTTCGCCATTTTCCCGGCGGCGTCACCGACCGGCTCTTCCGGGCCGGTGCACACGACACTCCTTGTTATAATCCCGGAGTTTTCGCCCGCACCGCATGCAACCGCCTTGGCGATATCCCACGAAGTCACTATTCCGCAGATTTTTTTATCCTTCCCTGTTACCGGGAGGTGGTTTATCCCGTTTTCAATGAGAAGTCTGGCGGCTTTTTCAACCGAAAAATCGGACTCATCAATAGTCTTTGTTTCGGACATCACGTCGCCTGAGCAGATCTGCGATAAAAACCTTCCCAGAATATAGTTGAGCTGTCCGCCTTCTATCAGAAAAGCGTCATGGCCCTTGTGCGACCGGATTTCGGAGTACTCCGCATGACCGTCGTTTTCAAGAACGGCCGAGACTATCTCCTCCGAATATTCGGGGGGATAAAGCCAGTCCGAGGTTATCGCAACAACAAGAAATCCGGCTTTCGCTTTCGACATTGCGGCCCGCAAAGACCCTCCCTTTTTGAGGTCGAAAAGGTCGGCCGCCTTTGTTATGTAAAGGTAAGAGTTCGCGTCAAACCTCTCCGAAAACGTCCCTCCCTGGCGGTCAAGATAACTTTCGACCTGAAATCCGGCACGTGATACGGGGACTCCTGCGCTTTCGGGACATTTTTGGGATGAAATGGTGTCCCTCCCGAACTTCTCTGCCATCGACTGCGGGCTCAGGTAAGTGGTATGCCCTATCATCCTTGCAAGGGCAAGTCCCCGCCCGGGAAAGGTCTTTTCGTAATAACTCCCGCCGTTCCAGTCAGGGTCTTGTGTTATGGCTCTCCTCCCGATGGCATTGAATGCAATCTGCTGCGGGCCCTGGGAGGCGGCAGACGCTATCACAACAGCTTTTCTGACCATATCCGGGTATGACACGGCCCACTGGAGGACCTGCATTCCCCCCATCGAACCGCCGGCTACGGCAAACAGGCATTTTATGCCGAAGGAGTCAGTCATAAGCTTCTGGGCATTTACCATATCACCTATGGTTATGACGGGAAAGTCCGCACCCCATACCCTGCCGGTCTCCGGGTTTACCGATGACGGGCCTGTTGAGCCTTTACACCCGCCGAGGACGTTTGAGCATATTATGCAGAATTTTTTAGTGTCAAACGCTTTTTTCGGCCCTATTACTATATCCCACCATCCGGGTTTTCTGTCGCCGTCGTTAAAGCCCGCTGCATGTGCATCAGCCGTAAGCGGGTGACATATCAAAACCGCGTTGCTTCTTTCGGCATTGAGCCGGCCGTAAATCTCGTACGAAAGTTTTATTTCAGGCATTAACTGTCCGTTTTCGGTCAGAAAATCGTGGTCATACGAGAATACGCCTTTTTCAACGGGAAATTCGTTCCTGCATTTTTCAGCATAAGTTTTTTCTGTCATATTCAACCATAGAATCAGATCTTTGAAAGTGCGTACGAGAGGTCGCCTTTCAGGTCGCATGCATCTTCTATTCCGACCGAAAGCCTCACGAAATTGTCGTATACTCCTGCATCCCGCCTCTCCTTTTCGGAAAGCTGTGAATGCGTAGTCGAGGCAGGATGGACTATAAGGCTCTTAGTATCACCGATGTTTGCAAGGTGCGAAAACAGCCTGACCTCTTCGACAAGTTTTGATGCAGCTTTAAGTCCGCCTTTTACCCCGAGGCCGACAATAGGACCAAACCCACCTGAAAGGTATTTTTTTGCAAGCTCATGCGACCTGTGGGACAAAAGACCGGGGTAAGATACCCACTCCGTCTTCGGGTGGTCTTCCAGAAACTCGGCAATTATCATCGCGTTTTCGGAGTGCTTTTTCACCCTGAGCTGAAGCGTCTCCATTCCGGTAAGGAGAAGAAACGAGTTGAAAGGGGATATGCACGGCCCCATATCCCTCATGAACTGCACCCTTGCCTTTACGATAAAAGCGGAATTTTTGAACTCGTCCGGGTAGATGAGACCACCGTAGCTTTCGTCGGGCGCTGTCATCTCCGGAAACCTGCCGTTAGTCCAGTCGAACTTTCCCGAGTCGGTTATAACTCCGCCGAGGGAATTTCCGTGACCGCCGATGTACTTTGTCGCCGAGTGGACGACTATGTCGGCACCGAACTCTATCGGTCTTACCAGACCGACTCCAACGGTATTGTCGACTATTAGTGGTATCCCGTTTTCATGCGATATCTTTGAAAGCTCCTCTATGTCCGCAACTTCAAGGCCCGGATTTCCTATTGACTCGACGAACAGCGCCTTTGTATTTTCGTTTATCTTCTCCGCAAAAGCGGCAGGGTCTCCGGAGTCCACGAATACGGCACGCCTTCCGAGCTTAGGAAAGGTCTGGCCGAAAAGTTCGTGCGTCCCGCCGTAGATCTTGTCACCCGAAACTATTTCGTCACCCGGGGACGTGAATGTCAAAACTGCCGTTGAAATCGCAGACATCCCGGAAGACGTAGCAAGAGATGCGATACCGTTTTCAACAGCAGCGACCCTGTCCTCGAAGACCTTCGTCGTCGGGTTGTTCAGCCTCGTGTAGATGTTTCCGTCCTCTTTTAATGAGAAGAGGTTTTTTGCGTTCTTTGAACTCTCAAAGACATATGCCGCCGTCTGGTAAATCGGGACGGCCCTTGCCCCGGTTGCAGGGTCAGGTCTGCTCCCCGCGTGTACACAGAGAGTTTCCTGCCCGTATTTTCTGTCTTCGCCGTTTTTTTTCGTCATATTTATTTCCCGGTTATGGTTCTGGTTTTGGCTTTTTTACTTCAAGTCCGTATTTTTCAGCTATTTCGTCAAACGAGTCCGCAAGATACTTCACCTGCTCCCACGTAAGACCGTAGGTTGAAAACTTCCACTGCTTTGTCGCCCCCGGAACAACCCGTGCCTCGTCCATGTTGAGAAACGATGCAAGGTCACGGTGAAATCCCGCAATACACGGCTTTTCAATCTTGTCAAGACGAAAAGGCTTTCTGCACTGGTCACAGGCGGAATAACCGTCTCCGTATGATATTATCGCCTTTCTTGCATCCGCTGTAAGTCTTCCCGCAGCCTGTATCGGCTGGATGTTGATATATGCCTCCTCGCGGTCGCGTACCGGAAGACTGTCCCCTATCTTTTTGCCCGAAGAATTCCCGCGGTTGTACTCTATGTCATCGATTGTCCCTTTCAGGCTCTCCGCAATTTTTTGTATGGCTTTTTCGCCTTCAACATCCGGGCCTGCCGGAAGGGATTTGCGGAATACCTCCCTTATGTCCTCAATGGCAAACAGCGCTTCATAAACTTTCTCTATTCTCTGGTTCATATCAGACACAACATATGCTCATTTTTTGAAAAGTTTTATGCAGTCCTCATCATTAATTCACAATTGTGAAATTACTGTTATTGTTAATTCACAATTGTGAATTATAAAGATTTGCATTACAACGAAAATAGTGATTCATTATGAAAACAGTTTTGCATGAAAAAATTCGTATGGTGTCCGCACTGAATTAATGCCCGAGTAAAACAAACATAATCAGAACAATGAATCCGGGCATTAAAAAGACTATAATAACTGTCGTCGGAAAGGACACGGTCGGGATAATTGCAAAGGTCTGCACGTACCTTGCAAAAAACCAGGTCAACATCGAGGACATATCGCAGACGATAGTTAAGGGCTACTTCAACATGATGATGATAGCTGATGCATCCGAATCACAAAAATCGTTCTGCGAGATGGCAGAAGAGCTTGAAAAACTCGGCGACGAGATTGGCGTCAAAATCAGGTGCCAGCACGAGGACATCTTCACGAAAATGCACCGCATCTGAAAAAAACGGAGGTTGAGAAGTTATGATCAACATCTTCGAGGTGTCCGAGACTAACAAGATGATCGAGCAGGAGAAGCTTGACGTAAGAACCATAACCATGGGCATAAGTCTTCTTGACTGCTGCGATTCCGACCCAGACACCTTAAAGGAAAACATATACGAAAAGATTACAGGAAAAGCAAAGGACCTCGTCAGGACAGGTGATGAGATTGGCCGCGAATTCGGGATTCCCATAGTAAACAAGAGGATATCCGTTACACCGGTCTCACTTTTCGCGGGATGCGCATGCAAAACCCCAAAAGACTTCGTCGAAGTCGCAAAAACGCTTGACAAAGCGGCCGAAGACACAGACGTCAACTTCATAGGAGGATTTTCCGCACTCGTCTCAAAGGGGATGACCCCATCGGAGGAAAACCTCATCCGCTCGATACCGAAAGCAATGTCCGTAACCGAGAGAGTGTGCAGTTCGGTAAACGTCGGCTCGACAAGGACCGGAATAAACATGGACGCGGTCAGGCTCATGGGCGAAATAATAAAGGAGACTGCCGAGGAGACAAAGGATACAGGCTCTTTCGGCTGTGCAAAGCTCGTCGTCTTCTGCAACGCACCTGACGACAACCCGTTTATGGCCGGGGCCTTTCACGGTGTCACCGAAGGGGATGCGGTGATAAACGTTGGTGTTTCAGGTCCCGGTGTCGTAAAACACGCCCTTGAGGCCGTAAGAGGTGAAAACTTTGAAATCCTGTGTGAGACGGTGAAAAAGACCGCCTTTAAGGTCACACGTGCAGGCCAGCTCGTCGCACAGGAGGCGTCAGAGAGACTCGGCGTCCCGTTCGGAATCGTCGACCTCTCGCTTGCACCGACACCTGCGGTCGGGGACAGTGTCGCAGGAATTCTCGAGGAGATGGGACTTGAGTCAGTCGGAGCGCCGGGGACGACTGCTGCCCTCGCCCTTTTAAACGACCAGGTAAAAAAAGGCGGCTTAATGGCAAGCTCGTTTGTAGGGGGACTTTCCGGTGCATTCATCCCGGTAAGCGAGGACCAGGGGATGATCGATGCCGTGGAAAGAGGAGCTCTTACAATAGAAAAACTAGAAGCTATGACATGCGTCTGCTCGGTCGGCCTTGACATGATTGCAATTCCCGGAAGCACCCCCGCATCGACCATCTCGGGAATCATCGCCGACGAGGCGGCAATAGGCATGGTAAACCAGAAGACGACAGCGGTCAGGCTTATCCCGGCTGTGGGAAAGGACGTCGGCGACACCCTGGAATTCGGCGGCCTCTGGGGGCATGCACCTGTCCAGAGCGTAAACAGGTTCGGCTGCGAAGATTTCGTAAACCGCGGCGGAAGAATTCCGGCACCTGTACACAGTTTCAAGAATTAAGACCATCAGATAATCACATAATACCAGGCTGCCTGGACCGCCCGGACAGAAATTCAGCCTGCACAATACAAATTTCCGGATATCTTTTTTATTCGCAAATAAAAACCTCATAACCATGTCAATGCAAAGCGGCACGGATTCTGACTTTATTCCGGAAGACAGGTTTGCGCAGGTGACCGGGATAGAGCCTGTTGAGGTTTCCAAAGGATCTGCAAAGGCTTCCATGAAGATTGAAGACGGGCACAGAAACAGCCACGGCACGGCTCACGGCGGCAAAAGACGGAATTCTTACCGCAGATGCTGAGGAGTTTGAAAAGAACAATAAGATATCTCTTTATACGGTCTCGATAACCTACGACAGCGGCAGAAAAATTGCGATATAATTGCGATATTCCAGGGAATGGCCTACAAAAAGACTCCAAAACCAGATATATCAGGATAAATCCCCTTTTTCAGGCAGTCCCAAAACCGACCCTGCCAAAAAAAACAAATTCAAAAAAAGATTTTTTTGCTTTTTTCACTTATTTTCACATGTGAAATAGAGAAGCTTTCCGTTTTTTGAGATGCGCCGGTACGACAGACCGCATGATACGCATGTCTCTTTCAGGTCTTTTTCAAATATGGGTGCATAAAACCTGCCTTTACTGTAGTAATACCGCCAGTAGGAGTCAAGGATAATTCCGCTCTGCATCACGGGGCAGCAGCACACAAAAGAGCCTTCCTTTTTCAGGACACGCGACGCCTCCCTGATGCTTACCCTGAAATCGGGCATAAAATGAAGGGCAAGAGAGCATAAGACAACGTCGAAGGCTTCGTCCTTAAAGGGAAGCTTCACCGCATCCCCCTTTACAGGGTTAAAGTGGATTTTTCTGTGTTCCGATAAAAAAGAACTTTTATGCAGCATTTCATCCGAAATGTCAAGACCCGTGCATTTGTCCGAACTGTCCAGAATTCTTTCGCATATTCCCGTCCCGCAGGCGATATCAAGGACGTCCAAATCCCGAAACCCGCAAAGCATTTTTTCAAGAGTTTTGCGGTGGGCACCTGTCGTCGTCCTGTACAAAAAGGGCATTACGTAATATCTCATCCGGAAGTCATAGTTCTCCGTCGGCCGGGTAAAATCCTTACGTGACATGATTTGCGTTGAGACTTTTGTAAAGCCCGGAGAGAGCCTTTAAGGTCCTGTAACCTTTGTCGGTTATTATGTAGTCGCTTCTTTCGTAGCGCTGAAATATCATCCCGGAATCGGTAAGCTTTTTTATGTGAAACAGAAGATTTCCCCCGCGAAGACCTGTCATCTTTGAAATTTCCGAAAACGAAAGGCTTTCTGATACGAGGGCCTTAAGTATCTGGAACCTCTGGACATTCGATACGGGCTCCAGGACGTCTTTCACGATTTTCTCTTCGGAAATATCAGACACAGCCGATTTTTCATCCTCAGGTCCTGAATATACTCCAAGCGACTGCATTAAGTCAAGCTGCTTTTCAAATAGCCTGAAGACCTCGGAAAAACACGTGCCGCAGTTTTCGGATGTGCACTTCTTTCGAATCTCATTCATCTGCTCCCGGTATGAATTTATTATCTCGTCTGATACTTTGTCGTCATGAAGGTGCTTTGCTGTACCCTGCAAAAAGTCCATGAAAACCTTATAGCAGTTCTCACGCATCGCACATCCTTTGGTCATATTAGAGGAAAGACAGCTTTTTGCACTTTCTATCTGCTGCTCTTCGAACGCTTTTGCGTAGTTCTTCTTTATGTCGCCGAGAACCGTCTCTATGTGCTTCTGGCCCGACCGCTCCATGAACCGCCTGAGATCAGAACGCAGTCTGAATATCTCGTCTTTAAGCTCCACTATTTCATTTGCGGAATCAAATGCCGCTTCCATAATTCTGCCGGCCCTCCTTTAGGTAATCGTCTGTCTGCCACATTATGGTTGAAGGTTATTTTTGTGTACCCGCAGTCTTTGTATATTTTAATGCCGCTTAAGTATATAACAATAACCTGCAAATTATGTTATGGTGAGTAAATTGCCGACATGGAAATACACTGGAAAAGAAATGACGAAAGAAAAAGCTGAAGAATCACTGAACAAAGTCAAAACCGCCTGTCTCGGGTGCGGGAAGCACAGCCCCGACTGCTCAATTGCAAAAGCTGTAGGCGACATCTCCGAAATGATTGAAAAATCAGGCAACTGATTCCGGAATTATCCAAAACCCCCTACTCAAAATTAATTCATTTTTTTATTTCCGGGTGCAATCTGTACAATACGTTTAAAAGCTCTTTTTTCAAACTTAAATGAAGTCACCGGAGGCAAAGATGACGGACGACTAATTTTCAGAAACGCTTAAAGGAGATATACTAAAATTTGGTGCGGACTTTGTCGGCATTGCGTATGCGTCATGCTTTGATAACCCCGGCTATGAAGGAAAAAACCCGAAAGATATTATGGATGATGTCAGGTCTGTCATTATAATAGGGGTCTCCGTTCCAAAGGGGGCATTTGTGACACTTCCCAAAGGCCGTGCCGAATACACCAACACTCTTATGGCCGGGACTGCAACGTTAAGGATAATTGCGTTTAAAGCCGCAAAAATCATCGAAACTGAAGGCTTTGTCGCAACGATAGCCCCGAGCGAGGGAAGCGAGTTCGGCTACTGGTATGCGGACCGCAAACTCCTGATGGCGGATTTTTCATCCAAGTATGCCGCATATAACGCAGGAATAGGAAATTTCGGGGTGAACCACCTGCTTATAACGAAAAAGTCAGGTCCCCGGGTGCGTATGACCGCAATACTTACTGATGCTCCTCTTAAGGCCGATGACAACGGCGGGCTTTCATTCATAAACGAGGCGTGCCGTGACTGCATGAAATACATAGAAGTCTGCCCTCCAAAGGCCATTACCCCCGAAGGCGTTATCCACAGGGAGAGGTATGCAGATTATATGTTCAACTCCCTCGGGGGTCTTCGCTGCGGGATGTGCATTAAGGTCTGCCCCCTTGAGAAATTTTAAGTCAGATACAAAATGTCTAACTACAGAAAATTAAGATTCGTTTTTGATGCCGCCGGCTTTCTTTTCAGCCCTGAAAAAACAGGAAGGATCATTATGAAAAACTCCTGTGCCGGCATATGAACTTGACGAACACCCGCCTTTGCACTCACCTATCTTTTCGCATTTTGCGCACAGAGGCCCGGCATCGTCTGCTGAAAAAACTCTCGTATACCTGAAAGAATCAGGACTAAACCAGATATCCCACAGACTCTGGTCACGGATATTACCTTCGCACACTTCATCAGGCATGGAAAGGCAGCCTTTTATTCGTCCGTCGCTCATTATCCCGCAGGATACAATTCCGGCAGGGCATCCTCTCCAGGGCCGCTCACCATCTCCGGTCTTTTTGACGTATTCCAGTCCGTCGCTGCATATAATCTCCGGAGACCCGGACTCAGCTTCTCTGGCCTGACTGCGTACGAATTCTCCAAGTGAAAGCATCTCACTGTCGCCAAGCTCAAGTCCGGGAGATTTTCGTGCACGTCCGGTTTGAATTAACGGCTGAAGACGCCAGAAAGCCACACCAAGAGATTTGAAGGCTTCGTTCATAGAAGGAAGAAATCCGATATTTTCCCTGTTTACGGTAGTTATAATATTATAACCAATCCCGGCTTCCTGGAAAAGTTTTATCGCATTAACAGCTTTTTCGTAGGAGCCGTTATAATTGCGAATGCGGTCATGGACATTCTGCGGACCGTCTATACTCAGGCCCGCACCGGTAATTTTGCATTCATTCATCTTCCTGATCATCTTTTCGTCTATAACAAGCCCGTTTGTCAGGACATTTACGGGAATGTTAAGGTCATTAAGATGTTTTGCTATCTGCATCCAGTCATCTCTCAAAAGGGGCTCGCCTCCCGTGAGGTCAACCTCCCGGACAAGGAGGTCAGGGAACTGGTCGCAGAGAGACAGGGCCTCTTTTGTAGAAAGCTCTTTGGTACGTCTCATTCCCGCAACAGAGCCGCAATGCCTGCAACGCATGTTGCATTCAAGAGTCAGCTCCCAGCCGATTATAAAAGGGAATCCTTCAAAAACCATAAAAAATACCTTTATGGGAAGTGATTCTCAGAACCTTCTTCCGCACCCGGTCATTTTGCCCGGGTCTTGGTCTTAGTCTTACCTTTTACCTTCCGGAAGTGATTTTGAAGGATATAATAATCCCCTGCTCTTAGAAACAGCTCCCTTCCGGCAAAATGATCATCAGCCAGATTCATTACCACCGGAGCAATCTCCGGATCAGGCATTTTTTTCTCGCTAAGGTACTCGTTCAGTGTTTTTTCAACGAATGCATTGAAATCTTTGGATGGGGTCGCTATTATAGAATCCCCGACTTCCTTGAAATGCCAGTTCACTAAGGCAAGATATCTTACCCAGTCCCTGCGGTCGATAACCGCTTCAGGGACCTTTATTACATACTGCGTGATTGTTGGCATAGCAATCAGCTCAGGGATGAATAAGCTAATCCTGTATATATTTCTTTGGTAGAGATAACTGCAATGGCGAGGGAAGTCCACAAAGGCCCTTATGGGTCTGGTGAAACTGCAGGTATTGAGATTATTTCGATACGTTTATCGCCGCGCCCCATATAGAGAAATTATTATGCCACCGGCAGCAGTCAAAACAGTCCGCGACCTGATATTCTGGCAGTATGCAAAACTTATTGCCAAATCTGCAGGTCTTGAGGGGCAGCATGCGTTTCAGATGAACAGGTTTATTCAGCTCAGGGACGGTAAAATTGTCTGGTCGTCGACAATACGGGAATGGTTAAGAGAGCATGAAAAACCCGACGAATGCATATATTGCGGAGCGAAAGGTCCGCTGACAACAGAGCACATACTTGTCCACGCTGCTGCGGAGGACCTGACACACCGGACAATGCAATACGCGTGTGCATGCCATGCAATTCGGGAAAGGGCAAAAAAAGGCTTTACGAATGGGAAGGGTCGGACTCAAAGGACGAAATCCCGAGAATTGCCGAGGGTAAATACCTGAAGCTTCTGTATGACCTCCATGAAAAGAACGGGACACTGAACGTGGACAAAAAAGAGCTGGGGCACCTCATGTGTCCTCACTGTGACCTTAGAAAAAAGTGCATCGGGGAAGGGACTGAAGAGAAGCTTACGGTATACTGCCTTGAATGGATTTTCCATAAATAATGCACATGGATATAGAAAAAAATTAGCAAAATATGGATTTTTCCGGAGGCAGAAACCGGACAACTGCGGCTGATAAAGATATCCTAAAATCATGATGTATTTTATCCTGTCAGAATAGAAGGTAAAAGCATGAGTGATGTCACGGTCATTGACCTGACTCCTGAAAACATCGCCGAATACGGTGTCTGCGGGTATAAGGACGTAAAAAAGCACGTTGAGCTGAGAAGAAAAATAGACTGGTTCAAAAAATACTACCCAAAGGGACTAAGAATAAAGGCGGTTTTAACGAAGGAAGGGGAATACCAGGGGATGCTTGAATACATGCCGGGCCGCTATGCCCACCGCCCTGTCGATGCCGGCGGGTATATGTTTATCCAGTGCATCTTCGTCGGGTTCAGGAAAGAATTCAAGGGCCACGGTTATGCTTCCTCCCTCATAGACGCCTGCATAAGTGATGCAAAAAATGCAGGTATGAAAGGTGTTGCAGTCGTCACAAGAAAAGGCCCTTTTATGGCCAAAAAGGACATATTCGTCAAAAAGGGTTTTGTTATGGTCGATGAGGCAAAGCCTGATTTCGAACTTATGGCACTCAAATTCGACCCCGGGGCAGAAAATCCATCCTTTAAGGCGGATATAGAAAAGAACTGTGAAAAATATCCCGAAGGCCTGTCAATATTCCGTTCGGCCCAGTGCCCGTATTCTGAGAAAAACGTTGCGGCAATCATGGAGACGGCTTCAGAAAAATACGGTATAAAGGCCAGGCTTGTAGAAATGGAGGATGAAGAATCGGTCCAGAACGCACCCTCTCCCTTCGGGACGTTCTGCATCATGTACAACGGCAAGGTCATAAGTCACCACCCGATAAGCAATACAAGATTTGAAAACATCATGGATAAGATAATAAAATGAAGACTAAGAACACCGGCAATCAGATATATTTAATTAAAAAAATCTTTAGCCTGAAAAGGGTTCTTTAAGCTTTTTGATAGTATAATTTTTTTATCGCATCGATGTTTCTTACTTTTGCGGGTTCTTCCTTTACACCGGATTTTAAACAGGGATGTCACTCTCCCGGGTAAGCCCCGCAAAAAAAGGTTGGTATAATTAAGTCATCTGCATCACGGGCTGCAGAGACGGACACCCAGTTCATACGCCTTTTTGCAGTCTTCCGGAAACACCGTCCTGTGCCTTTTGAGTCTTTCCTTCGGGTCGAAAAGAGATGATACGTATTTGTCGTAGTTTGCAAACTGAAGCGTCTCATACGAACAAAGCTTCTCGGAATATCCGAATATTCTTACCAGAACATTTTCTATCGAGCCGAAAACGGCATCATACCCGACTTCCTTTGCCTGCTTTTCAGGAGCATTCATTGTGTATATCGCAGCCGTTTTGATTTTTCTCCCGAATATAGACGACGGGGGATTCGTATATGCAAGGTACTGGAAGAAAAGCCTTTCAAGAAACGATCTCATCTCTCCTGTTACGTCCCCGAAGTATACCGGAGAGCCGATTACAAGTGCGTCCGCACCGGCGATTTCCTCAAGGACAGGTGCAAGTCCGTCCTTCAATACACATTTTCCATAGCTTTTTCCGTCTTTGACCTTGCAGGCAAAACAGCTGGTGCACCCGCGGTAATCAAGGTTATAAAGATGAAAGATTTTTGTCTGTGCACCTTTTGAGGCGGCGCCTTCCAGCACTTTTTCAACAAGAGTCTCAGTATTCCACTTTATCCTCGGGCTGCCGTTTATTCCTATCACTTTCATTGAGATATCACACTCTTTAATTTTTTATTTTACCCGGAAACACTTAAACCTTCAAATCCATGTCACTTTAACCGGATTTCGGCCGGGAACAGATTTCGCCTGATATCTGGGATATCCGAACATCACCGCATATCCAACCTTCCTCCCGTCAGGGATTCCTATTTCGTCCTGGAGAGGCTTATACGAAGAGGCCGCCATTGAAACGAATCCGGCCCAGCATGTCCCTATACCGAAGGCAGGTGCAGCAACGTCAAAATTTGTAAGGGCTATTATGGCGTCGACCGGAGAAACCGGGTTTCCCTCAGGGATATGCGCAAAAAGAAGATGAGGGGCATTGCGGCAGATAACGTCATTTCCTCCTTCAAAAGCCGTGATAAGCCCTCCCATCAGGCCGCTCATCGGGTGACTGACATTGACAAGCGTCTTCATCCATTCGATGGTAAGTTCAGCAATCCGTCTCACCTTTTCAAAGTCATATACGACTATCCATTCGACGGTCTGCCCGTTTCCACCTGAAGGTGCGTACCTTGCAATGTCCAGAAGCTCCGCTATTTTCTCCTTCTGCACCGGGTCTTTTGTATATAATCTGACAGAACGCCTTTTTTTCAGGTAAAGATCAATGTCTTCCGGGGAAATCTCTCCCGTACCTTCAGGCTGGTACTCGCGGTCGTCAGGGCGGAAACTGTGCTTAAGTGCTTTTTCAGGACAAAAAGCCTCGCAGTGCCCGCAAAGTATGCAAAGACCTGACATACCCTCTTCAACATACGGAAGATTATTTTTTCCTGCCGGAATCACGATACCCATAGGGCATACTTCGGAGCAGGTCCCGCATTTTGTACAGAGACTGCCGTCAACGGTTATTGTATCCATGTATACTGATTCACCTCTTTTTCCGTTATATTTATCAGTCTTTGCCATTCTCCATTAATTTTCTGCCCGCACTCCAGGCATCTCCGGCGTACTCTCCGAGTGTCCAGTAATTATTGTCAGGCATAGTCAGAATGAGGGGATCTATCTTCTTAAAATCGGGTTTGTTCCCGCTGAAAACGTTTCCGTCCGCATATGCTCCTGCAATTTCTCCGATATAGAGGCTGTTTGACGGGAGAAGAACTGTCTTAACAAGCCTGCATTCGAGTGACACCGGACATTCGGATATCATAGGCGCCGTTTCAAGCCGCCCGTAGAATACATCAAAGACGCAGGACTTATCGGTCTTAACTCCTGAAACCATACCGCAATAATCCGCTTTTTCGAGAAGCGACCTTGGGACAATATTTACAGAGAAGGTTTCAGTCCCGGCGATTCCCTTTGGCGTATAATGAGTGTTTCCGATTGCACATACAATCATAGGAGGGCTTGCGTTTGCACGGGTGCACCACCCTGCGGTCATGAAGTTAGCTTTCCCGTGAACCTTTGTCCCTACAAGAACAACAGGCATCGGGATGAAGAAGTTAGGATTTATTTCCTTCTTTTCCATGGATGACCTCTCTGTTTTTTTGCATAATATATATTGCCCCAAAAATTACCCTGAAATATCCTTACCGGTTAACGCAGGGTAAGACATCCGCCCATACAAACATATATTCCACAGAATTAACCAAAACTTACCGGATGATCTTACAATGAGCTCTCGGGAAGGTTTCGGTTCATTTACATGGAATGCGTCCGACTACTGCAAAAATTCACCTGCCCAGAAAAAATGGGGAAATGAGCTTATCGAAAAACTCGGGCTTAACGGAAGCGAACGGCTTCTTGATATCGGTTGTGGTGACGGGACACTGACGGCTGAGATTTCACGCCTGCTCCCGAAAGGCCAAGACCGTCTTATTCATGTAAGAATGGCAAGACTTGAAGCCAAAGCGAAAAAACCTGAAAAATGAAGCCCGGGAACTTTCCGGTTTTCAGGAAATCATACCATTTACTCATATCAATGAATGCCAAGGTCAGAAAGTATCTTCTCGTGAGTATAGTAAATTCCCTTCTTATATTCTTCAAGTGACTCTTCAATAACCAGGAGTTCTTCTTTTGTCAGGGGTTCATTATCACTTTGGCAGTCCATAAATCTTTTTTTGCCCTCACATATGATGGGCCTTTTGGATGATAACGGTGTTTTTTATTAAAATGGTACTCTAAACAAAACCTTCCTCAAGATACAGTTCTGCGAAATGTTAATTTATGATAATGAATACTTTTTAAAATCAGCGCAAAAATTCAGGACATTGCATCACAAAATTCTCTGGTCAGGATTTAAGGTGCTATGACCTGGTTTTCAACGTGAAACTGATATATCCGTTAACATTTTAATCAGGCGACAATTGGGGGTTAAAAAAATGTCTGATGATATTACACTGGCAATGGCTGCAGTGGAGAAATGGATTGGCAACCCGTTCTCACTATCTCTTCTCAGATTCGTCGTAAGTGACGACAAATGCGGAAACAGACTTTCAAACGCAATAGACAGCTACCTGGGCTGTGATACGGACATGTGCCGGAGGTGCAGGCTGGCCGGAAAAATTGTGGGATACACGGTCAAAAAAGGAGGAAGTCTCTTCGGAATAGATGACGACACAATTAAAGAAGGGCTTTCCAACCCGGTATTCAAAAGAGGGCTTATGAATGTACTTAAAGGAATCGCCCAGTACGGAGTCACAAAGCCCCAGATAATAAATGCACCGTTTCTCGTGGTCTGGGACTTCACGCACCTCTGCAACCTGAAATGCAGACACTGCTACCAGGACGCACAAAAGGCGCTTCCTGACGAACTCACAACGGACGAGTCAAAAAGACTCATAGATGAACTTGCCTCGGCAGGAGTCGTCGTCATTGCTTTTTCAGGCGGAGAGCCACTTATGAGAAAGGACTTCTTTGAGGTCGCTTCATATGCAAACCAGAAAGGGATGTACGTTGCACTGGCGAGCAACGGAACGATGATTGACAGCAAAACGGCATCAAGACTCAGAAAAACAGGTGTAGATTACATAGAAATATCCATCGACGGAAAGGATGCAGTGCAGCATGACGCCATGAGAGGAATACACGGTGCATTTGACCGCAGTGTTGAAGGCATAAAAAACTGCGTAAAAGAAGGCATATACACGTGCATTGCAACTACCGTCACACAGGACAACTACTGCCAGATGAACGAAATCTACGACTTTGTAAAGGATACCGGTGCAAAAAGGCTCATCTGCTTCAATTTCATTCCGACAGGAAGGGGAACCGAGATGGCAAACCGCGACATTCAGCCGTGCGAAAGGGAGAAACTTTTGGAAAGGATACTTTCAAAAAACAGCCCCGGTGTCTACCCCGAAGTCCTTTCCACAGCACCACAGTTTGCCCGTGTGGCTGTAGACAGGCATGAAAAATCCGGTGTCCCGGTAGGTCACTTCTATCTGGGAGGGGCCATAAAGGGAAAGACAAGAATGCTTGCCGACTTCATTGGCGGGTGCGGTGCAGGAAGACTTTACTGCAGCATTGAGCCGCAGGGAGACGTTCAGCCGTGTGTATTCATGCCTGTCAATGTCGGAAACGTAAGAGAAAATGACTTTCTCACTATATGGCACACATCACCGGTCCTAAAACAGCTGAGAAACCGCGACCTCCTGAAAGGAAACTGCGGAAAATGCCCGGACAAATACATCTGCGGCGGGTGCAGGGCCAGAGCATGGTCATACTTCAGCGACCTTTCGATGCCCGACCCCGGATGTATCAAAAACGAATCTCTGTGGGACGAAATTGAAGACAAGCAGAAAAGCTACAGCGTGAAGGCAGAAGAGCCTCTGACCGATAAAAAAACAGTTGTGGTAACGGCATCTGCCGGACGATAAAAATCCCACCCACTTTCACCGGTAGGGACATGAACCATTTTTTAACTTCCCGAAAGCTTTTATCCGGTGCAATAAACTGCCTGCCCATTTCAGGTTATGCCGTATGAAAAACGGAGACTTATTCAGATTAACTACCGTTTTCAGTCATTTTTCTTGCAGAAAAGAAAACCCTTTTTGCCGATTTCGGTGAAACACGATAGTTATGACCGGTGACAGGAAAGCAATAGGCCTTGCCGAAGCCGTTTCAATAGGGATCGGAGGCATGGTCGGAGGCGGCATATTCGCTGTATTGGGCCTTGCAGTAAAGCTTTCCGGGGGCGGGACGCCGGTCGCATTCATGATAGCGGGGCTTGTCGCAATAGTAACCTCATACTCCTACGCAAAGCTTTCGGTAGCATATCCAAGTCCCGGGGGGACTGTTAAATTCATAATCAAAGGATACGGAAACGGCCTTTTTTCAGGCACGATGAACCTTCTGATATGGATAAGCTATATTATAATGCTCTCCCTTTACGCATACGCCTTCGGAAGTTACGGGGCGACGTTTTTTCCTGAAAACATACAGTTTCTGATGAAGCATGTTCTTGCAACGGCAGTTATCCTCATTTTGATGTTTTTAAACGTCTTAAAGGCAAACGTCGTCGGAAAGGCGGAGGACGTGATAGTCGCAATAAAACTGGCAATCCTTATTGTTTTCACCGCGATAGGCCTTCTGTCCGTTAACACCGCATCGCTTTCGCCTTCGACATGGTCTCCGGCGCTTACCCTCGTATCGGGAGGTTTCATCATATTCGTTGCGTATGAAGGGTTTGAACTTATCGCAAACACCGCAAAAGATGTCCGTAACCCTGAAAAGACCCTGCCCCATGCTTTCTACATTTCTGTCGGGTTTGTCGCGGTGCTTTATATCCTGATAGCAATAGTTGCCGTAGGAAACCTTTCACTGGACAAAATCGCGGCATCTAGTGATTATGCACTTGCCGAGGCCGCAACTCCGTTTTTAGGGCATGCAGGCTTTGTCCTTATAGCAATCGCGGCCCTTCTTTCAACAGCATCGGCAATAAACGCGACATTCTACGGGACGGCCCGTTTAAGCTACATAATCGCGAAATCAGGCGAACTCCCACATTTTCTTGAAAAGGAGGTCTGGAACCGCCACCTTGAGGGACTTTTCATCACCGCGGCGATAACCCTTGTAATAACAAATACTCTTGACCTCCAGGACATATCGACGATGGGCTCTGCCGGGTTTTTGATAATATTTGCGGCCGTAAACTACGCAAACGTCCGCCTGTCGAAAGAAACAGGTTCAAAACGTATAATTCCGGCACTAGGAACAGTCCTCTGCCTTGCGGCGGCAGGATTTCTGGTCTATGACACGGTTGTTACCGCACCGGTGAAGCTTTTAGTGCTTGTCGTCATGTTCGGCCTTGCTTTCGGAATCGAATACCTGTATTATCATCTTGGCGAAAGGGAAATAAGCATAGATGACAGGGAAGAAGATGATTTTTAGGATTCTTTTCACTGTATAACCAGCCGCAACTGCGAAAACCCGGCATAAACCCTTATTGAAAATATGCAGGACTATTTTCTATGCACCTTTGTATTAACACCTTAAAGTTACGGTAACCGGACAAAAGACAAAAAAATAGGTTATATATAATATTTCATGACTCAGAACAGCAGCTTTTTCTTTGGGTCGAGGTTTGTCTCCATAGTCCAGAAGTAGGCTTCGCCTTTCGATATCCTGAATATGGCAAGTTTCGGGCTGTCGGCCGTAAGACCAAAGTCTTTTAGGAACGGGCGGTCATTAAGAGACTTCTCTTTTAGTTTCAGGTCGTCCAGAAACTCGGCACGGCCCGCGATGCGAAGAACCCTGTCCTTTTTTTCGCTTATAAACCCGAGTTCAAGGACGGGATTTTTCTCCATCTGCTTATAGATATCCTTTATAGTCCATATCTGGAAGTAAAACCCGGTCTTATCGGCAAACCACATCCCGAGAGGCCTCACACGTGGCTGGTCTCCGTCTTCTGTTCCCACCCATGCAACAGGGTTTTCGTTCGCGAACTTAATGCATTCTTCTAGGTCCATAATTCATCAACTGATCTACATATGCACGAGATTTAATAAATGCAGTGGCACATAAAATCAACAAAAAAATGAACAGGACAAATATTCCAAAAACCTTATTTTTGTTCTTTCCGTGCCTTTTTCACGATATCACGGATAAATTCTGTTTTTCCATCCGTGTATGCCTCGCGGTTGAACTCATATTTTTCCTTCAGGCGAATTTTCAAAGAGGCATACTCTTTTGCAGCGTCGTTGTGCTTTTCCAGGTAATCCCTGAAATACAGCTCGTCCCAGTCTCCCTTATACCTTACATGGATATGGTAAGCCTGGCCCGTGAAGCCCTCTTTCCCGTATCCTTTCATAAACATCATATGGGGAGGGGGATTTTGTGGCTGCGGATCAAAAGCATAACCCATATTTGTCAGTTTTGCGACGATATCACTGTTTTTCATGTCACTTCTGACTTCAAGCAGAATATCAATCGTAGGCTTTGCAGGCATGCCTTTGACTGAAGTGCTACCGATATGCGATATTTTTTCAATATTTCCCGCACCAAGAGATTTTTTGATAAGCTCTTTTTCATCGGCGAATATTTTCGGCCATTTTGGGTCGTATTTCGATATAATTATAGGATAGAGTTTTCCTAACCTTGATATTTCATTTTTGTCGGTAATCATTCAGGTAATACCTTATTGGCAAAACATGAATTTTATATTTTGCAGCATTACGATTTATCAAAAAGAATCATTCACGAAACCTGGCGTACATAATTTCGTCCATAAGTCTTCCTTTTTTAAAGATGGCGTCTTTTAAAACGGCCTCAAGGACAAACCCGCATTTTTCAAGAACCCTTGCAGATGCAGGGTTGCACCCGAAGACCCCGGCCTGAATTCTTGCAATGTCAAACCTCTCAAAAGCGACCGGTACAACCGCCTTCACGGCTTCTGTAACAATCCCTCTTCCCCAGAAAGGCTCTCCAAGCCAGTAGCCTATTTCGGCAGTCTTCCTGTAGACGTCACTTAAAATACTTATCCCGATTCCGCCGCACGCTTCTCCACCAGTCTCGATTGCAAGCATAAAGCCGTTCTCCAAAACATTTGCAGCCGATATAAACTTCAGTGCGTCGTCCCGGAAATAAGGACTCGGAAACCCGTCCCTTAAGTTTCCGGCGACATTAGGGTTGTCAGCGTATTTAACGATGGAATCAGCGTCGGCAACACTCCACGGACGAAGGACTGCCAAAGACGTTTTTATAAAAACAGGTTCTGAAGTTTCCATTCTATCACTGCTTCATGTTATTGATTCCGTATATATGAAAAAACCTTTACAAAATATCTTTAGGATTAGTTTAAAAAAAGGAGATCTTTTTTATCACGCCTTTAACCTTTAAATCAGGACTCTGCACCTTCGCTTCCGGAAGGACTATCACCAGCACTGTCTTTTGGTCTTAAGTCCCACCCGGGTTTTTTGTACTCGTGAAGGATGAAAGGCCCCGAACCAAGAACAATAATTCCAATGAGGAGGATTCCTGCATAGAAGAACGGGTTGAGGTTTTCTCCCGAAGGCTGGATGAAACCTATGAAAAACGCAAGGATACTTGCAATAACCCCGACGGATGCGACAAAACGCATTGCAGGCACTTTAAAGCCCCTTTTTGTATCAGGAGCGCTTTTCCTCAGCTTCATCGCCGTCATAAACATCATAACGTACATTATAAGGTAGAGCTGAACGGCCATAGCGGAAAGTATCCAGAAAGCCTCTCCCACCGACGGTATAAGTGCATAGAACAGTGCAAGAACAGTTACGATAATTCCCTGCACAGCCATTATGTTCTCCTGCATCCCGGCTTTGTTCGTCCTTTGGAGCCACGGGGGGAGGTATCCTTCCTTTCCCACAAACAAAAGACCACGGCTCGGACCCGGAATCCATGTTACGACCGAGGCGAGAACACCTATAACGACAAGACAGGCCATAACTGATGCTCCCCACGATATACCCACATGGGCGAACAAAACGTCAAAAGCCTGGAAAACACCCGTAGTCAGGTCAATTCCTGACGCAGGAAGGCATGCAGAAATAGCAAGCGTTCCCGGTATGAATATAAGGAGAATAAGGACTGATGCCATAAGTATTGATTTCGGGTAATTTTTCGCAGGTTTGTGCATATCCGTTACATGGACAGCGTTCATCTCCATCCCGGCAAACGAAAGGAAATTGCTTATTATAAGAACGACGCTTCCGATTCCCGCCCACATTGGAACGAAACCGGATGCACTGACAGGAATATCCGTTTTTCCTCCCGTAAAGACGAATATGACCGCAAGGATCACAAGGACGAGGACAGGAAGAAGGGTTCCGATTATAAGGCCCTTGCTTCCAATCTCCGAGAACGTCTTCACGCCGCGTAGAGCAATCAGGTTTGCAATCCAGTATACGACAATAATAATGAAGCCTACAAAAACACCGTTCTGCGCAAGGGAAGGGTTAAAGATGTAGGCTACAGCCGCTGCAAAGAAAGCGAGCTGCACAGGGAACCAGACGACGTTTTGTATCCACTGCTGCCATATCGCAACCATTCCGGCACGTCCCCCGTAAGCGGCGTAGACCCATCCGAATATACCGCCTTCCCACCCGCTCGCAAGCTCTGCAGAGACAAGTGCCGTAGGAATAAGAAAGACAATCGCCGGGATTACATACAGGACAATCGATGAAAGCCCGTAAGGCGCCATTGCAGGCAGGCCGCGGATGCTTGCGACGGCAACCGTGGTCAAAAGAGCCATAGTAACCCAGTTTATGGATTTTACAGGATTTTGAAAGGCTTTTTCAGCATCTTTTTTATCATCACCCATAATATTCACCCCCCTGTATTACTTAGTGGTGGAAGCTTGTACCCGTCTTTTCGTCATGAACGGGCACGGACTGTTTTTCAAGGACTTTGAGCTGTCTTTTCAGGTCCTCGAGAAACATATCCGCAAGGTCGCAGGAAAATCCACGTCTTACGACAATCCTTAAAACCGCAAGGTCTTTGCAGTTTTCAGGGAAAGTGTACGCAGGAATGAGCCAGCCGCGTTCACGCATCTTGTTGGATACATCAAACACAGTGTAATTTTTTATACTGTCATTTAATTTGAACGCAAACACAGGCAGTTCGTCTCCTCTGGTCACAAGTTCGAAAGGACCGAGTTTTTCTATTTCCGACGAGAGGAACAGTGCAATATCCCTTGCATACTGCTGGACTTTTTTGTATCCCTCCCTTCCGAGACGCAGGAAATTGTAATACTGAAGGACTATCTGTGAACCGGGCCTTGAGAAGTTAAGCGCGAAAGTCGGCATGTTCGAGCCGAGATAATTTACGTAGAATATCAGATCCTCAGGCAGTGCCTCCGCATTGCGCCATATGACCCAGCCTACCCCGGGATATACCAGACCATACTTGTGGCCTGACGTGTTTATGGATGCGACCCTCGGGATCCTGAAGTCCCAGATTAAACCGGGGTCAAGGAAAGGAGCTATCATTCCTCCTGATGCGGCGTCGACATGCACAGGTATGTCAAGACCTGTCTTTTCCTGGAATTTGTCAAGTGCCTGGCATATTTCAAGGACGGGCTCGTATGAACCGTCGAAAGTCGAGCCGAGAATTGCAATGACACCTATAGTGTTCTCGTCGCAGAGCTTTACAGCCTCTTCTGCCGTTAAATGATAACGCCCCTTCTCCATGGGGACAAGACGCATCTCTACGTCCCAGTAGTTTGCGAATTTCTCCCAGCAGACCTGAACGTTTATCCCCATGACGATATTCGGTCTGTCAACGGGCTTCCCTTCGGCCTTTCTTTTGTGCTGCCATCTCCTTTTCATCGATATTCCGCCGAGCATCGCGGCTTCGCTTGACCCGGTGGTGGAGCACCCTGTCGCCTGTTCAAGGTCGGGTGCATTCCACAGGTGGCTTAACATGCTTACGCACCTCATTTCAAGGTCAGCCGTCTGCGGATACTCGTCCTTGTCTATCATGTTCTTGTCGAAGGTCTCGGAAGCAAGCTTTCTTGCCTGCGGCTCCATCCAGGTCCCTACGAATGTCGCCAGGTTAAGCCTTGCATTGCCGTCGAGCATGAGCTCGTCATGGACTATCTGGTATGCAAGGTCAGGCTCGATCTCGTTTTCAGGCAGCCTGTCCCTCGGGATTGTCTCCATTCCCTCACTTGCAAAGATGGGGTCTATTATCAGGTCTTTTATGTGGGTTTTGGGCCCTTTCGGATGTTTCAGTCCCATAATCTAGATTCACCTCGTATAAAAACAGCTGCAAAACGCGGGATGACTTTTTGCCTGTAATTTCTCCTCTGCGCAAGAGCACTGAGAAATACCGCTACATCACAGACCAGAATTTTTGCACACCACTTCCGCTTTGCCTGTCTGATAGTTCAATAGAAGAGTTATAAATAATTTGTGGGAACTAAAGTCTTTGCGGGCAGATAATTAAAAGCAGGATATGTTAACTATATATCTCAGGAATCCGGTCCTGGCAGGAAAAATCGGTAATTCCGGCTGGCAGTTATTATTGTTAAAAACTCATTTGGAAACCAGTTAAATGAACAGATGACCTTCAGGCCGCTACAGCGTAACCTGAGACGATTTTTGCGAGGTCTTTTTTCAGGGAATCATTTATGCAATAACTGACACAGCCTCCATTCTGCTCCTTCGTTATGATATTGTCACGTACCAGCCCCGATATGTACCAGCTTACGGAAGGTGCGGATATTTTTACGGCAATGCTGAGTTCCTTTCTTGAGATTCCGGGATTTTCATTAATTGTTTCAAGAATCTTTCTTTCGGTCGGGTTTTTGGAATGCAGGTACAAAAGCTTCTCACCAGACGAATATGTGCCGGAATTCCTGAAATAACCTTTTCCTCTTGCTGTCTTTTTTGATACTACCATATTGTAGCTCAAAAGTTTTTTTACATGATATTCTACGTTTTTGTTCGTAAGTCCGGTATTCTTTTCAATCTCGCTTAAATGAACACCGGGACTGTTGACTATAGTTTCATATACCTGCCTGCGTGGTCCGTTTTCAAGGATTTCACTTTTTTTAAGCCGGGAAAGTCCTGTAAGGGCAGGAAGCTTACCTGAAAGGAGTAGTTTTGCCGGATACGCCAAGACTGCACCGGCACCTAAAAATGCGAGTATTATGAGTACCGGAAGGGGGAGGTCTGAATATCCGGTCTGTTCAGGCTGCGGTCCGCTTAACAGGTTATCGTCACCGTCCATGGAGCCAAAATAAATATCTGTATAATCAGGCGATATGCCGTATGCCGGTTCAACTACATATCCTCCTGTCTCAATTGCCGACACACAGCTGATTAAACAGGAAATGGCAAAAAGGACTCCAAGAACCGTAATAATTAAAATGTTCTTTATTCCTTTCATAATCCCCCCTCCTAGTAGAATAAAAGCACAAAGTGCTGTTTTTTATCGGTCTTATCAGCCTGAACCACTGCATACCATTCCCCGCTTTCTATACCTTCCGGCCTTGATATTCTGAGAAAAATTCTGCCGTTTACTACACCGTCGCTGTCATCCGAATACGGACCCATCATGCCGTCCGGCGAGAATATCGTAATTTTCAACTCGCTCCCGGAATCCATCCAGTTGAGATCGCAGGTGAAATTTTCGATTCCTTCAGGCATCGTCTTGTAGAAAGGAACTGATTCTCCCTCCTCAACCGAATTTTTCATGTAGCCGAGGATGACATATCCGTCCTTTCCGATTAGTGTGGATTCCAGGCCGTAAATCTCTTTTTCTGACCTGTTGAGACTGCTTAGGTTTACCGGTCCGTTCTCGTCCCAGAAATTTGCACCATGGGAAAGCTCAGGGTAATCGTCTCCCCAGTACTTCTGCCTGCTGCAGAAATCCCTGAACTCCTCATCTGTCATACTTTTTTTCAGGGCACCAAGGGTATCGGGGTCGGTCATAGAAAGAAACTCCCCGTTTGTGATATTTTCACCGTACAGCTCGTTTATGAGACTTATTCTTGAATCATCGGTGATTGTGCTGTTTTCCGCTGAAACAGCCTGCGAGACAAAAAAGACAAGCAAAACTGATGAAAAGGCCATAAATACCCATTTCATCTCAGGACTTCTTTTTTTAAGCATATTTTATGCCTCTCAGTTCAGAATTTTTTTGCATCAGTCAAAATTTTTGGATTTTTTACTTCTTCAGGCCGTCCAATACGGGGATAAATACTTACAGCAGGTATTACGGGTGAGTAATATAATGTCCCTCATATATACGTATTATTCCAAAACCGTCAACGCATAAACCCAAATCTTCCGGATTTTTTTAAATGAATTTTTTGGGATTTTTCTCAGAATATCCCAAGAAATTCAGAAATTGATCTTATTAGATCGATCTGTGTCCTTACAGGCGAACTGCTGTAAAGACCTGATGCAAGGGCATTCAGGAAGTTCTCTCCGCTTACATCCCCGTATGCCTCAAGTCTTTCCATTGCACCCTTTGTGTCGTTGTCAAACCCCAATATGATATATCCGCTGTCATCGACGATAACTCCGCCAAGCCCGAGTCCCTCCTTCTCTTCGTCGCTGATTTCGTTAAGGTTAACCGGCCCGTTTTCGTCCCACACATTTGCACCGTAGGGAAGTTCAGGGTGGTCGTCTCCCCAGTACTTTTCAGTCTCCGAAAAATTTTTGAACTCTTCAGGAGTCATGTTGTCTTTCATCATTGTGTACTCTTCAGGAAATACCAGCTGCCAGAACTCTCCCTGGGTCATCTTCTGTCCGTATATCTCATTTATCAGTTCAAGCTGGCTTTCGTTTGCATGGGCTGACACGGCATATGCACCTGCAACTCCGGCCATCCCGCACACAATTATCAGAACAGACAGGACAGCCGGTATACCGGCTGATGTCAGCAATTCTTTTTTTTCATTTTTTTCCTCTTTCATTACTGTTTTCATCTAAATTCCTCCTTTATTTTTTATATTCTCCTTTTATTCAGGTCATGAATTACCTGCATGAAAAAAACACGTAATCCTTAAGGCTATAGTAGAACCGGAGCTTAAATATGCATTATTCCGAAAGTATCTACACAAAAAGTCCGTATTAAAAAAATGGAACGGTTATTTTATTTTTCGTTTATTTTCGTCTCCGTGCTCCCCAAAAAACCACGGACGTTATAAGAAGTGCCGCCAGTGAAACAAAAGGAGACAAAGGGCTTTCAGTACCCGGCAGGTTGCTGTTCCCTTCCCTGTTATTTCCGGTCTCTGTGGAATTATCTGCATTCGGGTTAATAAACGGGTTAAGATCTACAAACCATATCTCGTATTTGTTCGGCTCATAACCGGGGTAATCCTTCGGGTATGCCCTTAAAAGAAGCTGACCGTTGTCAAACTCAATGATATCACCAACCTCAAATTCATCGTTTCCTGTTATATGAATCTCTTTTTTCATACCGTCCGGGATATGATACAGGTAAATATGACCGCTTTTTTTGTAGACCACATAATCACCGTCGACGGCATATGAGTAAAACCCGAATTTCTCAATGTTATCTTTCTCCCTGACCACATTCATTTCACCAACCGGCTCATTTATTGTGTCTATGACAGTCTCCCTTAGTGTATTCAGATCGGTTACACAAAGTTCAGCCCATCCGTTTTCCCCGGAATTATCGTAATCAGGAGACACTTCTTTTGACCAGATTAGCTTATCTCCTGAAAAACAGTCCTGGCTTACTGCCATCTCTCCTTCAGTGTACGAATAACCGGTTGATGACGGGATGGTAACGGATTCAAAAGAATTTCCGGTAATATTTTTTGGAAGTCTGAAGACAGTTATCCCATCTTCAGGCTTCCTGACATTTTGGTGAGAAGAGAGAATGCATAAAGATAATGCGGCATTGTTATCACCAAACCCGATTATATTGTTAAGTGCCAGTCCACGGTTATCCAGAGTAATTATATTGCCTGTGTCACGCGAATAGACCCGTAAACAGTCCATATCAGAAAGTTCATCCATAAGAACAAGATCATCAAACGCCCTTAGATTAACGATATCATTCTCTCCATCAGAAATCTTTTCATAATTATTATCACTGTCAAGAGAGAACATGCCCTCAGTGAATGCACAAGTACCGTTGGGGGTAGTTGTGGAAGTTTGAAGGGAAAAATAAACAATACCGTCTGAAATATCAACGGATTCTATTCCCATCTTATACGATATCCAGTCGTTGGCTTTTCTTTTTTCTCCGATTACCTTTGTGTCAAATGTTTTTGTTTCTTTAGTAGTGCTGTTCCAGATATAGACAAGCGGGTCTTCATATTTTCTGTACGCAACCTCTCCCATACTAAGTCCCATATAAGATGTATGATAAGCCGAAGGATAAGTGAGAATATTGCATGAATTCCCGTCAACATATGTGTATGGCGTATTTATTACGGAGGATTCTGCACTTACTACTGAAATTAAGGAAACAGATACAAAAACTGTTACTATTAAATATATAAATATTTTGTAAAGAATATTCAAAAATCCACGACATCGGATTTTTTCATTAAATTCAAGTTCTATTGCCATGAACAGATAATTAATTTTGATATTATATACTGATTTTTCCGAAAGTATCTACACAAAAAAGTGTTATTTGTCTTTTTTATGATTTAGAATAATAAAATTAAAAAAAAGGAGACTTTGAGTCTCCCCCATTACAATATTTATAGATTTGATCAAGAAAGGTGGCACTTAATGCAACACCAATTCATTACAGATATCTAGTTATATGGCCACAGTCTCCCGGGTGACCATGTATACGTTGTAAGATCCGGATTTGTTGATGTTCCAATAACTTTTGATTGGTATAAAGTGCCACTTTGCGGATTTGAATAGGAATTTGAAACAGTTACTGTGTGACCTTTATTTCCATAATTCACATCATAACCTACTCTAGTACCATCTCCATACAGTTCAATTGTTACAGTCAATTCTGTAGAGCTGGTATATCCTGCAACTCTTCCTGTACCACTATAGACTATTGAAGATCCCTTTCTCCTAAGATTATCTGCACATAAAACAATCCCACTCTTTCTACCCAAAAGTAGGCATAATCTATTTACAGTAAACTCTGCATCCTGATTTGCTCCCTTAATGACATATCCACTCTTATCTATATTCTGGTTTTTAAGACCATAAATACTAGTTTCTCCGTTTTTAATTGATCTAAGTGAAACAGGACCGTTTTCGTCCCATACATTTGCCCCGTATGGAAGCTCGGGATGGTCATCTCCCCAATATTTTTTCATCGCTGAAAAGTTTTCAAACTCTTCTGCAGTCAGGTTTTCCTTTAACATTGCATATTCTTCCGGGAAAACCTGCTCCCAAAACTCTCCTTCGGTCATGTCTTGGCCATATATATCATCAATTTCTTTAAGCTGGCTTTCATTTGCATGTGCCGATATGGAGTATGCACTTGCAACCCCCGTTCCTGCTGCCAGCAGCAGAAGAAGACAAACAGCAAAATGAAAATTTGATTGTTTTCGCGTTCATTTTTGTCATCTTTTTTTTATCTTGCCGTATATCACTAAATCAGACGTTTTGATCAATTCCCGGCTGCTAATTATGGTTTCCCTGTATTCATATGATTCAGATTTATCGGCATTGGTATGAATCACACCTGTGGCTGAGGGGCTTTGTTTCATTAAACTAAACCCACGCAGACTATGAATTTGCATAAAAATCGAAGTTTTTATGTGCAGTGCCGGGCATGCGGTCCACGTAGTTGCAATAAACCGTATTATTTGATAAGCATTATTCCGAAAGCATCTACATGAAACTAAAAGATACATTTTTGTGTAGATACTTTTGGAATAAACAGCATATAAAAAGATGAATGATTATTCCCAGAATGATGATGGTGTCTGAATTTCATGAAAAATATAGTGCCATAGGTGGGATACACCGCACTTTCAATATTTTCATATTCTCAATATTTGTAGTCCTGATATCTGTATCCTCAATCTCAATAGTTAGCGCAGAAGAGTGCCAGATAATTACTACCAGTTATACATACATTGACGGAAATGACGGTGTTTACTTTCCTAACCTGCCGTCTGATCTACCTGTTTCGCGGGCAGGACTAAGCAAAGGAGAAGTTGCATACAGGAAATATGCAGACCCGATTGTCTATATCTGGAACAGCACTACCAAAGAAACAAAAAAGTTTGATACAGGAATCATAGGAGAAAAAAGGCGGGCAAACGACTGGATTTCATACTGGATGAATATAGAAAGCCTTGATATCTCAAATGGCGTTGCGTACTATTCTCTCTCAACAGAAATTACTTCTTCAAGTGGTACCGGCGGTGTCGCTGAAGGAACATTCTCATTTGATGGAGAGAATAACGAGAAGGTTTCTGATCATTTTATGGAAAGAGTACTGGCCGACAATGATCTGGTCTTGTTTGAAGACTGCCTCCCATATGAAGGAGAAGATATTATCCGGCCAGATCGCCTGAGAATATATTCTCACAGTAACGGGAATGTAATTACAATCGACAACCAGTCAAAAATTGATGATCTACTTGGATTCGGGAATTATAAAGTCGCAACCCTTGCAGGAACTATAAATAAAAGACCCGGTGAACGAAATCATGATGACGGAATTGCAGTATATAACGTGAAACCGGCACTTTCAGGCGGAAAAGCTGAAAAAATCTCTATTAAAGGGGCTGAAGATATTTCTTCAGATGAAAGTGTGGCAATAGACCAGGACTGCTTTTCAGACAATTATTTCATCTGGTCTAAAGGTACAAAGACCACTAATAATAACGGTAATGATGAGTTTTATTGTACGCTCTATGCTACAGATCTTCAAAGCCTTGAAAACATTGTTTTAGACACAAAAGACGGAGACCTGGACTTCGGTCTTTACGCCTATTCAGTCGACGGTGATTATGTGGTCTACAAAAAAGACGGTCATATTTACCTGTATCATATCCCGGACGGTATGAAAAAAGAGATTAATATAACAGGAAACGATGAATTTGAGGTCGGCGATATAGTCGAGTTCGACAAAGGTCAGCTTCTTTTAAGGGCATATCCTAAGGATTACCCGGGATATGAACCGGACAAATACGAAATATGGTTTGTAGACCTGAACCCTTTTATTAACCCAAATACCATAAATTCAACGAAAATTAAAAGTAATGCGGAGATAGACAACAACCTGGCAGGCACTGAAAGTCCCATATCTCCTCTTGCTTCACTGGCCGCACTTCTTATAGTGTCGATAGTTTTTGCGAGAAATCCAAAAAGAAAATAAATAAAACCAAAAACTGCTTTTTTTAGTCAGAACAATATATGAGAATAAATCCGTGAAAAAAAAACAATTGACACCCTTTGCGACCTGAAAAGACAGGAGACTTGATTTTTGGGGGTACTACCACCACCTGTTTTCATAAATCCGTTCCATAAGCTTCGGCCCGTCATTGTCGGGATTTTCCACACCGTTTCCGACAGGATATAACCCTGTTTTCTCCGAGGGATAAGGCTTTAGCAGAGAAAGAAAATCCTCATATTCAGGGTTTATCCACTTCATTGCACCGCTTCCGCGTAATATTACAGGCATCCTGCCGTGGACCTCTTTCAGGACCCTGTTCGAAGCTGTTGTTACGATACTGCATGAATAAGACCTGCCATTTGAAGAAGAGGACGATTTATAAACGCCTGCAAATGCAAACACCGGAGAGTCTGAAGCATAAATGTAAAACGGAGTCTTTCTCAGGCCCCCGGATTTCCACTCGTAAAAACCGTTGGCGGGAATAAGGCACCTCCCCGTATTCCCGAAAAGATATACGCCTTCTTTTAACGTATCGTCCCTTGTATTTATCACGGAATACTTTTTCTGCCCTGAAAAATCTGAATCTGGTTTTGGACTTTTATCAATACCCCATTTTGCGGACATTACATAATTTCCATTATTATTTCCTTTATTGCTGCAGATGATGCATACGTTTTTTACGGGTGATATATTGTATGAAAGGTTTACCTGCGGGACCGGACCGCATACTCCGAAAAGGTCGCAGAAAAACTCCAAATCATAAAGGGCGAACCTTTTGCACATAAAAGATTATTTCAGTGCATGACAGGATTAACAGTTTCCTTTTTTCCGGATTCCCCGTGCACTGGGGCATATTTCCCTGCACCTGCGGCACTTCTGGAGGACAAAACCCCTTTGCGTTATAAAGTTTGAAAGCGGCCTGCACAGTTTCTGGTTCACGGTTTTGCCGTCAAGTGCGGATACCGGACAGTTGTTCAGGCATAAAGAGCACTTTTAAGGGCAGACTTCATATGTCGCAACAGGGTCTGGGTCCAGTTTTTTTGCGAGAAGAAGTGCACCGGGAAAACTTTCAACATCCGCAATCCCGCACAGGTCCGCACCCAAAGTTTTTGCCTTTTCTTTTACTTCCGCCGAACCTAAAACATCTGGCATATTTCATCTATTTTTTCTCATGGAGGGTTTTGACCCATTCCCTGTTCGCCCAGAGTGCACACCCGCCCCCGGACTCGGTGAGCATACCGTGACTCTTTCTTATCTTTTCCAAAAGACCCGATTTAAGGGCGTCCTCCAGGGGAACGGTCTTCAGGTTCATGTCGGAAAATGGGGCGGCAGGGCAGGGTTCAAGGTCGCCTGAAGGACTTACGTGCACAAAGCCCCTTCCGGCCGCAAGGCACCCGCCGTATGCATCCTCGTCGCCCGGAAAACCTATGAAAAGTGCAGGGAAACGGTCGCAGTATTCATGAAGCTTTTCCCGAAGGTGCGACTGCTGCTCCTTTGTCAGGACAAGGTCTTCGGTCCCTGCTTCAATCGGGACGTATTCGACGTATACGAACGCCAGAACACCCCTTGAGACCATGTCGCTGACGAACTCCTCACCGGTTACGCAGGGCATGTTCTTTGAGGTGACCATAAGAGAGCAGCCGAAAAACATTCCCCTCTCAGAAAGCCTTCTGCAAACATCCATCAGCTTTTCATATGTCCCTTCCCCCCTGCGGAAATCCGTCTCCACTGAAAAACCCTCAAGGCTCAGCATCGGGACTATATTTTTGTGTCTACCAAGCTCTTTTGATACGGCTTCGTCTATAAGAAGGCCGTTTGTAAAAACGGGAAACAGCATCTCGTGATATCTCTTTGCAAGCGAAAGGATCAAAGGAAGCCTGAGGAACGGTTCTCCTCCCGCAAAAACGACGGCAGAGACTCCAAGGTCCCTTGCCTGCGATATTATATCCGACACTTCCTCATCGGTCATATCTGAACTGCCTAAACGGCACTCACGGGAGTTCATGTAGCACCCCATGCACGTCAGGTTGCAGCGTGACGTAAGGGATATCATCATGACGCCCGGGACCAGGACTCCCTTTCTCTCGTATTCAGCCCTCTTTGCTGCAGCCTTTTTCTGGTGATATGCTATCTTTGCCCCCGTAAGGACAAGTCCCGGATTTTTCGAGGCAATCCTGCCCGCATTCTTTATGGTCGCCTCTATAACCCCGTCAAATATATCCCTGTACGACCTTTCCTCTCTGCATTCGCTCATATTATGTACTGTTTAAATGTATATTGAAATCAGAAAGAATTAACCCAAAAAGAATATCATAAAAGCAGACAGGAAGAAAAGAAACCTTCGGTTTAACTAAAGAAGTATGATAAAAACGGATATGAATAATTAAAAAAAGGAAGAGATTTTTTGTATAAAGCCTTTATTTCATGTCTCATCCGGGGTGTTCAGGCCAAGATAATCATAAAGTGCATCTACACCCGGCTTCTCCCCCAAAAAGTTCTCGAGAAGAACCATGTTGTCTTCTGTATTCCCTTTTGAATAGATGTCATCCCTAAGTTTTAAGCCAAGGGTTTCGTTTGTCATCCCGTATTCTTTGAATTTTTCATCAATATCAAGTGCGTATACCTTAGACCAGAGGTACCCGTAATAGCCTGCATCATACCCCCCCATAAGGTGCGGGAACGTCGCCTGCGGGTGAATAAGGACAGGAAGACCCTCCCCGAAGACCTCCTCGTACGTGGAGTTCCAGACGTTTGTAGTATTCACAGGAACCGTTGAATTATGATAATACATGTCCACAAGGGAATACATCAGCTGCGAACTGTAGCTGATGCCTTTCCCGAAATCTCTTGCGGAGATTACACTTTTAAGAAGCGAATCAGGAATCTTTTCCGAAGGCTTGTCGTATTTTCCGGACATCAACTCAAGAATTTCCGGGTCCCATGCCCACTCCTCAAGGGTCTGTGAAGGTGTCTCAGTAAAGTCAAAGTCCACATTATATCCCGAAAGCGTGCCGTAAGGCGACTTTGAGAGTATAATATGCAGGGAATGACCGGTCTCATGGAAGAGTGTTTCGATATCGGATACCGAAAGAAGACTCGGTCTGCCGTTCTGCGGTTTCTCAAAATTACCGATTATGACCGCAACGGGCTTTACGTATTCGCCGTTCTTCTCTCTTCCCGTTATAACCATTTCGGCTGCAGCTCCGGTATATTTGCCGTCACGGACATACGGGTCGACGTAAAGGTAACCCAGAACCTTCCCGTCAGACGAATTCGTGACCTCATACAGGCTCACGTCAGGCGACCAGACGGAGGCGTTCTCAACCTTTATGAAATTTACCCCGAACAGCTTTCCGCATGTATCGAAAACGCCGTTTAAAACACTCCCGTATGGGAAATACGATTTCAGCTTCTCCTCATCGTAGCTGTATTCGTTTTCTTTCAGGATATTTGAAAGATAAACCTTGTCCCACGGGAAGACTGTCGTCGCATTTGAATCAATGCTCTTCTTAACCTCCAGGAGTTTTTTCATCTCCTCGTCGTTTTTCTCAGAGAGGGGCTCTTTTATGGAGTTAAGAAAGTCCATCACATTGCTTACGTTTTTGGCCATTCTGTCAGAAAGGACATATTCGGCCCAGGTGGAATACCCCATCTCCTCTGCAATCCTCGTCCTCAGGGATATTGCTTCCTCAATAAGCTTCGTGTTTTTGTCGGCCTCAATGTTGCTGTAGGCTATATATGCTCTTTTTCTAGCATTTTCGTCATCCGCATATTTCATCACTATTGCGTAATTCGGATAGTTTAGCTTCACGCTGTAGTTTTTGTCTGCTGTCCTGTCAAATTTGTTCAGGTCAGACTGCGATATCCCTGCAAGTTCCTCTTTCGTAAACTCAACAACCGAATCGTCGGAATTGATATTGTAGTTGTATTTTGTTTCAAGAGAACTCAGGTTCGTTTTCATATCCCTTATTACGGCCGTTTTGTCACCAGAAAGGCCAAGACCGTTTTTATCGAACTCCTCCATGACAACATCATACAGGCGCTGTTCAACGGGATTTCCGGCAGTCTGACCCTTCATTGCGTTATAAAGGTCTTCCCTGGTGTAAACGTCGTTTAAAAATGAGTTGTATGAGTCCTTTGCACCAAGACCCTCAGCCAGAACCTCGGGGTCCGGGAAAATGTCCCCCACCAGGGTCATTGGAGACATCGCATCGGAATAGTCCGTCATCACGCTGTCAAACGCTATAACAGTGTTTTCAAAAGTCCTGTATTCAGGAGGAATGTTTGCTATAGTGTTCAGGGAGGCGTTTGCCGAATCCTGCGCCTCCTTTGCCAGAACCGGAATTTCACCGGAAGAGTAGTTCATCTTTACGCCAGGGTCAAAGGTTATGTTGTTTATCCCTGACGCTGCTGCAAAGGACGTGGTTCCGTTCACAAAAATTAAAAATAAAGTTAATATAGACAAAAAAAAGCAGCAGAAAACAGGATTCCTGCACATATATATTGATATCAATGTCATAATTTCATAATTATGCCTGAAAACTGATAAACAGTTGCATACTGTCCCGAAAAATAATGGAGGGCTAAGTGTAAAGGAAAAATCTCTCTTATATTCTGACGACTTTAGGCGTCAGCTTTTCCCCGGCCTTTGGCTTTTCCAGAGGATAACCAAAAGCGATAGTCCCTACGGGACTGGAGCCTTCAGGAATCCTGAACTTTTCCAGGAGTTCTTTGTTTTCGTATGCAATCTCGGATGACCCGACAAAACAGCTCCCGACTCCAAGGGCGTGAGCTGCAAGCATCATGTTTTCGGCACACAGCGAACAGTCTATATCCTTAAAACGGCAGGTATTCTTTCCCGCGATAAGGATAACGGTCGGTGCGTTGTAATAAATGGAATAGTTCTCTCCTTCAAGAAGCTTTCTGAACTTATCGGACATGCCCTCATGGGAAACAGATTTTCTCATATTCGACAAAAGAACAGGTGCACAGTAATCAGAGATTTCCTTAAGAAACTCTTTGTCCTGTATCACGACAAAAGCCCACGGCTGGAGTGCAAGAGCGGAAGGTGCATATGTACCAGCAAGAATTATCCTGTTTAGAATCTCATCAGGAATCTGCCTTTCCTCAAATTTTCTGATGCTTCTGCGTGTCATTATGGCATCCATCGTATCCATTTTTAGTCCTCCCCGTTATGATAAGTCTCTTGAAAATTTTGGAATAAAAAACTATCCCCTCCCACAGGGGGTGACAAATTAACATTCAGAATTTTAGGTTAAGTGGGTTAATTAATGCAATTAATATTATTTTATGATAATACTAACAATGAAGCTCTCATAACAATTATTATGTGTTCAGCAAATTTCTGCGGGGTGAGAGATTGTCACAACGATTCATCCGGCATCCTCCGTTGATCCGTTTATATCCGCACTGATGCTCGGAATAGTGGCCTTATGCATATTCGGCATGGCTGTTATCTCAGGGCGTTTCTGTCCTGAATTCGGAGGAAGGCTGTTTTGCCACGAAACAACTATTTAATTTCACTCATTTTTGCAGTTCTGCTGATAATTTGCATTTCTGCGGGTTATATATTCGTTTCAGGCCTAGGCCAGTCCCGGGGAGACCAGACCGAAATTTTAAAGGTTGTTATGCCATATGATGAATCTGTATAACTTCTTAACTTCTGCCCTGACACAGACAGCTGAAAATTACAGCAGTGACCACAACGCAGGAATTGAAATAACAATAGTTCAGGGAAGAAAGAAAATAGTCTCGGAAATCCTGAACGGCGATATTTCGCCTGACATCGTAATACTTTAAAAGAGCTATCCCTTATTCAGTCTCAGCGGCCTTTATATTTTCAGCCAGAAAGGGATCATAAGTTCCTAAGACTACCTGTGCACGGGAAAATCAGAGCTTATTTCAGGAGAATACAGCAGGATAAACGGTTTTTCTGACCTTAATAAAAACACGAATTTCGCAATCATCGACCTTGACAACTATCATGTGCCCCGGGGTGCCTTGCAAACTACATAATTTCGTCTGAAAACATAACGGTTAATCCCGTCCTGTGTATTGATACGGGGACTCTCTATCTGACCGTAAAGAACGGCACTTGCTGATTGCGACCTGCATGTTGGACAGTGAATTCAAAGCTTTTGAAAATTAGTACGGCAGAAACCTTAAGGAAACGGAACTTTCGCAGTACAACATGGACAACTACATCGCCGTAATGAATACGTCTGAAGATGTTAAGTCCGCAGAAGATTTTAAGAATTACGTATTATCTCCGGGATTTTTCTAAAAAGGCCTCAATGTTCCAAAAATTTTGAATAAACTCACATTTTCCTAATAAACCATGAATAAATTCTCTGATAATAAAACTCATAATTCAGACCTTAAGGCAGGTTAAAAAGCTTGTAGAAGGCAACCGGCCTTTACACAGGACAAGTCCAACAGAATCCTTTCACTTCAGAAAAAAACAGGAAGGTTTTATTCAGACCTTTTTTTCAATGATATAAACGTTCAGGTTTTCCAGCGGAACAACCCTTAAGCTACCTGATTTGTTAAGATAAGATTCAAGTGAATGAAGGTCTACTCCGGTAAATCCGTCTTTTCCGTGAAGAATTTCAAATCCTTCAGGTGTAAACTCCGCTATTATGAAACGAAGATAAGAAACACGGGAGATTTCAGCCAGAGCTTTTTCTCTTTTGTCCTCAGGAATATGGTGCAGTGCACCAAAGCATATTCCCACATCAAAGGCATCATTGCAGTAGGAGAGGTTTGTTACATCCTCTTTTTCAAAACTTATCTTTTCGGAAACTCCCTCGTTTTCCGCTTTTTCCTCCCAGACTGCAATTTTTTCAGTATCAATATCGATTGACGTTACAAAACAGTCGTACCCTTTCGCAGCCATGATGCAAAGAGGCCCGGCCCCGACGTCAAGCACTTCAAGATCGTTTACACCCGCAATCTCAAGAACTTTTTTCCGTTCATCAAGAAAACTACTTTTGTCATGCGGTTTTTTTGTATCTTCTGAGTGTTCCATTCTCACTTTCTTTTTGTCTTTATTGCAGATGAAATTTTGCAGGCGCCGGGAACAAAAGAATACTTTAAAAATGAGCGTTTAATTTGACATTACTCTAAAAATTGTTGTATTTTTTGGTTTTTTACAGATTGTTTCAGCAGGAGACAAAAAAAATTTCTTCCCCCGGTTAATACGTACCGTACTTCTTTACGGCGTCTGTTAAAGCCCTGACATTTTCAGGTTTTGAAGCTCCGGATATTCCACCTCCGTCGACACCCGGGAAGACAATGAAGCCGCCGTCTTTACAGTCGGTAAGAAGACTCTTCATGTAATCATCCATCTTCTGCGGCGTCCCTCCTATCAGAAGAGAGCTTGAAGGCCCTCTAAAGAGAATAATGTGGTCGTCAAGGACTTCCCTTACCTTCCTCGGGTCGGTCTTGTCAAAAATACCAATGACCTTGCCCTTCGGGAGCTCGAGAAGTTTTTCAAGATGTGCATCGTGCCTGCCCTCAAAGAAAACATACGGTGTCTGTCCCATCTTAATTACCTCCTCAAGGACTTTTTTAAGTGAAGGCCAGTAGAACTCGTCATACTGTTTCGGATTTAAGTATTCGTTCAAGTGAAGCGGGAAGAAGCACTCGACAATGTTCGTTCCGAGAGCTTCTTTCAGTTCAGGAGGAAGTGTCCCGGTAATTCTTGCCGAATCTATGAATTACGGTGTTACTGCATCGGTTGCCGCTTTAACCTTGTCCTTCCTCCTGTAGATATCAAGAACAATATTCTGTATATTTCTCAGGTCGTCGCTTATGAAATCAAGCGGTGCATAGCTATCATTGGAATGGACGGGAGGCTGCACTCCTGCGCAAGCGACATGATAAGGTCGGTCACTGCATTGCCGTATTTTTCAAGCTCTGCACCGTATTTTGTCAGGGTCGCACCTGCCTCGACAGAACCGGGGTTTGCAAGGCCTTTGCAGATTCTGGGAACAGCCTCGTTGCACACGAAACCAAGCGGGTCAGCTATGAATTTATCATACTCGTCCACCTTCATGATTTCACTGCCGATAAACTGCGGGTGCAGGTCATCTTCAAGCTCAATACCAGGCCATTTCGTGAAAACGTCACCGAGAAGCTTGTGGAACCTTGCCGAAGGAACAAGTTCAGGTGCGTTCTTCATCAGGTAAAAACTCATGAACGAGGCTTCAAGTCCGGTCACGACACCAAGGGAATCAAAATCGAAATCTTTGCCGACCTTAACAGCCGCCTGGCGGTTCTTTTCATAGTCAAAGAAGATATCTTTTGCAGTATAGCCGGAATAGTGCGCATGGAAAAGGATAACAAGGGATGTCACCGGGACTCTGTCAGGAGTTTTGCAGTTTATTTTATCCTCTATCCTTGCAAGCCTCTCACGGAACAGTTCACTGTGTTCCATAATTATCACGCCCCCACAAGCTTTCTGAACTTCTTTACACCCGATGTTGCATCATCCGACCATTCGTCGGCACCGGTGTACTTCATGGTCTCTTTGTCTGTCCTTCCGCCGCCTACGACAATCTTTACCTTGTCGCGAAGACCGGCTTCCTTTATCTTCTCGACAATATTCTTCATTGACTCGGTGGCTTCGGTCAGAAGTCCGCTTAATGCAACGATGTCAGGGTTGTTCTCCCTGATTGCGTTGATATATGAATCAGCAGGCTGGTCCACTCCAAGGTCTATGACCTTAAAGCCCTCAGCTTCAAGAAGAGCTATGATGATGTTCTTTCCGATGTCGTGAACATCTCCCTCGACAGTTCAGATAACAACTGTTCCGATGTTCTCCATCTGGCTGTCGCCGAATACAGGCTTTAAAACATCCATAATCTGCGAAAGGATTTCACCTGTCATCATAAGGTCTGAAACAAAGAACCTTCCTTCCTCAAATCTTTTACATACGATATCCGTGGCTTTCCTTACATCCTCAATTATGAGTTTTGGGTCTTCCTTGGCTGCAATTCTCTGGTTTAAAATATATGCCTTCTGCAACAAAAAAACGAAAAAATCCACAAAATTTTTGCAACAAAAAAGTTTAAAGGAGATCTTTTGGCAGACGTACTGAAAGTACATTAATTCTTATGTGACGAATGAAAGAGCAAACCAGAAAAGTTCTGATTAAAAAGGTTTAATATAATAAGATATTCAGAATTCCTTTTTTAAATCATTAAATACGAAAACAATCTGGAATGATTTCCAGATAGAATATACTTTTTTCAGACCTGCTTTTTATCCAGGAGCCTTTTAAATTTTCCAACGCCTGAAGTTGCATCATATGACCATTCGTCGGCGCCTGTGTACTTCATGGTCTCTTCGTCCGTCCTTCCGCCACCTACGACAATCTTTACCTTGTCGCGAAGACCGGCTTTTTTTATTTCGTTTATTATATTTTTCATGGACTCGGAGGCCTCGGTTAAAAGTCCGCTCAGTGCAACGATATCGGGATGGTACTCCCTGATGGCATTTATATATGACTCGGGGGGCTGGTTAACACCTAAATCGATGACCCTGAAACCTTCCGTCTCAAGAAGAGCTATAACTATACTCTTTCCGATATCATGGACATCACCTTCTACAGTACCTATAACTACAGTCCCTATGATTTTTTCACGCCTTACACTTAAAACAGGGTTTAAAACCTCCATTATCTGTGAAAGCACTTCACCAGCCATCATAAGGTCTGACACAAGGTAGTCACCGTCCTCAAACCTCTTTCCGACAATTCCCGTAGCTTTCCTTATGTCCTCAATTATATTCTCCAGATCCTCATCGTCAGCAATTCTTTTCTTCAGAATATTAATGCACTTCAGCTCATCAAAATCAACAATTGCATTTATGAATTCATCTCTTCTGTCTGTCATTTTATAACCATTAACCCGCTCTCAGACACACCAATGTGTACCAATTGGGTATCTATAAAGGGTTATACTAATACTTTTTCCATAATAAAACCGGAATAAATAAGTTACACAAGAAATGTTGTATTAGAATAAGATTATTTTCATGGATATTGATGCTTTTTAAGCTTCTGTTCTGTGCAGTATATGTTGCTATCCAAAAATATATATATAAAAACCTTATGCGCCTCACCTCTGAAAATGAGATTAAGCAAACAGATTTAACCGGAATAAAGCCTGAAAACTTAGATAAATCACTACATCGCCAAAAAAGAGAAGCTTGTTAAAAACAGAATTATCCAAAAAAGACCTTTTTCAAAAACGGGATCGAAATCACTGCAAATCTCTAATACCATTTTAACTATTCAACCTGATTTTATGCAAAAAATTAATGGAGGGAACTGCCCCCGCAACATTCAGGATTTACTTTTTTCCTTTGGAAAAGGGTTGACAAAAACCGAAGCAAAAGCTCCGACTCCCAGAAGTACCATTCCGGCAAACAGAGGCATTGCAATGGCGTCGCCGGTGATGTTACCGATAAAATCAATCCAGTAGCCTGAAAGGAAGGCAAAAACTCCCATGCAAACAGTCATTATAGACGTCGACTTTGCAACGACCTCCGGGTTTGCCATAACTCCTATTATCATAAGAACTCCCGGGTACATTATGGAAAATCCTGCCCCGGTCACGGCAATACCAAGTGCCACAATAACGACATTTCCTCCGTAAAACACAAGGCCAAGGCCTGCCGCCATGCAGAAGAGTGCAATTGAAATTATATACCTCCTGGTAATGCTTCTTGTCGAAAGACTACCGAAAAGAGCGCCTGCAATCATCCCTCCTATGGTGTAAAACGAAAGTACAATTCCTGCAACCGTTGAATCTCCAAGCGAATTTTCGGTCATAAAGCTTGACATATTAAGGAGCACAGGATACAAAAGGAGCAGTGCGATTCCGAAGGCTATTGATATCATCCACACTCCGGCAGGGACCTTGACCTTATCCTGCGATTCAGATGACCCCGTTTCACTTACAGACTTTTTCTGCGGTTCCGGCAGAAAAAGCAGGACCAAAACGAACGATGCTATTGCAAAGGCATGAGCCCAGAAACTGGCATGCCACCCGAAACTTGCGAAAAAACCCCCAAAGAACTGGAGGATGATTCCGCCGACATTCATTACTATGGTTCCTACGCCAAGCAGTTTCGCCTGCATATCACCTTCGTAAAAATTCAGTATCAGGGCACTTCCCAGAGGAGAAATCAGCCCGAGACCAAAACCGAAGACTGCACGGTTAATAAGAATTACATAAAAATTATCGAGAAATACCGGAGCTATTCCTCCTATAATAAACAACAGAATTCCAAGAGCTGCAAGAGTCCTGTACTTCATCTTTGACCCGGCTATTACACCCGCGATAACAGATCCTGGGATCATCAGAAGCGATGGGAGATTTGATATCAGGAGAAACGTACTGATGGAAAGGTCGGGGAATGCATCCATAATTACGTTAAGCGCAGGTGTGATAACTCCAAGTCCCATCATCAAAAAAAAGATTGACATTATCGTTATCACTACGACGGGTGAATCAGGATTAAATGCCTGAGATTTATCCATTTCAAACGCCTCCTTAGTACCCGCCGTATTTTATTACTGCATCAACAAGGGCTTTTACGTTTTCAGGCTTCGCACTGCCGGAAATTCCTCCGTCTACACCGGGCGTTACTATCATTCCACCCTCTTTGCAGTCGTCCAGAAGGCTTTTTACGTAAGTTTCCACTTTCTGCGGTGTTCCGGCAATTAAAAGGGAGTTGGGCGGGCCGCTCACAAGGACGAGATGATCTCCCAGGACATCTCTTACCTTTCTCGGGTCGGTTTTGTCAAACAGACCGATTACCTTTCCTTTAGGAAGGTCCAAAAGGCTCTCCAGGTGAGCGTCCTGCCTGCCTTCGAATACAACAAAAGGCGTCTGGCCCATCTTTATTACTTCTTCAAGAACTTCGAGAAGCGAAGGCCAGAAATATTCATCGTAAAGCTTAGGGTTAAGATACTCATTCAGGTGAAGCGGAAACATGCACTGGACGATATCCGTTCCTGCCTGTTTTCTTACCTCCTCGGGAAAAGTCCCGGTGACTTTCGCGGACTCCACCATAACAGGTGTAAGAGCGTCTACTGCCACTTTGACCTTTTCAGGACACCTGTAGAGGTCAAGCGAGAGGTTTTTCATGTCCCTCAAAAAATCGCTGAGGAAATCAAGGGGTGCACTGCTCCATCCTGTCGGAATCAAAGGCACTTCATATTTGCCTGAAAGTTCAGCTGACATTTCTCCCATAACCATGTTGAACTTATTAATCTCGGCACCGAAACTGGTAAGAGCAGCGTTGTATTCGGAAGAGCCCGGGTCATTTAAGGACCTGCATATTCTCGGGAGAAGAACCCTGTTGATGAAATCGTAAGGGTCCTCTGCAAGTTTTGCATATTCATCGGAGGACATTACCTCCCGGCCGATAAACTGGGGAGCTGCATCATCTTCTATCTCGATGCCGGGCCACCTTGTATAGACGTCATTCAGGATTTTATGAAAGGGAGCCTGCATCAGAGCGGCCGAGGGTGCTATCTGGGGTGCATCCTTCATCAGGGCAAGAAAACTGTAAAACCCCGCAACTCCTGTAATGCAGGCCAGAGTATCAAAATTGAAGTCACGGGCGGTCTTTAGGGCCGCATCCTTGTTCTTCAGATAGTCAAGGGTGATGTCCTTTGCAGTATATCCCGCATAGTGTGCATGAAAAAGACTTGTTTCAGCATGAACCGGAACTCTGTCGGGCTCTTTTCCTTTTATTACGGCTTCAAGCCTCTCCAGCCTCTCCGTGTAAAGTTCACCGGGCTCCATTTCAGACCACTTCCGGGTCATCAACAGTTTTTCGTATCTGTAATTCTGTGCACTGTGACTTAAAAAAGTCCAAAAAAGTATTTAGCAACTTTTTTCTTTTGTCTGTCATTAGTATAACCCCGTACTCACCCCTAAGGTGAGATAATTGGGTATCTATAATGAGTTTTACAAATAGTTTATCAGCAAAACTTATATAATGAATTTATTTAGGCAACAATAGTTGTTGTATATAATTATTAATTTATTTTATATATGTTAACGGAGCATGATCCGCAGATATCGTTTGCCCATATACATAAAAATAAATATGTCCAGGCATACGCGCTTTATTTTAGATAAATAATAGAATAAAAAGCATAATTAAATTTTTTAGGACTTTTTCTATGATATTAAGAATAATTTTAATACACAACCATCTAAAAATCAGGTTTGATATATAAAAAGATTCATTTCAACAATATGGCGCACCAGATGACATAGAATCATATCACAGACAGTTTACAAAGAAATTTTTAAAAATATGCGCCACAGCCGGCACTCACAGAAAAAGTGTCATAAAAAGAGCAAATTAATCAGGAAGATTCTCCTGACTTATTTGCAACGTCGTTTTTCGGGTACGGGTTGATGAATATCGAGATTACAGCACAGACAGCAACGATTACCATGCCCACGAACAATGGCATTGCAATTGCGTCCCCTGTCAGGTCACCGATTAACTCAATCCAGTATCCGGAAATGAACTCAAATATACCCATGCAGATTGTCATTATAGCTGTTGATTTGGCAAGAGCATCAGGTGTTACTATAAGGCCGATGAGCATCAGAACTCCGGGATACATCGTCGAGAAGCCTATACCAACAAACGATATACCGATAGTTACGAGGACAATGTTTCCTCCGTAGAGCACGAGGCCCAGACCTAAGGAAACAGCAAACATGGCGATTGTAAGAAGATACCTGCGTGTCGCCTTAAGCTTCGTCATTTTGCTGAATATAACTCCCGCAATCATTCCGCCTACCGTGAAGAATGAAAGTACGATACCTGCAACAGCCGACCCTCCGAGAGAGTTGATATCCATAAACGTGGACATGTTCAGAAGGACAGGGTAGAGCATAAGGACAGTGAAACCCCATATAAGGGACAGGGCCCATACCGAAGACGGTACTCTGACTTTTTCCTTGGGCTTGTCGCCATTCTCTTCCTGGACTGATTTGTTTGGTTCAGGCAGAAAGAGCAGAACTAAAATGAACGATATTATTGCAAAAGCGTGGGCCCAGAAACTTGCGTGCCATCCGAAACTTGCGAAATATCCTCCGAAGAACTGGAGAACAATACCACCGATGTTCATGACGATTGTTCCCATTCCAAGCAGCCTTGCCTGCATTTCACCTTCATACAGACCAAGTATAAGGGCACTTCCAAGCGGGTACAGCATACCGATACCAAACCCGAATATGGCCCTGTTCAGAAGGATTACCGAGAAGTCGTCAAGGAATACAGGAGCGATACCTCCGAGGGTAAACAGTGCAATACCGATAAGTGCAAGCACTTTGTATTTTACCTTGGTTCCGGCGATAGCACCGGCAATCATAGACCCCGGTACAAGTATCAGCGACGGCAGCGTTGATATCAGGTAAAATGTACTTATAGAAAGGTCCGGAAACGCCTTCATTATAACGTCAAGAGCCGGTGTGATTGTACCAAAACCCATCAGCAGGAAAAAGATTGACATTATCGTAATTATGACAAGCGGTGAATCAGGACTGAGTAATTTTGAATTAGCCATTGTAAAAACCTCCAATCTGAATTATGCAAACTATTTATTCAGTACTTTCCATACTTGTGGACAGCCTCGATAAGGGCCTTCACGTTCTCGGGCTTGGCGCCTCCGGAGATTCCTCCCTCAACACCAGGCGTAATTATCATTCCGCCTTCCTTGCAGTCGTCAAGCATACTCTTCATGTAATCATCCACTTTCTGGGGTGTTCCGCCAATCAAAAGCGAATTCGGCGGGCCGCTCATGAGAATGATATGATCACCGACAGCTTCCCTGACTCTTCTCGGGTCTGTCTTGTCGAAGTAACCTACAAGTTTCTTTTTCGGAATGTCAAGAAGCGTCTCAAGGTGTGCATCATGCCTGCCTTCAAACATTACATAAGGCGTCTGTCCCATATCGATAACAGTTTTGAATACCTTCAGAAGGGAAGGCCAGTAATATTCGTTGTAAAGTTTCGGGTTGAGATATTCGTTTAAGTGCAGCGGGAAGAAGCACTTTATGAGGTCAGTTCCGCAGGCCTTCTGAACTTCAGGCGGGATATTTCCTGAAACCCTTGCCTCTTCGATGATAAGAGGCGTTGTCGCATCGATTGCCTCTTTGACTTTGTCGCCGTTTCTGTAGAAATCAAGAATCATGTTCTTTATGTCACGCAGAAAGTCGCTTATGAAGTCAAGAGGAGCGTAGCCGCTTGCCTGTGGTATAGAAGGATAGCCGCATTCGCCAAGTGCCATAAAAAGCTTCGCGTTGTCTTCGGATTTTTTCTGTACTGCAGCACCATACTCGGCCATAGCTCCGTTGTACTCCGGAGAGCCGGGGTCCTTTAAGGCTGAGCACATCCTCGGAAGTGCAGTCCCGTGAAGGAAGCCGAGAGGGTCTTCTATGTAACTGTCGTACTCGTCAGGCTTCATTATCTCCCGGCCGATAAACTGGGGGGAAGCGTCGTCTGAAAGCTCGATTCCGGGCCATTTCGTAAATACGTCCTTTAAAACACTGTGGAAAGGCGCCTCCATCATCCTGGTGGCAGGACCTATTGACGGAGCCGAGTTTATGAACGGTATGGTCATAAAAGAGCCGTCAAGTCCGATAAGCGGTGCAAAGGAATCAAAATCGAAGTCCTGACCGGTTTTAACCGCAGCCTTTATATTAAGCTCAGGGTTGAGGATAACATCCTTTGATGTATACCCGCAATAATGGGCGTGAAACACATTTGTTGAAGCGATTATAGGCACCCTGTCAGGCTCCTTTCCTTTCATAACAGCTTCAAGCCTTTCAAGCCTTTCACGGCGCAGTTCATCTGTATCCATTTAGTTCGCCTCCACAAGCTTTCTGAACTTTTTTACACCCGATGTTGCATCGTCCGACCATTCGTCGGCACCGGTGTACTTCATGGTCTCTTCGTCTGTCCTTCCGCCGCCCACTACAATCTTTACCTTGTCGCGAAGACCTGCTTCCGTAATCTTTTCGACAATGTTTTTCATGGACTCGGTAGCTTCGGTAAGAAGTCCGCTTAATGCGACGATATCAGGTTTATTCTCCTGAATAGCCTTTATAAAGGCGTCTGCCGGCTGGTCTACGCCAAGGTCTACAACCTTAAAGCCTTCAGCCTCGAGAAGAGCTATTATGATGTTCTTCCCGATGTCGTGTACATCTCCCTCGACTGTTCCTATGACAACAGTTCCGATACTCTCCATCTGGCTGTCGCCGAATACGGGCTTTAAAACCCCCATAATCTGCGAGAGTATCTCTCCGGTCATCATGAGATCGGAAACAAAGAACCTTCCTTCCTCAAATCTCTGACCTACAATGTCTGTAGCCTTTCTTACGTCTTCGATTATCAGTTTAGGGTCTTCCTTGTCTGCTATTCTCTGGTTTAGAATCTCAATGCATTTCGACTCATCAAAGTCGATTAACGCATCAACGAATTCTTTTCTCTTGTCTGTCATTAGTATAACCCCGCACTCACCCCTAAGGTGAGCTAAATTGGTCTCTCTTGAGAGTGGTATAAAATACTTATTAAATGAAAAACGAAAAAAAAGGCAGATTTGACAATAAATTTTTCTATAAATCAAGTTTTCTTGAAATCTCAAAAAATTTGGGCTTATTTCTTGCAGATCGTATGCCCCTATCTATAAAGTTATATACTGTATATTTGTGCGCTTTTTTGGCTAAAAGACGTGACAAATCAGATTATCTAAATATTATGAACAAAAAAAACGATGACAATTTAATCAGATTAAAATACCACAATAAAAATGCCGTAAGCTACATTTCAGGAGCATAAAGCCATGAGAGTCGGGGGGATTTTAAAAAATCCCCTTTAGAGAAGAAAATGTATTTATGTGGAGTGACTATCCAGTTCAGTATTTCCCGTATTTGTGAACAGCCTCTACAAGAGCTTTTACGTTTTCAGGTTTTGCATCTCCGGAGATTCCTCCGTCTACTCCGGGCGTTATAATCATACCGCCCTCCTTGCAGTCTTCAAGCATGCTCTTGATATAATCGTCCACCTTCTGGGGTGTTCCTCCGATGAGAAGTGAGTTCGGCGGGCCGGTCATCAGTATCACGTGGTCACCGACTGCTTCCCTGACTTTTCTCGGGTCAGTTTTATCAAAGAAACCGATAAGCTTCTTTTTCGGGATGTCAAGCAAAGTCTCGAGGTGGGCATCGTGCCTTCCCTCAAAGATTACATAAGGTGTCTGGCCCATGTCTATGACTGTCTTGAATACCTTCAGAAGGGAAGGCCAGTAGAACTCCTTGTAAAGCTTCGGGTTTAAGTATTCGTTTAAGTGAAGAGGGAAAAAGCACTCGACTATATCAGTCCCGAACGCTTTTTTGGCTTCGGGAGGAATGTTCCCGGAAACTTTTGCGGACTCTATCATAAGAGGAGTCGTTACATCAACCGCTTTTTTCACCACATCGCCATTTCTGTAGAAATCAAGAACAATGTTTTTGATATCACGCAGAAAGTCGCTTATAAAGTCCAGCGGTGCATAGCTGTTTGCGGATGGTATCAGGGGATAACCGCACTCTCCAAGCGCCTGGAAAAGCTTTGCCGACGCTTCAGAGTTTTTCTGCACTTCAGCACCGAATTCCGCCATGGCCCCGTTGTACTCGGGGGACCCCGGATTTTTTAAGGCCTGGCACATTCTCGGAAGTGCAGTCCTGTGCAGAAAGCCTACCGGGTCTTCAATGTAGTCGCCGTACTCGTTAAGCTTCATTACCTCTTTTCCGATAAACTGTGGCGAGGCGTCGTCAGAAAGCTCCATTCCGGGCCATTTGGTGAAGTCGTCCTTTAAGACCTTGTGAAATGAGGCCTGCATAAACCTGGTGGAAGGCCCGAAAGAGGGCGAAGAGCACGTAAAAGGTATACTCAGAAATGACCCTTCTAGTCCCACAAGAGGGGCGAAAGAATCAAAGTCAAAGTCTTTGGCTGTTTTTACTGCTGCTTTCACGTTCAGTTCGGGATTGTGGATGATGTCTTTTGAGGTGTAGCCTGCATAATGAGCATGAAACACGCTCGTTGAAACAAGTACAGGAACCCTGTCAGGCTCTTTTCCCTTAATAACCGTTTCAATTCTTTCAAGCCTTTCGCGACGTAGTTCGTCTGCATCCATTTTAGTTCGCCTCCACGAGTTTTCTGAATTTCTTTACACCTGACGTTGCGTCGTCCGACCACTCGTCGGCACCTGTGTATTTCATGGTCTCTTCGTCTGTCCTTCCGCCGCCAACGACAATCTTTACCTTGTCGCGAAGACCTGCTTCCGTTATCTTTTCGACAATGTTCTTCATGGACTCGGTAGCTTCCGTTAAAAGACCGCTCAGAGCAACTATATCGGGGTTGTTCTCCTTAATGGCCTTAATGAACGCGTCTGCGGGCTGGTCTACGCCAAGGTCTATGACTTTGAAGCCTTCAGCCTCTAGAAGGGCTATGATGATGTTCTTTCCGATGTCGTGGACATCTCCCTCGACTGTTCCGATGACAACTGTCCCAATGTTTTCCATCTGGCTGTCGCCGAATACTGGCTTTAAAACCTCCATAATCTGCGAGAGTATCTCTCCGGTCATCATGAGGTCCGAAACAAAGAACCTCCCTTCCTCAAATCTCTGGCCTACAATGTCTGTAGCCTTTCTTACGTCTTCGATTATAAGTTTAGGGTCCTCTTTGTCTGCAATTCTCTGGTTTAAAATATCCATGCACTTCGACTCGTCAAAGTCGATGAGTGCATCGACGAATTCCTTTCTTTTGTCTGTCATTAGTGTAACCCCGGTCTCACAAGTAACTGTGAGGTAATTTGCTCTCTATAAACCGCCGTACTAATACTTTTCCTACAAAACAGACAGAATAAACCACACAATACAAAAGATATGGATTTAAGTAAATATTATCTAATAACAAACAGCACATCCAAGCCAGAATCATTGAGATCATTTGCCGCTACCAAAATATCTATATACGGATACATCTGTGCGCTTTTTTGGTAAATCAGGTGGGATTTCGTTTTCACCAGGATTTCAACCTGAAAATACCTGATCAGATACGTAATATTAAAAGCAGTAGTAAAAGTCAGATATAACATTTTTGAGCGTGCAGGAGCAGAATATATTAAATAAACAGTAGAGGTAATTCAAAAAAAATAAATTTAAAAATTACAGCCACTGCTAATATCCCGGCAAAAACACTGTTTTCAGGCGAAGCCAGCCTAAAAACCAGAACAAAGTTATATCTGAAGAGAAATTATTCCCTTCAGGCATATGGTTTTTTTATTTTGGTTTATTTAGTATGTACCGTACTTCTTTACTGCCTCAATAAGAGCTTTTACGTTTTCGGGCTTTGCATTTCCGGATATTCCACCGTCAACACCGGGGAAAACTATCATTCCGCCGTCTTTGCAGTCGTCAAGCATACTCTTCATATAACTGTCGACCTTCTGGGGAGTTCCTCCTATAAGAAGCGAGTTTGGAGGCCCGTATGCAAGGACTACATGGTCATCAAGGACTTCACGGACTTTTCTCGGGTCTGTCTTGTCGAATACACCGATGACT